>NZ_JADGIA010000017.1 GCF_019683635.1 Thermogemmatispora sp. | reverse complement strand
CCGTCCATCAACGATAGAGCTGCGGCAGCCGCCAGACCCAGGCCCAGCATCAGCAGGCAGATGACAATTGCCAGGGGAGAAGCTCCCAGCAGCCACCCGCCGATGAGGGAGAGGCCAAGCCAGAGCATGAGCGACGGCAGCAGGATGGCCAGCCACAAAGCCCCAAAGAGACTACCAGCGCTGATAGACAGGCTACCCCATAGCCAACGGGGCAACAGCAGCCGCTTTATCAATCCTCTGCTTAGCACCAGCAACATGGGCAGGCTCCCCGCGAGCAGGTTGAGCACTCCCAAAAGCGGAGACCCTTACTCTGCCGCTGCAGGTTCAAGCCTCCATCCTCTCCTGCCCCCAATCCGAGGATAACCTCCTCTGTCTTCTCAGACCAGCACAGGCTTGAGTCTTTTGGCTAGTCCTTTTTCTTGTTGTGAGGTCCACAGGGAAATCAGCCAGAGCGTGTCTGTGCACCCTTGCACTACCTCATGGGGCATATATCAGCCTCTCCCACCTACCCCTGCAATCCGCGCGATCAGAGTCTGCTTTATCGCAGGACCTGGTGATGATAGAGCCGAGGAAAGAACAAAGACGTCGATAAGATCGACCAGGTCTCAACAAAAACGTATCAACGTACAGGCAATGGCCTTGAGCCAGCCTGGCTAGCTCAAGGCCACTAATGCATCTGATCCATGCCGGTCTGCAGTCGCAGCTCTCCTGGCTCCAGGCGGGCAGCATTCTCGCCATTTGGGGTTGGCTGCGTCCGACCATTGCCGTTGGCCTGGTTCTTCGTTGGGGCAGGGGTCGAGGTCAGGTGCTCCACAGGCAGCGTCGGCTCCTGCTCCTGGGTCGCTGTCGGCACTGCAAGGCCTTCAGCGTCACCAGACGGAGTGGCGTCGCCGAGCTGCAGGCGTCCCCCGCGCTGACGCTGGCGATAATCGATCCACACGATCAGGGCCACCATAATCACCACCACCAGCAGGATACTGATAAACTTGAAGAGATGCGCATTCTGACGATTAGCGATATCGAGCGACAAAATTGAGAGACTAGCCGCCAGCACCCCGAAGGCAAATGTTACCCCATAAAACAGATAACAGATCTGCTTCACCGTCAACCCGGCGGCCATCAGCCGATGATGCAGATGCGTCTTGTCGTAGTGCCAGGGGCGCTGACCGTGGCGCACGCGATTGATCGCCACCACCGCCACATCGAGGATCGGCACCCCGAGCAGCATCAAGGCCAGAGCCAGCTTGGCCCCGCCAATCGTCGACATCACCGCCAGTCCCAGGCCCAGAAACATCGACCCTGTATCGCCCATAAAGATACGCGCCGGATTCCAGTTATGCGGCAGAAAGCCCAGCACCGCGCCCGTGAAGATCGCCGCCAGTACCGCGATACTCTCCTGATGGAAGACCCAGCTAATCAAAGCGGTAAACAGACCGGTGATCCCTACCACTCCTGCGGCCAACCCATCGACCCCATCGATCAGATTGACCGTATTCATCATGCCCACCATCCAGAACCAGGTAAAGCAGAGGGCTGGGATCGCCGCTAGCGTGATCGCATTATCATGCACTCCCAGATAGACCAAGCCAGGGGCAAAAGGATTATTGAAGGAGAAGAGAAAGATCCCATGAAAGCGCCCTTCCCAGGGCGCCAGGAGAATCGCCGCCGCTACTGTCTGTGCCAGCAACTTAATCAGAGGTTTCAAACCAATCAGATCATCGATGAGGTGGACCGTCACCAAGAGCAGTGAAGCCAGCAGGAAGAGCCAGTAAACCGTGCTTTCCACATACAGAGAAGTAGGAATATTGCGCGCCGGTGTATAGAAGAGGAGCGAAGCCACTACAAACGAGAGGAAAATAGCCACGCCCCCCAAACGAGGGACAGGGACCGTATGCACACGGCGCTCTGAAGGATAGTCGAGCCAACCCATGCGGAGACAGAGCGCCCGCACAGCGAAGGTCAGCAGATAGGTCAGAACAAAAGCAGCAATGCCTCCGAGCAACGGCAGCGCCAGCGGAGGAAGCCAGGAAGCCACAGGCAGAAGCGCCGCCATAGTCAACTGCAAGTCACCGGCCTGGACCATGTACCGTCTCCTGTGAGGAGCCTGTCGCTGCTCCTCACCGTGTTCTTCGTCTGCCTCTCCGTCGCTCTGGCCGGCCATCCCTGCCATTTCCATCGTGGTAGGGGACCACCCAGAAACACGACGGTAGTCCGATTATACGGACTCCTTCAAAAGGAACGCAATGAGTTCGCCGATTTATACTAGTCCAGAATGGGGGGAGCAAGGGAAAGAGAGGATAGGCGGCATGCTCTCCCCTCCTTACCGTTACAGTAGTCGCCTTTCCCCGGCAGCTCTCGGTTCGGCCAGCCTGCAGTAGAGAAGACGCCTCAGAAGGTCAGAATGAGGAGGCGCTCCTGACCCGCATAATCCCGCAGACAAGTAAGCTGCAGCGTAGGCCAGAGCTGACGTGCGAGCGCCTCTAGCGCCTCACGCTGCTGATAGCCAATCTCCAGAAAGACCATCGCCCTCTCTTTAAGCACAGGACGCTCGTGAAGCTGTCGTAGCAAGCGCTCCAGTAGCGTTAAGCCACGGGGACCGGCGAAGAGAGCCTCCGCTGGCTCGAAGTCGCGCACATCCGGGGCCAGCAGCTCGCGCTCTTCGGTGCCCACATAAGGAAGGTTGGCCACCAGCAGATCAACCGGCTCGGGCAACGGCTCCGTCAGGTCGCCCTGCAGCAGACGCACGCGCTGGCTGACTCCATGCCGCTGACAGTTGAGCCGCGCAACCTCCAGCGCTGCCGCCGAGCGATCGCAGGCATACAGGTAAGGCAGGCGCGGCTCGCTCACCGCCAGAGCCACGGCTATAGCTCCCGAGCCAGTGCCAATATCGGCTACGATCGGTACCTCTCCCCGGCTCAAGCGGTTCCGGGCCTCTGCAAGAACCGCCTCTACGAGGAGTTCCGTCTCCGGGCGCGGAATGAGCACGCGCCGATCGACGAGCAGGTCCAGCCCAAAAAATTCCTTGTGACCAAGCAAATAGGCAACTGGCTCACCGCGCTGACGCCGCTCTAGCAAGGCCGTCAAGCGCTGCAGCTCTGCCTCTGTCAGCTCTCGTTCAGGATGGGCATAGAGAGCCGAGCGCTCCACCCCCAGGACATGGCCAAGCAACACCTGCACATCGCGTCCAGCCTCCCGAGCGGGACGCCCCGCCGCCTGGAGCAGACGCCGCCCCCACTCCAGAGCCTCTTTGACAGTCATCAACCTTCCTCCCCGAGTCGTTCCGTCTCGTCCCGACTCAAGAGCCTGCTTCAGGCTCCGTTCTCCCTCTCCTCCTCATCCAGTGGGCGACGCCCCTGAAAGCCTGTATCGAGCGGGTGCCAGTACTTGATGCGCTCTTCCCCCAGATGCCAGCACAGATAGACCTCCCGCCCCTCGCGCAGGCTCAAAAAGTCAACAAGACCCATATCGGGATCTTTCAACTCACAGCCCAACTCGTTTAGCTCCTCCAGCGCCTCCTGTAGCCGCCGTAGATGAAGAACCTGCTCACGCTGAATCTCCATCATAGTCTCATTCACATTGTGACCGTTCTTCATGATACGCAGACGAATCGCATGAGCACGTTCCTCTCCCTCCCTGAGCCTGCGCCGCTGCTCCTGAATATGGAGCAGGATCGGCGAGATGACAGGTAGTAGGGCCTCGGCCTCCTCGCGCGTAAAATAATGAGGCATGCCAACCCTCCTTCTTCATAGTGCTACTGCCACTCCGGCTCTCTCCCCTGCCGCTCTCTCTCACCCAACGTCTCGGCTAGTGACCAGCGGAAGGGGTGCTCCTGCTCACGGGGGGCGGCGTCGGAGTCACTGGCGGGGAAGCCGTCGGAGACGGGGTCTCCGTTGGTCCAGCGAGCTGAATACTCAAATCGTCAAAGGTCTTAAAGACCATCACCTGCCCACCGCTATCATAATAGTCGCCTTTGACCACGTCCCCAGGCTGCACCAGCGGCAATTTCGGCGAAAGCGAGAGATTGGCAGTAAAAATGTACGGCTGGCCAGCAAGCTGCAGGTAAAAGACCGTATTTGACCCTTCTTGAACCGAGGCGATACGCACCACCCTGCCCACCACGGTTTTGACGGTGCCGCTGGTCGGGCGGTTAGCGGCAGATGCCTGCTGCGTCAGCCATTGCTGATAAGCCTGCAAGGCGCCGCTCAGCGTCGTATCGTATTGGACATTACTGCCATTGAGATTGCGCGCATCCACAATGCCCACAGCCTGAAAGATGCTGCCGCTGCTGACATGTTGGACAAAGATAGCGACCCAGGTCGGTTCTCCATAGAGCTGATAGAGCTGTACGCTATCAACATCGTAGCTGCGCAGGTTGGCTCGCGTCGACTGAATAGTATTCTCGACATTGCTCCCGATGCCAATCCCAGTCAGCGGGTAGAAGGTGCCTCGATTGGCATGGGTATCAAAGAGGACGATGCCCGTGCTGGAATTGTCATTGAGAGAGGAGGAGGTCATCGGCACCAACCAGACCGGCTGATCGACGCTGTTATAGAGCAGCTGGGGTTCGCTCGCCGGCACCTGCTGATTGGCCCCCGAAGGATTGAACCAGGGGGCGGCATGGTAGAGGCCCCACCACTGCAGGTACTGCGTGATGGTCGCCGCCGGCATCACACGATCCACCCAGCTCGGAACATCCTGGGGACGATAGCGCGTGATCTGGCCAGTATGGGCATCAACCAGCAGAACTTCGCTGAGCACGTCACCGGTATAGCCACGCGAAGGCTGCATCAGCGAGATGGTCCAGTAAGGATGATACTGGTCATCCAGCTCCAGCGTTGGATCAATCAGGCGCCCATAAGTGTAGCCGCTCAGATAAACGTGACGCAGCAGGTCCTGATTGAGCAAGGCCCCCGGGAGATAGGCCAGGGTCTTATCTCCCCCAGTCATCAGCCGCGGCGTCGCCTCGGGATTTTCAGCATCGACAACCACGAAGCCAGGGGTATGAGCGTTGGAGAGATTGACAAAGATATTGTTGTAGCTGAGCGGTGCCACGTAGTAGAGGTGATGGTTAATGGACTGCAGAGTGTAGCTGTTAGGATCGAGATTGTAGGTCGATCCCAGATTCTGGCCAGTGGCCCCCAGCACTTGCTGCCCCTCGTAAGCCGCCACACCCGGACTGACAAGCACAATATGGTTGGGGTCGGTAGGGGGCAGCGTCGGCGAGTTGGCCGCTTTAATCTGGGGAATGGCCGCCAGAGCCTTGGCATTGCTATCAAACCAGGTAGTAAAGACGACGATCAGCCCCGAAACCACCAGACCAACAATCCCCACAACTACCAGCCCGAACAGGCCAGCCGCCACGTTCCCCCGCGAGATGGACTGACTCTGTCCGCTGGTCTCCTCTTGTCTGGCCCCTGGCCTGCGCGCCGCGCTATGTTTCCCCGTCCCTGTCACGCCCTCCTCTCTGGCCCCGAAAATCGGGCGCACCAGCGCAAAGAGATTCGCCAGGCTGCTGATGGCCAGCGGCCAGAGCACCCATTGCCAGCCTCCCAGTGGCCCGGTCAGAGCTGGCAGATTAAAGTAGACCAGTAGAAAGCAAAAGAGAAGATTGAAGAGGAAATACCCCCCGAACCAGCGTAGAAAGCGCTGAGCCACAAACGGCTCTCGCCGGCCAAATCCCAGACGCCCCACCGTCAGGATCGCCATGACAATCAGCGTCCCCTCGATTGCCAGAAGCACCGTAATCATCGCTCGCTCCCTCCTGCCTCGCCGCCAGTAGGCAACCCGTATGGTTATCTGCTCATTCGTGAAGCGAGGAAGCTGATCAGGCTTCGATCCAGCACTGATGGTCTCTCTCCCGGCCCATCATGCTCCTTCTTCAGGCTTCCGCAGCCTGATTCTCTTGGGCCGGCTCCCTCGCTTGCGCAGCCGCCCCTCTATTGTAGTGCCTGGTCGACTAAAGCACAACACCCGTCCATCCGCAGCCCTCCTGAGCCGCCCTCTTCTCTGACAGCCCAGGGGAATTTTCCCCTGGGCGAGACTGTTATGACTGATGTAATATACTGTCCGACTGACCTTTGCCAGCTATTGCTCACCTGGAAAATCACCAGGTATAAGGAGTCCAGCAGCATGAGTCTGTTTAAACGACAGGCATCTGAAAGAGCGACCAATCCCAACGCTAAAGAGGGCCCGGGACCAGACCGGCTGCCGCCTGGCCAGTACCTGACCAAGAAATGGCCAGTGCTCAGCTACGAGCGCACACCGAGCTTCCCGCCCGACTGGCGACTCAAGATCACCGGTGAGGTCGAACAGCCTTTTGAATTGACCTGGGAAGAGTTCCTCGCGCTGCCACGGGTGACCATTACCACCGATATCCATTGCGTCACCACCTGGAGCCGTTTCGATAACACCTGGGAAGGCGTCCACATCCGCGAGATTCTCAAGCGCGCCCGCCCACTGCCGAGCGCCAGATACGTCATGGCCCATTCCTGGACCGGTTACACGACCAATATGCCGCTCTCCAGCCTGGACGATGATGACGTGCTGATTGCTATCAAGCACGATGGCAAGGACCTGGAGCCGGACCACGGGGGCCCGGTGCGCCTGGTCGTTCCCAAGCTCTACTTCTACAAGAGCGCGAAGTGGCTCGACGGGCTGGAGTTCATGGCCGAGGACCGTCCGGGCTTCTGGGAGATGCGCGGCTACCATAACCGCGGCGACCCGTGGGCAGAAGAGCGCTACTGGTAGCTGTCTCCTCGCTAGCAGGCAACAGAGCACAGACCGCGCGCCGGTCGCCCCGTCCCGCCATTGCCAGAGCTTGACCTCAGCACGGCTGGCCGGAGCACCGGCGCGTCGGCTGAGAGAGAGCTAGGAGCGGTTCCGGCGCAGCAGGTCAATCACTACCGCGATCAAACTATAGAGCGAGTCTCCATCTCCGTAAAGACAGCGCTTCCTGGCCTTACCGCGTGGGTTCATCTTTCCTCCCCTGCCACTCTCTGGCGTGAGGCTTCCCTCAAATGCCAGCGGATAAGCCTCATCCGGCTCATCGTCGCTCCAGTACAGCTCAGGAAAGGTGCGCACAGCCACCTCAGCCGTATAGTCGCCACAGGCGATCAGCGTCGCCGGTGAGAAGACCCGAAAGCGCCATTCCGGTTCCACCCCCTCCATGAGGAGCAGCTCATCCAGCTTCTTAACGCTCTCAAAGGAGCTATCCAGATCGAGGCCGAGCGCTGTACGCGCAACTTCTATGAGGGCCTTCAGATTGTGCACTGCCACACTGGTATGCTCATCGTGAGGAAGGCGAGGATCACGGCGATCGACCCGCCGCTCCAGCTCCTCTTGCAGCAGCCGATAGTTCTGATCCAACTCCCAACTGAGAGGGAAGCGCAGCACCCAGCCCGGGGCCTCCGGGCTGAAGCCCTCTGCCCGCAGCACCTCCTCATGAGCAGCTGTTAAGGTCTCTTCCCCCATTAGAACAACGCGCAGCAAGATCCCTTTGGGCAAACCCTGTTTGTAGGGACGCTCAGAGGTCACCACGTACCACTGAGCATCGTAGATTACCTGACCCAGAGCGCTCGCAAAAGTCTCCTGATCATCCTGCTGCGGTTCATAGTACACGCGGTCCAGAATCCACTGTTCTTTCTCACAAGAAATGATCAGATGAGGGCCAAATGGCATGGAATCCTCCTTTGCAGAAAATCACCGCTCCATGCCAGGAGAGAAAGAGGAGGATCTATCAACGATGTGCGCGACCCCTCAAGTGCCTGGAGGAAGTGCAAGAAAGTACACTACTGTAGACAGTCGTAGTATAGACGAGGCCTCCCAAAAAGACAAGAGCGCGGCAGCGAAATGAGCTGCGTCCCAGCATTTTCGCCTGCCGCGCCAGTCCCTGAAAAGCGACATGGGCTTAGCGCTCAAGTGTCGTCTTGCTATTGCGCTCACCATCGTAGGAGAGCAGAATACGCTTGCCATCGTAGACTGTCTCCAGATGGACCGGTCGACCCCAGAGCTGATGGACATACTGCAGCGTCCTCTCAGCATAGACCATGTCGAGGTCCTGGCCCTCATGTAGATGGCGCAGATACAGCTCACGGTTGCCGCGATAGTCGCCATCGTCGACCACGATATAGGGGAAGCCGAAGTTCGTCATGCTGGCTACGATGCCGTCGCGCACCTTCTCCCAGTTCTTTTCCACAATCACCCACTCATCGCCTTCCTTTTTATACAGGTAGAGATCCAGCTCCTCGACCAGCTCCTTCGTCAGATAGTTGCGCAAGAACGACACATCGTTATCCAGCTCACGGACCTCAAAGATCTTCTGGCGGCCCATGCCTGGCTTGCGCCCGAGGCGCTCCTGCTCCTCCCTGGTCGGGTTATCCCAACGGCGCTCAATATCCTCGAAAATCTTGTAACCCAGGTAGTAGGGATTGAGCGATGTGCGCGAGGGCGAGAGCACGCTCGCGTGCATGCGCGCGAACTCCACCGCCTCGGCATCGGAGAGCATGCCGCGATCGGCCATCTCACGCATGATGCGCGAGTGCCAGATAGAGGCCCAACCCTCATTCATGACCTTTGTCTGCATCTGCGGCACAAAGTACAGGAACTCCTGACGCACAATCTCAATCACATCGCGCTGCCACGGCTCCAGAATAGGAGAATGACGGATCAAAAAGAGCAGGAGATCCTTCTGCGGTTTCTCGGGGAACTTCGGGGGGCGACCACGGCGACGCTCGCGCTCCTCTTCGGCGCGACGCTCCTTCTCCTCACGATCCAGCTCCCAGAGATCGTCGTACTCCGTTGAGGGCCGTGTGCGAGACACCTCGCCGCGCCTGAGCTGCTCCTCTTCCTCCCCCTCATCCTCTCCCTTCAAGAAGAGATGGTAGTCGACATGCTCCTGGATCGAGAGCACGGCGTCGAGAAAGCGCTCCACCTCCAGCTTGCCATGATCGAACTCATACTTGGCGATGCGCTCCGCATTGAGACTGGCGCGCTCGATCATGCGACGCGACGTATGCTGAAAGTAGACATTATTCTTAAAGAAATCGGTATGCCCGAAGACATGCGCCGCCACAAAGGTATTCTGGAGCAGATCGTTCATCTCCATCAGAAAGGCGTAGCTCGGATTCGTGTTGACCACCATCTCATAGATCTTGCTCAGCCCCAGATCATAGAGCATCTTCTGACGGTAGTAAGCCTTTCCGTGAGTCCAGTGGCTGAAGCGGCCCGGCAGGCTGTAGGAAGCAAACTCATACATAATGGTGGCCGGGACCAGCTCGAAATGAGTCGGGAAGGGGTCCAGCCCGAACTCATGGGCAATCTCCCAGGCATAGCCGATGCGATCACGCAGGCGCTCCAGATCGCTATCCGCCATAGGCATCTCTCCCTTGCAGTTGCACTTATCTGCCAGCAGGCACAGCATCGCCGCGGCGCGCGAAGAACTTGCGCAGCGCCGGATAGACTTCCTTCTTGTCAGAGATCGTCACCGCCACAAACTTCTTGTCCGTGATGCGGCTATAGGCCGACATCAGCGTACTGGGAGAGCGATAGTGGCCTTCGCGGATCTCGCCGTAGCCGAAGATATTACACAGCTCGATGAGCTGCTGCACCAGCTGCACGCAGCGATCATTATCCCAGGGAAGGTTATCGCCATCCGAGAAATGGAAGGGGTAGATATTCCAGTCGTGGGGATTGAAGCGCTCCTTAATGATTTGCAGCGCCAGCTCATAGGCCGACGAAACCTGGGTGCCGCCACTCTCGCCCTTGTGGAAAAACTCCTCCTCCGTCACCTCCTTGGCCTCGGTGTGGTGACTGATAAAGACAATGTGGACGTTATTGTACTTTGTGCGCAGGAAGCGTACCATCCAGAAGTAGAAGCTTCTGGCGATATACTTCTCGAACTCGCCCATCGAGCCGGAGACATCCATCATGGCGATCACGACGGCGTTCGACTCGTAACGAATAGTTGGCTCCCAAACCTTGAAGCGCAGATCCTCGTTCTTGATGTCCTGAAAACGCGGCTCGCCCTTGGCGGCGTTGCGCTTCATATTCTCCAGAATGGTGCGCTTCTTATCGAGATTGGTCAGCGGGCCATGCTTGCGGATATCGGTAAAGCGGACGGCGTCGGTCTGCAGCTCCTGCTGGCGCTTCTGCTCCAGATTGGGCAGCTCCAGGTCCTCGAAGATCAGCTCCGACAGCTCCTCCATGCTGATCTCGGCCTCGTAGTAGTCGTAGCCGGGATCTTTCCCCGCCTCGCCCTTCTTGCCGCGGCCCGCGCGTGGCTCCTGAGCGATCACATCGCCGACGCGGCTCTTCCCATCGCCCTGGCCCGCATGAGATTGACGCCCAGGATCATAGCGGAAGCGGTACTCCTCCAGCGAGCGGATCGGCACGCGCACCGTCTTCTTGCCATCGGAGAGAATGATGCTCTCTTCGCTGACAATCTCCTGCAGATTCTTCTTAATAGCCTCGCGAATCTTCTCCTTGTGGCGCTCCTGGTCAATCTGCCCCTTGCGGTGCAGCGACCAATCGTGTTGTGAGACGGACATAGCGCACACTCCTTCCTGGCTGGAAGCGGAAGCGAAAAGAGAACAGGGGATGAACCCCTGGCCTGGCAGGCCGCCTGGTCCTGCCTTACCTGCCGGCCCGGCCTGGCCCGCCTCCCCATCACACGCCCTGGCCCAGACTGACCTCTGCTCTCGTCGTGCCTGGTCTGGTCAGCCTGGCAGGATCAGGCGACCGGCAAACAAGAGGTGGGCAGAAGAGCGGCGCGGCGCGATCGGCTGCTCGGCGCTGCGGCAGGCTACGACCACGCCAGGGCCTGCGTAGTTCGGCGGCTCGGCTGGTTCACCCCCTGGAAGACCGTTTCTTAGCGATTCAACAGGCTCCCGACGTAGCGCAAGATCTCATTGGCGCAGACATAGCAGTAGCCATGCTCCGTTACCAGACGCTCGACTACCTCATTGATCTTGCGCCGCTGCTCCTTATCGGGCGTGCGCGTCGAGGTTGTGATCTTGACGACATCACGCAGATCGGCGAAGAGCTTCTTCTCGATGGCCTCCTTCAGGCGCTCGTGACTGGTATAGTCAAAGGTCAGTCCTTTGCGCGCCAGCGACGAGATGCGGATCAGGATCTCCTCACGGAAAGCCCGCTTGGCGTTCTCCGTGATGCCGATCTGCTCCTCGATCGAGCGCATCAGCTGCTCATCGGGATCGATCTCCTCATCGGTGATGGGATCGCGCAGCTTCGTCTTGTTGCAATAGGCCTCGACGTTGTCAAGGTAGTTGTTGAGCAGCGTGCGCGCCGCCTCCTCATAGGAGTAGACAAAGGCGCGCTGCACCTCCTTCTTGGCCAGCTCGTCGTACTCCTTGCGCGCCTCACTGATGAAGTTGAGGTAGCGCTCGCGCTCCTCACGCGTAATGCTCGTATGCTGATCGAGACCATCGCGCAGAGCGCGCAGTGCATCAATCGGATTGATGCAGGTCACATTCTGGCGCACCAGAGCATTTGAGAGGCGGTTAATGACATAGCGCGGCGAAATGCCGTCCATGCCCTCGCGCTGGGCCTCCTCCTGCAGCTCGCGGACATCCTTCTGCTTGAAATCCTCGATGTCCTCGCCATCGTAGAGGCGCAGCTTCTTCATCAGGCTCATGCCGGCCTTCTTCGACGGCTCCAGGCGCGTCAACACGGCGAAGATGCTGGCAATGCGCAGCGTGTACGGGGCAATATGCACGTTGTGCAGAGCGCTCTGCTTGAGGAGCTTCTCGTAGATCTTGATCTCGTCGGAGACACGCAGGTTGTAAGGCACCCTGACCAGAATGATGCGGTCCTGCAGCGCCTCGGACTTCTTGTTACCGACGAAAGCCTGATACTCATGCTCATTGGTGTGGCTGACCACCACCTCGTCGGCATAGATCATGCTGAAGCGGCCCGTCTTGATGTTCTGCTCCTGGCTGAGGGTGAGCAGCACATACAGGAACTTCTCATCAACCTTGAGCATCTCGATGAATTCCATCAGGCCGCGGTTGGCAACGTTCAACTCGCCGTCGAAGCGGTAGGCGCGGGGATCGCTCTCGACACCGACCTCACCGATGGTCGAGAGGTCAATGCCACCAACGAGCTCGCTGATGTCCTGGCTCTTGGGGTCCGATGGGGTAAAGGTGCCAATGCCGATACGATACTTCTCGCTGAAGGCGATGCGCTGGACGGGGACATCTTCGATACGCCCGTGATACTCGTTGTCGAGCATGTAACGGCAGCGCGGGCACAGATCGCCCTCGATGTAGAGGCCGAACTCCTTCTCGATATCGGGGCGCAGCTCCTGGGGAATGAGATGCAAAGGCTCCTCATGCATCGGGCAACCTTTGATCGCGTAGACGGCGCCGGCCTCGGTGCGCGTATAGGCTTCCAGGCCCCGCTTGAGCAACTGCACAATGGTCGACTTGCCGCCTCCAACCGGCCCCATCAGCAGCAGGATGCGCTTGCGCACCTCCAGGCGCTGGGCTGCCGAATGAAAGTAGTCGACGATCTGCTGCAGCGCCTTCTCGATGCCAAAAATCTCCTGGCTGAAGAAGTTGTATCGCAGTTCGCCGTTGCGCGTAGTCTCGACCCCCGCCTCCATAATCATGTCGTAAATGCGCTCATGCGAGAGGCGGGCGACTTTCGGCCTCTTACACGCGATCTCAAAGTATTGGGCGAACGTCCCCTCCCACGCAAGTGCTCGCTCTCGGTCCCGATATTCCTCTAACCGCTTCACCAGGTCCATAGGTTACCCTTTCTTCTTCTGTCTGCTAGGCTGCCGGCTGATTCTGCAGGCGGGACGCTTCGCCTCAGACCAGCGCCGGCGGGACGGGAAGAACGCTTACTGACTGTTACACCGGGTGTACGCCTTTGCCGAGGTTCCTTTCCTTCTATGCCTGCTATGACTACAATGACTGCTGCTCCTTCCGGCGCGAAAAACAGGTAAACTATGATATCAAAGGGCTGGTTTTCTGCTCGATCTGCATGCCAAGCTAGAGAACCAGCCCTTTCTACGTTGCAACATGTGATATAACTATATTTGCTGCCTGCATCTTCTGCTCGCCCTCCTTCCGCATCTCCTCTCGCCCTCAATACCCTCTCGCGGCTTGCCAAGCTGCAGAGAAGATGGGCCGCTGTGCGTCTGGCCCTCGGGCCACGCGGAGCAAGTACTTTCCCTGCTTCCTGTTCTCTCCCCTCCTTCTCCTTGCCCCTGCGCCCCTCCCGAGAGGTTCCACCTGTTCCCCTCGCAGGGGAGACCTTGCCTGGTCGAATGGCATATGCTGCTCGATTCAGACGTGTTCCAGAGTAAACAGTAACGGTAATCGTAGCATACAGTACAGACCGGCCCCTGTCAAGTGGCGACTGCCGCTTTTCAACATCACCCATCTGGGTCATTATCTGATCGCCAGCCCGGCCCCCCTGCTGGCCGGCTCTCCCCCTTCTGAGCTGGTCCGTGTAGATCCTTTCTTTTTGTCGAAGGAGAAAGCGGTAAGCCACTGTGGCCGGAGAGACAGAAGCGTAGCGCTGGCTAGCCGGCGTGGCCTGCGGCGCGGGGCAAGGCGACAGGATGCGCGGTCGCTGCCGCACAAGCGGTCAGCCCAGGTCAATACCAGCGCCACCGGAGCAGGTCGCTGTCAGGAGACCGCCCTGGTCGCTTATCTGAATACCCGTGCTCCTCTCAAGAGCAAGAGGGGTCGCACATGACATCGCGTGGGGCTTCGCGTGGGGCTTCGATGAGGGGAATGCTGAGGTCAAGCTGGCAGCCTCCGCCAGCAGGCTGGCAGAGACGAAGCTCGCCTCCTAGCTCGTGCACGCGCTCGCGTATGCCGATCAGACCATAGTGGCCCGGCCCCGGACCGGCCTCCGTGAGCGGGCCGAAAAGACTGTCGCTGGCTGCTGGTGCGCCGTCCCGGTTGCTGGCCGCGAGCTGGGCCTGTACCTCCAGCGGCAGACCAACGCCGTTGTCGGCAATGGTAAGCTGGAGCCGGCCAGCTTCTGTGTGCAACCGCAGCAAGACCTGCGTGGCCTGGGCATGCTTCTCGATGTTAGTGAGGGCCTCTTGAATGATTTTGAGCAGGATCTCCTGCCGGTCACCAGGCAGATGCTCCAACTCGGGGGGAAGGTCTAGCTCCAGGCCCCAGCCGCAGCGAGCGGCCAGGCGCTGGGCCAGGGCGGCCACGGCCTGGCCTAGCGAGCATTGGGCCAGCACGGGCGAACGTAGCTTTGCGATGGCGGCGCGCAGCTCGTTCATGGCCTCGCGCGTGACTTGCAGCGTCTCGACAATCTCCCGCTCACAGCGCTCCGGGTCCCGACCGACAAGGCGCCGCAGTACCTCTAGCTTGACGCTGACCAGGGTGAGGGCATGACCGAGAGTATCATGCATTTCGCGCGCCAGGCGCGTGCGCTCGCGCAGGACGGCCAGCTCCTGTTCCTGAGCCGCCGAGAGCGCCAGACGCCGATGGGCCTCCTCCAGCTCACTATGGGCCTGGGTCAATTCCTGTAAAAGGCGCGTATTGCGTTTCTGCTCATTGAAGAGGCGAGCGATGGTAAAAGCCGAGATAACCGCAGAGCTGAGCGAGAGAAGTAGTCCCCCCAGCACACCCAGATCATTCAGCTCCAGAGGCCAGTGGACGACCCCGCTGAGCAGCAGGAAGGTCAGGAGCGAGCAGAGCAGCGGCCAGATGAGAAAAGGCAGCTCAAAGATGGCGAAGCAGAGACCAAAGACGAGCCAGTAGTCCCAGGCCAGGCCGCGGTCAATGCAGGCCAGCACCAGACAGATGAGATAGCAACAGGCCCAAAGGATCAGGGCATAGGGACGCGCTGGGGGCCAGCGACGCTTCCGCAGTAGCCACATAGGCCCAAAATGGAAAGCCTGTACCAGGAGCAAGAGTAACGAGAGCAGGATGATGGTCACAGCCCGCCAGTTATGAAAGTAACTGGGGGAAGAGTTCAGCACCACATAGTCAGCAATCGCCAGGGAAACGATGTAAAAGAGGAACCATTGCAGGCCAAACAGGCGCAAGTGACGGTAGAATCGCTGCTGAGCTTCGCTGGCAGCCGCCATGTGGTGTGCGTTCCTCCTTGTGGTGGTCATAGTGTCCAGCTGCCCTTCCTCTCCAGAGCCTCCTGAGCGAGGGTCACACGAGACAGCGGTGGCTGTCGACTCACCGGCTCGCTGCTGACAGAAGGGAGATCGACCCATCCTGACGGGTGCACCCAGGATGACAAACGGCCCGTCGAGGGGATGGGTCGACCCCTGTTCTCTGGTCGTGCTGTCGATCCCTGTCTACATCGACCAGTATAGCCGCTGGCTCCGACAGGCGCCAGTGCCGAAAGAACTAGGCTTCCTCTATGACTAAAGTCACGGCCTCCCCTACGGCGATGCCCAGCGTGGCGGCAGCGTTGCCGTTGCGAATGGCTACCCCAACATAGCCGGCGCTGTCGCTGTAGACAAAGGGTTCGCCCTCGCCGGCTTCACCGGCAAAGAAGGGCTGCCGACGCTCAATGGTCAAGTGACGCCCGGGTATGAGCAGGCGCACACCTGGGGCGGTGAAGAGATCGGGCACCAGGGTCAGGGGAATGCTTGTCACCAGGTTGCCAAAGTGGTCAATGTAGATGACTCTGGCCTCAATGCGCCCTCCCTCACGCCGCGGCTGGCTGAGATCGAGGCGCTGCAACGAGTCAGGAGTGAGCAGGGGGCCAAAGTCAGCTAGCGGAACCCCACGCGCCAGATGGGCCGCCGCTGGAGCAAAGATGTCCCGCCCGTGGAAGGTCGTGCTAACCGCCGGCAGACGATAGGCCGGATTCTCCAGGGCCACAACCTGGCGCAGCGGCTGCTCGGCCAACACATAGCTGAAGAGACCATTGTCTGGCCCGACAAAGAACCAGTCGCCGGCCTCCAGCGCAATGGCCCGCCGCTGGCTGCCCACCCCTGGATCAACGACACAGAGAAAAACGCTGCCCGCGGGGAAATAGCGATAGGCCGTTGAAAGCAACCAGGCCCCAGCAGCGACGTTCTGGGCCGCGATCTCATGGCTGATGTCAATCAGCTGGGCCTGTGGCACGATGCCGGCGATGACTCCCTTCATGATGCCCACAAAGCCGTCGCGCAGGCCAAAGTCGGTCATGAGGGCAATCACCGGAGTAGATGGACGAACGGCAGCCTGCCCACTGGCGCTGGCCGCTCGGGGCTGCTCTTCTTTTTGTACCATAATAGCTTCTCTCTTCGCTTCGTTCGGCCTTGCCGTGAAGGCCGGGCGTTTTCTCCTTTCTGTGTAGTCATTCACGGCTACCCTGTCAAGGGGGCAGGGCCGCAGAATCGCTCAATGGTACTGGCGGCTACCCTTCCTTAGCCATTGTATGCTATACTAGCCACGATATAGAGCGGTCCTGACGAGAATACAGGTAGAATAGAAGAATAGTCCAGGCAATTTCAGCTTTTCTTAAGCCTGTTCTCTCTGCGCTACGAGCGGGTGGTCTGGGTATTCCCGGCCAAAACGCAGCTTTGCAGTGAAACATTCCCTATTTGATTCATTCGCACACGATTATTACAGACAGTCGAAACTCGATGGAAAAGGAGGCGGCGCTTCTTCCCCATCTCTGCAGTCCGGGGGATGCGCTCTGCATGAGCCGATGAACGTCAGTACCGGTGGCTCGCATATTCTTATTTTCGAACGCGATCAGCAACTTGCCGCCTTGCTCAGTAGCGAGCTGCAGCTGGCCGGCTATGAGTGCCATATAGCTCGCACGGCAGTGGAAGTCTTTGACGCGATTGCACGCCATCAGGTGCGGCTGGTCTTGGTCAACCTGGCCCAGGCGGCGGCAGGGCGCCGTGAGTTCTGGGTGGCACTAGACGCTCAGCGTCGTGGGCGTGGTGTACTGGTGCTGACCTATCGCTGCGCCAACCTGGCCGGCTACGGCCCGTATGATCCCGAGGAGTATCGGCAGACTGTCGATGTGGAGGTCGATGGCATGCTCGGCATCATGCGCCTGGTCGAGGCTGTCCGGGCTCAGGTACCTTTGCCAACCACGGCCTCGCATCCCCAGGTGCGCCTGGCCGATGTGCCAACGCAGGCGTCGCCCTCTCCTACCCTGACAAGTCTGCAGCAGACGCTTCCTCACCCGGCGGTCTTTTCGCCGGGCCAGAGCCAGATCAGCGAGCTTCAGCGGCAGTCATCGCCGGCTCCGTCGGCCTATACGGCCAGTGTACAGCCTGCCCCTTCCGCTCCCCCGCCGCCGACTTTCACCGACAAGATCCGCGCGGTAATCTACCCGGGCAGTCGCAGCTTTTCGCCGGCCCCTGCTTCCGTGCCGGCTCCTGCTCCTATGCAGGAAGCTGCCTGGGGGGCAGCCTTCGGAGCGGGCGGCTTCCAGAGTCCCGACGGGTTTGTGACCTCCGCCTCTCCTTCCTCAGCTCACATACCCGCTGTCTCAGCGGCAGCCAATGCAGGCACCCGCCAGCCGCCGCTGAACCAGGCTGGCCAGTTCTCGCCTGCCTCACACGCTGCTCCTTCGCCCAACCAGGCCCAGGCATACTATACTGCGGCAGCCCAATCGGCGCCGCTGGAGTTCTATGCCCAGCAGCGATCTCAGCCGCTGGAGCCGTTCATCCAGGGGCCGGCGGAGGCTTTCTATCAGGCGCCGCGCTCGCAGGCTTCGGGGCCGCTGCCCCAGCCACAGGCGGGGCTTGCTCCCCAGGAAGCGCCGCCGCAGATGCCACCCATGTCCTCTATGACCCAGGCCAGTCCTTCGCCTTTTGCCTCGGCATCACAGGCTTCACAGCCAGCGCCAGCTTATCAGCCGCTCGTTCAGGAGAGTCCCTATCAGCCCAGCCAGGCATATACGCAGTACGCGCCGCCCGAGGAGAAAGGCGAGTCAAGCCTGGCTCAGCTGACGCGCCTGCTACGCGAGCGCGCCGCGGCCTCTGCACCTGGAGAGCGCGGGCCAGAGCCAGGCGAGGCGCCAGTCCCGCCTGGCGGCGCTACGGCGGCTCCGTCAGCACCGGCCTCGCCTTCGCCGCTGAGCACAGCCTCGCTGCGAGCGGCCCCGATCCAGGGACTGCAATCGGACCAGGAGCCTGATTATCGTCCCTCGCGCTCGGAGTCGCATGCCGCGGCTCGCAGCCACTTGCAGGCCCTGGCGGGCGCGAGCCCGACCATCGGCGAGCTGTCCTCTCTGCGCATGGCTGCTCCATCTTCAGCTCCGGCCCCAGCCCCCGCCCAGAGCCAGGCGGCAGCTCATACTGCCCAGCCGCGAGCTTACACCGCTGAGCAGCCGGCGGTCGAACGGCGCCCGGCCTACAGCGGCACTAACGCAGACCGCGCTGAGCACCTCTCTTCTGGCCAGATGAGCAGCACTGGCTCCGTGGAGCGAGTCGAACGGGAGGCGCCCACGGTCACCGGTCAGCCCCTGCCCGGCGACGACCTGGCTGCCACGGCTGACGAGGAGACGAAGAAGGAGATGATGCATGCAGAGGCGGCTCCGGTCGAGTCAGCGCGCCGTCCCGCGTTTGAGCGTGAGTCGATCACGTCCGATACGACCTTGCTTGATATTGTGCAAAGCCTGCCGCCAATGGAGCCACCACCGCAGCGGCAACAGCAGCAGTCACCGCCAGTTCTCAATGGACGGGCCACGCGTTCGCTCGGCAGCGTCCTGCTGGAAGGCCATCTGGTGCCGCCTGATCGCCTGGAGGTAGCGCAGAACGTTCAACGCATGCTCCGTGGGGTCGATCTCAATTATCAGTTGGGGGAGATTTTGCTCATGTTCAAGTTGCTGACCCCCGATCAGCTGCTGGCGGCTAGCCTGGTGAGCTATGGCCTGCTCAATACGGCGCAGATCCGCTCGCTAGGCCGCATCCGCCAGGAGTTGCATTCGATGGGTCTGGAATACGATCTTGAGAATTTGCTCATCCTGTTCCGCATCTTGACACCAGAGCAGCTGCGCGAGGTGCGCGCCAGCTGGTCGTCCTGAGTGAGCCTTTTCCTGCCCCTGGCCGGTTCCATCCAGCAGGCGTGAGGCTGATCTGCTCAACCAACAAGCACACAAAATAAAACAGGAAGAGGTCTGGCCCGCCACCGCGGGCCTTCCTTATTATTAATAGCTGTCCGTCTGAGCTGATCTCGCCTGCCCCGTTCTGGTTGGTAGCGCTCTCCCCCAGCGGGCAAGGAGAGAAGAGGCGGTCGCTTGCCTTGCTACCTCCCGGCACGCAGATTGGCTATAATGTCTGGTGCTAAGAGAGCGCATTTTCACCCTTAGCAGGAGCCATTCTCATGCCACAACAACAGCAACAACAGCAACAGTTTGCCGACTACGATCTCCTCGCTGTCTTTAGCGATGAGGAGAAAGCAAGCGCGGCAGAGGGGAAGCTGCGCCGGGAGGGTTTCAAGGATGAGGAGATCTATCGCCTGAGTGCCGGGGCAGTCAAAGGAGGGGAGTTCCGCGATCACGGCCCACGCCAGGATCGCAGCACTTTCTTCTTGCAGACGACGCGCAGCGGACCCTCGCCGGCGCTGCTGCTGGTGCTGGCACTGGTGGCGGGCCTGGTGGTGGGCCTGCTGGCCTTTGCGCTGGGCTTTGCTTTTCCCGCCTCTGAGCACGGGCTGATTACGCTGATCGGGGTGGTAGTGGGCCTGATTGGCGGCGTGGTAGTTGCCTTTGTCCGCGGGAGCCGGGTGCGCGGCGCTATCGGGCAGGACCTGTCACGCCTCCCTCAAGCATCAGCTCCCACACGCGAGGCTCGGACGGTGATTGCTCTGCGTTTACTCGATCCTGAGAACATCAGCCGTAGGTCCCGTGCGCGGGCGATCTTGCTCAATAACGGAGGCCGCATCGATCGGAGTGTGGGCCGCCGGGAGTGAGAAGCGGCGAGCCGGGCGCAATGGAGCGCTCTGCTCCCGCTTTTTTTCGCTTGCTAGCAATGGCGCAGCGCTGGCTGCAGTCTGCTTATCGAACAACGTCATAGCAATAATGAGGCAGGTGAGGGTCTTACCACTCTGCTGGGCAAACACTGGTAATATCTTGGTTTCTCGATTAGAATTAGAATAGATTTACAGCAAAGTATCGGCAAGCGCCGGCGGCCCTGGGCAGAAGCACAGAGGTCGCTCAGGCGGGAGAAAGAGCGTATGAAGGGGAACACTGTGCCACCAGCGAGACTGCAGGTTGATCTGGAGAAGCTCGCGCGCCTGCGCGACGCGCTCTTTCCACCGTATAAGGTCATTCTCTTCAACGACGATGAGAATACGATGGATTATGTGGTCGCTGCCCTGCTGCATGCTGTCAATAGCCTGACGCTGCCGGAGGCCGAGCGCATCATGCTGACAGCCCATGTGACAGGGAGCGCCGTGGTTGTGGTCTGTCCCAAGGAGTTGGCCGAGTATTACCAGGAGCGCCTGCTCAGCTACGGTCTGACGGCGACGATCGAACCGGATTAGCCTCTCTCTGGCTGGGTCCCCGGCCCCGACAGCGAGAAGCCTCCCGACCCAACTCGCTTGCTTACTAGCTGACCGGGCTGGCCAACTGGTGGTTCATTCGTCCGTTCGTTGGCTGATCAATGACACAGAGCAAGGACTGGCAGCAGGCTTTCTGAGCAGCGCTCACTACCATTGACGCTGCCAGTCTCTTCCACTTAGAATCTGTAGAAGGGTCTGCAGGGATGCGGCAAGCAGGTTCTTTCATGCGTATGCAGAGGTGCAAGGCGCAGGGCCTGCATGAGATCCGAACGAAGATGATGCTGTTTTGTCAGATTCGAGATCGAGAAGAGGGGAGACACTATGGTTCACCTATGGCGCTCAAGAACGAAGGAGGAGGCCGAGACCACCAAGGCGCCCGGGGTCGGAGCCACCGGCGATATCGCAGTTATTGTCGAGGGGAAGAAACTGGATACAGAACTGGTCAGGCTGGCTTGTCTGATGGCCAAGCGCGCCAAACGCAAGGTTCACCTGGTCCACATCATCGAAGTTCCTCGTACCCTCCCCCTCAAGGCTGTCCTCACAGAGAAGTCGAATGCCGCCAATAAGCTGCTCTCCGAGGCCATTGCCATTGCCGAAGAGGCCGGCTGCGACGCTGTCGCCGAGATCGTCCAGGCCCGCGATGCCGGCCCGGCGATTGTGGACGAGGCCCGCGATCACGGCTGCGCTCTGATTATGCTAGGATTGGTGCGTAGCCACCGCTCCCAGAATAATCTGGGCAAGACGATCCCATACGTGCTGCTCAATGCCCCCTGCCGGGTCTGGGTAATCCAGGACCCCAATGGCACGGCTGCCGCTGGTACGCCCGCGACCGCCGCAACAAGCAGTAGCGATGTTAACGCCTCAAAGGAATAACGATAGATTCGTATCCATACTGCATGCATTACGTTAGCCGCCTATGACTGCTTCAAAATACGCCGAATACGGGTGAGGCGCACGCTACACGCTACACGCCATATGACCAGGCTCTGCTAAGTCTGGTCGAGCCGTGAGAGGCTTTCATCCCGGCGCGTGAGACCTGCGCCACCGCCGGGGGCTTTGCTTCTCCCGCCACTATGTCGCGCCGCCCAGCTCTGTGGGTGCCTCCTGTCCTTCACATATGGTGAGCGCTTGCGGTCGGTGCAGGCTGCCTTTTTCTGTTCGCTCGCTTGCCTGGGAGAGGCTGGTCTTTTTCTCACCACAGTCAGCATGCTGATATGCTATAATTAGGGTGAGCAGAATTCTTCTTTTTATTGACTCAACCGGCTATCACTAGCTCAATCCTGGGAGGAGTCTCGCCATGACGACCAGTCCACAGAATGCAGGGCCACCGCCACGCTCCCATAAGGACTACTATACTGCCCTTCATCAGGCCGCGCTGACATTCTCTTCCAGCCTTGAGTTGGATGAGGTGCTCCACAGCGTGGCCAAAAGCATCGCTGAAGCGATGCAGGTGAAAGCCTGTGTGCTGCGTCTGTTTAACAAGCGCACGGGCCAGCTTGAGATCAGCGCCTCCTACGGGCTGAGCAGCGACTATCTCGGCAAAGGCCCGGTCGATGTCTCTCACAGCCCTATCGATCATGAAGTGCTACAAAGTGGCAAGCCGGTCTTTATCCCCGATGTGCGCGTCGACTCTCGTTTTCAGTATCAGGAGGCCGCGCGACGCGAGGGCCTGGTCTCGCTGCTCTGTGTACCGCTGGAGGTGCGTGGCGAGGTCATCGGCGTCTTGCGCGTTTATACTGCCGAACCGACCACTTTCCACGAGGATGATGTGCAGTTCCTGACCGTGCTCGCCAGTCTGGCCGCCCTCGCCATTGAGAACGCCAGACTATACGAGAATCTCAAGAGTTCTTACGATGGCGTGATGGATGCCCTCTGGGGGAGCAGCCTCAGTCGCCAGGCGTAAGCTGGCACGGTGGCACCCACTTCTGCCCCCATTCTCAACTTTGCGCCTGCCCGTCTCTTGCTTCTTGCTTACCTCTGTCCTGGCTTGACCTGGTTTTTGTTAGGCCGACCTCCCTGCGCTTCACCGAATGAGCGTGTTGGTGAGATAGGGCGAGGTGAAGGTTGTGCGCTCTCCTGTTCGTCTGCCAGGTACAGGGAAGAGCCGCGCCGCCAGTGGCTTTTGCAGGCGCATGGCCAGGGCGGCGACGTCGAGGAGGAGGCCGGCAATGGTCTGCTCGGGGCTGTCACCCGGCAGAGGAATGGTGTCCAGTCCTGTGCCGCAGACGGCGGAGTAGAGCAGCAGCTGATGGACGTGCAGGCGCCCCTCTTCCCAACGTCTCCCCAAAAGGGCGTCCTCTAATACGGGCAGCATGAGGCCACAGTAGCCGCAGGTGGGCAGAGTGGTGCTTTGGAGGCCGCGGGTGATGGCGGCAGCGACGGTCAGGGTGCCAGGATCACCAATGAGGCCATAGCCACAGGCTTCGAGGGCGGGCACGATGCTCTCTTCGCCGAGGGGGGCAGGCGAGAGGTCGAGGCCGTTGTAGTGAAGCTGGTGCTCGTCGCTGAGCGCACGCGCCAGGGCAGCCAGCGGCCCCAGTTGCTCTTCAAGTGTGTGGCGAACGATGGCGCTGATGGCTTCTGGGGCCAGAGGACGGCCCCCCTCTGCCGCAGCGGCGCTGAGGGCCTGGCCGAGGAGAGCCGCGCTTTGGAGGCCGAGACCCAGGCTGGCCGGACCGCGATGGTAGGCGGCGGGAAAGAAGGGACAGCCCGGCTCGACACAGGCAAGCATGGCAAAGCGGAAGTTGCCATCGCCTTCAGGGGTCTCTCGGGCTAGACGGAGCATGAGCCGGGCTACGGCAGGGGCCGCTTCCTGGCGCAAACCCTGCGCGCTGCTGGCCAGCAGGACACTGGCGTTGAGCGCCGGACCAGCGATGAGCAAATCGGCAAGCAGGGCCAGGCGGTCAAGTGGAAAGGTTGGCTGGGTGACGAGAGCTGGGCCAAGCGAGCAGAAGGCAATTTCGACCTCGGTCAGCATCTCCTGTAGCTCGCGCCCGTAACGCTCGATGTCCCTGGCCGGCCAGACGGCCAGGTCGCTGAGCAGCGGACGGGTGGCCAGGCGAAGTGTCTGTACCTCATAGCCCACCTCTTGCAGACGGGCGGCAATGGTTCGCAGTTGCTGGGCCAGGCGCCGGACAATCGCAGGTGTCAGCGGATGCGGCTCGGCTACGCCCAGGGTGATGGTGCGAATGGGGACCATTGTTGCTGACTCCTTTCCTCCCTCGTTGCTATCCGTATACAATATCTCCAGGATACGCTATTTGAATGCAGGCCGCCAGCACGCCAGCCCCAGCCAGGCCATGAGCCAGCAGCGGGCAGGCCACCGAGCCACGTGCGAGGGGCCGCGCCGCCTCCGACGGCAAGCTTCCAGGGAGAGAGGTGACAGCCAGGCGCTATGTCCACGACCTCAGAGACCGCGCAGCAGGCTGGCGTCTGCTTTTTGTGCTCTCTTGCTTCCTCGACTCGTCCCTGTGCTGTTCCTCGCCTTGAGGGCTTCCTCCTCGCCGCCTGGGAACAATCAGCCGGCTCCACGGCTGGTGAGCGCTCCGGTGAACGCCTGCCCGGCGTGCTCTTAAAAAGTGCTGAGGGACTTGTCTCTCTCCAGTTGACCCGCGACTACCGGCGCCTGGTGCAGGAGCTGCGGGCCCGTGGGCGCAGCGTGCGAGGGTTGCGGCTGCGCGTCTATCATCTGCCTAAGCCGGCCCAGCGCACCGAGCAACACGGGCGTCCTGTGCTCTCCTATCGCGCTGATCCCTGGACGCTGGTTGTGGTGGAGCCGGACACATTGCTCAATATTACAGACTTGCTTTATGCTGAATACTGTCCTCGCCAGTATCTGCTTCAGCGCCTGCTTCCCAGCGAGGCAACCCTGGAAACGCTGCGCGGAACGCTGGTCCACGCGTGCTTTAAGGAGCTGTTGAAGGCCCATGACCGCGGCGCGCTGACGGCGGAAAGCGGTCAGGCCCTGGCTCTGCTGCGTCAGCAATTGCGCCAGGCATTGGAGCGCAGCCGCCTTGAGCTGGCGCTCTTGAACATCGGTCCAGAGCAATTGGAGGCAGAGGTGGCGCCCCACTTGGAGAGCCTGGCGAACTGGTTCGAGCAGCAGCGCAGTACGCTGTGGGACGTTCCTTTGTCGGCTGAGGGGATCGCAGGCAGCTTGGAGGAGGGCAGCGATCATTTGGTGCGCGCTGAAACGTTTTTGCTGGCGCCAGAGCTTGGCCTGAAAGGGCGTTTAGATCTGCTCTGGCAGCAGGGAGAGCGGCGGCGCTTGCTGGAACTGAAGACGGGCGGCGCCTCGGGTCCGCTGCCGCGCCGCAATCATCGCTGGCAGGTGCACGGCTATCACGCGCTCTTGACTGTCCGCCGCCAGGCTCGCACGCAGAAGGCGCTGGCGACTCTGCTCTATAGCGGCACCCCTGGCGAGGCCCAGGCTTTTGGGATTCCCTTCTCAGTCCGCGAGCTGCAGCAGGTGAATGAGCAGCGCAATCTGCTGGCGATCAGCCACGTCACTGGCGAGCCGTGCGCTCCACCAGGACCGGCGCGCTGCAGGAAGTGTGCGCTGTTGGAGGAGTGTCGCCTCGTCTCCTGGCTGCTGGATTGGGAGCCGCCGGCGCTCGCTGCCACGGAAGGGTCAACGGCTGACTCAGGTACGCCCGCGCTGCCATCGCTGGCCACCTCGCTCACAGAGAGCGATCGAGCTTTCTTTGCTCGCTACTACCACTTGCTCCAGGTCGAGGGACGAACCAGCGAGCAGGAACAGGCTCTGCTCTGGCAGGCACCGGTTGCTGAGCATGTGGCGCGCGGGATGGCGATCGCCGGGCTGACTCCTCTGGAGCCACCACAGCCTACTGAGCAAGGCGAGTGGGTGCAGCGCTTCCGCTGCGAGAACCGCTCGGAGCTGCGCAGCGGCGATGAGATCCTGCTCTGCGACGGCCATCCCCTGGATGGTGAGGTGGTCACGGGGACCATCCTGGAGATCGGCGCGCGCGAGGTGGCTGTCTGGACACCTGAGCTGATCGCCCATCCAACTTTGATTGAGCGCCACTCGACGGATGTGGTCCATCTGCGCACGCTGCAGAATCTCTGGCGCTGGTTGCACGTGGAGCCGCGCCTGCGCGAGCTGGTCTACGGCCTGCGCCGTCCGCGCTTCAGTCGCGAACCGGTGGCGCCACGAGGAGACTTCAATCGTGAGCAGAATCTGGCGGTAGAGCGCGCGCTCCAGATGCAGGATTATCTGCTGATCCACGGTCCGCCAGGCACAGGGAAGACGGCAGTCATTGCGGAGATTGTCAAACGCCTTTGCCAGCGCGGCGAGCGGGTCTTGCTGGCGGCCTTCACGAACCAGGCGGTGGATAATATGCTGCTGCGCCTGGAGGCAGAAGGTTTCCATGATTACTTGCGTCTGGGCCATGAGCGTAGCGTGGCCGAGGGCGTTCAGGAGCATCTCTTGAAGCATCTGGCACCGCTCTCGTCGAAATCAGAGCCGCTAGCAGCGCAGGAGGACGAGGGGGGAGCGGCGCCCGGCCTGACGACCGCCGAGCTGCGGGCCATTCTGCGGACGCTGCCTGTGGTGGCCTCGACAACAGCCACCTGGTCTTCTGAGCGCTATGCGCCCGAGGGAGCGCAGGAGGATGGGACTGGCTCGCTGCTGCGTTTCGATGTGGCCCTGATCGATGAGGCCGGCCAGTTGACGGTTCCAGCTCTGCTCGGAGTCTTGCGCTTTGCGCAACGCTTTATTCTGGTGGGCGATGAAAAGCAGTTGCCGCCGCTGGTGCTCAGCCGTGAGGCGGCGGAGGGTGGGCTGCGCGAGTCGCTGTTTAGCCTGCTGAAGCGCCGCGATGAGGAATATGTGGCCGCGCACCCGGGAACCGAGAGCGCCTGCGTGGCCCTGACAACTCAGTATCGGATGCATGAGCAGATCGCCGCCTTCCCTTCGCGCGCTTTCTATGGAGGAGAGCTGCGCGCCCATCCGACGGTGGCGCGGCGTCAGCTCAGCTTGCGCGGGCCAGCAGGGCCGCGCCTGGGCGAGCGCCCGGCTATTCTGCATGCGCTGCGTCCCAGCCAGCCTGTCATCTTTCTCGATGTGACCACTCCCGAGAGCGAGGCCCGCCTTAGTCAGGCTGAGGCCCGCCTGGTACGCGAGCTGGTGACGGCTTTGCTTGGGCGCGGGGTTGGTCCATCACAGATCGGGATCATCGCCCCCTATCGCGCTCAGGTGGCGAATCTCCGCCGTCATCTCGTGTGGAAACAGTACGGCGCCCCTCATCCGGCTTTGACAATCGATACGGTCGATCGCTTCCAGGGCGGCGAGCGGGCGGTGATCATTATCTCGTTCGCTACGACGCAGCCACCACCCCCGGGAAGCCTGCTCTACGAATTTCTGACCGATGCCCATCGCCTCAATGTGGCCCTAACCCGCGCTCAGCGCAAACTGATCCTGGTCGGGCATGCTGCCGCGCTGGAGGGGCTGCCGATCCTGGGTGATCTTCTGAACTACTGCCGCGAGCTGGAGGCCTTTATTTCAACGGAATAGGAGCGAGCCAAACGATGGAGGAGCAGAAGCGCATTTTAGTGGTTGGCAGCCTGAATATGGACCAGGTGGTGCAGGTGCCGCGCCTGCCGGTGCTCGGCGAGACATTGCTGGGCGCCGGCTCGTTGAAGCTGGTGCCCGGTGGAAAAGGCGCCAACCAGGCGGTGGCAATGGCCCGTTTAGGGGGTGCCGTGACGATGGCTGGTCGGGTGGGCCGCGACCCCTTTGGGCAGCAACTGCTGGTCGCTCTGCAGACGGCGGGCGTCTCTACGGAACTGGTGGCCATTGATGCGGAGGAGGCCAGCGGTACAGCCTTTATTTTCCTGGTGGAGCAAGACAATGCCATCATTGTGGCAGCGGGTGCCAATGGCCGCCTCGGGCGCGACGCCGGGCACCTGGCTCGCATCGAAGAGGCCCTGGCACAGGCCTCGGCTGTGGTCTTACAGCTGGAGATTCCGCTGGCAACGGTTGAGCATCTCATCAAGGCGGCGCGGGCGGCGGCTGTGCCGGTAGTGCTGAATGCCGCTCCGGCACAGCCTTTAAGTCCAGACCTGCTGCGCCAGGTCGAGCTACTGATCGTTAACGAGCACGAGGCCCAGGCGCTGGTGACAGCCCTGGGGACGCCGCCCGATTCTAGCGTGACCACCGCTGCGTCCAGGGAGCCAGAAGCGAAGGATGTTCTGACTCAGGCGCGCGCGCTGGCTCTGCGCCTGCATGAGCATGGGGTAGCGACAGTAGCGGTAACCCTGGGAGCGGCAGGGGCGCTGCTGGTCACCCGCGAGAGCCAATCAGGCGCAGGCCCGCTCATCCTCCACGAGCCAGCCCCACGCGTCCAGGTGACCGATACGACGGCGGCTGGCGATTGCTTCGTGGGCGCTTTGACGGTCGGGCTGCTGGAGGGCCAGCCCCCCGCCCAGGCGCTGCGCTTCGCGGTCTATGCCAGCGCCCTGAAGGTGACGCGCTTCGGCGCTCAATCCGGGCTGCCGAGTCGGGCTGAGGTGGTGGCCTTCCTGGCCGGAGACTCATCTCCAGCTTAGCCTCCAGACGGAGCCTGCCCTGGCCTGCCGGCCTTTTTTGACAAGGCTGGCACCTTGCGCTATATTTATGTGGAGTAATCCCTACTATGCTACTTGGAATATTGGGTTATCAGCAGGGAAGGAGCAGCACACTATGCCCCAGATCAATGAGGCCGAAGTGATCGAGGCCCTGCGGGAATGCTACGATCCAGAGATTCCTGTCAATATCTACGATCTCGGCCTGGTCTATGGGATTGATATCAATCAGGAAACAGGTCACGTGCATATTAAGATGACGCTGACGTCAATGGGCTGCCCATTGGTGGGCGACGTGATGTCCGAGGTTGAGATGCGCGTCAGCCAGGTCGAAAACGTCAAGTCATGCGATGTGGAGATGACCTTTGATCCCCCCTGGACTCCCGATCGTATGAGCGAAGATGCGAAGTGGGAGCTGGGCCTGATCTAGCCAGCACCGGAGTCGCTCCTGGCGGTCGCAGGATCAGATCAGTCTTTGCCTGGTGACTACGCCCGCTTGCCGCTGACGACCCCGTCCCAGCCCTACCGCAGGCACGTGACTGTCCTCCGGCGGCGCTTCACCGCCTCTGTCCGCTTTCTGTCGCGACATTGGCCCACTGCCCGCCGGCTGCGATCCGTCACGTGTTATTTTTTTCTCTTGTTAGTCTTCCCCTCGCCAAAGTAGTGTGTTATACTGAGTACCATCAATCAATACATTTATCTTCATATTATGAAAGGATGAGGAGCACCAACTTCCGCTCTGGAAGGGATATCTCAAGTGTCTTCTTCCACCCCCTGCGCTGCATCTCCAGCCCTGGCCAGGAAGGAGGACAAAGGCGTCGCACTCACAGCCTGACAAGCTGGCGCGGCGCCACTGACGGGGCCTGAGAGCTAAGGCACGAGGCTGAGTAGAGCATTTTGGTCCCGATCTTCCGCAAACAGCTTGCTTGAAGCGAAAAATCCATTGAGGCAATGGACAGCACCACTCAGTGCGAGCGAGCATAGAAGCTGAAACCTCTCTCAGCACAGATCAGGAGCCTTCCGCGCGAGCTGAGGATGCGCTTGCAGAGGGAATCCGCCGCACGAGGATGCTGAAAATTGAGAGAGCAGGAGGTTTGAGAGGTCTCATGGTCAGGCACTGTAAGTTTTGCTACGCAGCGGTGCCGGAGGATTATACCACGTGCCCTGTCTGCGGAGCAGCGCTAGGGGTGGGTCAGGGTCAGGATCAGGCTGGGGCAGTTGGGCAAGCTGGTGATCTGCCAGCCATCTCTTCGGAGGCCACGCCAGCCGCTCCCAGAGACAGCGGAGCTAGCCGGGAGGCGCCAGGTGGAACAGCTCCCCCTGGCGCGCATGCAGCAACGCCGACGCCGCAGAGGGCGTGGTACCCCTCCCACCTTCAGCGCAGCGAGTTCTCGACAAAAAGCGGTTCTGTCCTGTCGCGCTCGTCGCGGCTCGGCTTCATCTTGATGCTCTTCTTGTTTGTGACGGGGCTTGGTCTGCTCATCTACGGTGGCATTTATCATCCGGCACAGTTGCATGCAGGGGCCACGGCCACGGTCAGCGCTGCTTTGACGGCCCTGACCCAGGGCACCGCCCAGGCACAGGCCCATGCTACAGCGACCGCCATCGTCCAGGCCCACGCCACAGCCACCGCTGCTGCTCAGGCGACCGCCGTCGCTGCGGCCACCGCCACCGCCGAGCAGGCGACCTATACGGCGGCTACCCAAGGGACCCCAACCCTGACCGATCCCCTGACCGGGCAGAACGGCAACCAGTGGACACTGGACGGTAACCTGCGCGAGGGCTGTTCCTTCTCCGGGTCTAGTCTGCATTCGCTCGTTGCCAGCGACCATGTTTTCATCCCCTGCCTGGCTTTGGCTACGAACTTCGCCGACTTTACGCTGCAGGTCCACATGCGACTGGCACGCGGCGATGGCGGCGGCCTGGTCTTCCGCGCGAATGCCGATAGGGGCACCGGCTATCTCTTCTTCGTCGGTAGTGATGGAAACTATAGCCTCATGCTCTCTGACGGTACACAGGCCAATGCCCTGGTCGGCGGCCCAACGCCAGCCATCCATACAGCAGCTGGCCAGGACAACTTGCTGACAGTGATTGCCCGCGGATCATCGATTCTTCTCTATGTAAATAAGCAATACGTAGGAAGCGCTCAGGATAAGGACTTCAGCGCCGGGCAGATTGGTGTCTTCGCTATTGATCTTGGCCATGTAACCGATGCTGCCTTTTCTCAGCTCCAGGTCTGGGCGCGCTAATTGCCCCTGCCTTCCCTGCCGCAGGGCAGCCCCAGACCAGTGCCAGAGATAGCCCAGGGCTAGGTCTGGCTCTCGTCTTGCATGCTGCCGCTCTCAGCTCGCTTCTGACAAGCTATGATGAGATCTCTTGGCATAGATTGAAAAGCATGTTATGCTGAAGATGCTTTAGGGAGTCACTACGTCCAGCCCTTGAGGAGGATCTTCTTTCCTATGCAATGCCAGATTTGCAAGGCCGAGTTGCCCGCCGAGGCACGAATCTGTCCCTCCTGCGGCGCTCCTACTCCTTACAATGTGCTGGAGCCAGAGAAGGAGCAGACACCGCCGTCGAGTACGTTCGACAGCCCGGACGATACGCTGATTAAGCCCCGCTCGGGGAGCAGCGAAGCAACCGGCGCCGGGGACAGTGAGCGCACGTTGCGCGCGCCCTATAGCGAGCCTACGCTGCGCGCGCCTTCACGCTGGCAGCAACCGCAGACACCGCCAGCCAGCTTCGAGGGGGAAGCGGTTGCTCAGCAGAGAGAGGCCCAGACGCCAGGCATGGAGAGCGAGCGCCCTCGGACCAGTGCCGAAGCGGGCGCGACACCAGCGGTTGGGCCGTCGAGTGGACCAGCGCCAGCTTCCAGCCCCAGCAGTTTAACGCCGGTGCTGCCGCCACAGGAGGCGGCCACTAGCTACGGCTGGGTGCCGCCTACCGGAGCCGGAGCCAGCACTCCTTCCTACCCCGGTCTGAGTGGCACCTTTCCGGTCCCGCCTGTGCCTGCGCAGCCACCAGCCCAGTCTCAGATTTCGGGGACGCTACCCGCGCAGCCACCAACGGCTGGTTCGTCGCCTCAACCCTCCAGTCAGGTCGGCCAGAGCGGCCCCTCAACGCCACCGGGCTATCCGCCTGGGGTAGCTCCGCAGTCAGGATCTTCCAGCCCCATCGGCCCCGCCCAGCCTGGCTACCCTCCTGCATTCTTGGCGCCCGGCCTGACGCCGGGGGCAGGCGCTACCAGAGAGGGCGGCGCCTCCTTCCCCCAACAAGGGCAACCCAGCTGGCCACCGTATCCACAGCCAGCGCCAGGCCCGGTCTTTCCTCCCACTCCATCCGCGCCAGGCCAGGCCAGAGGAGGGAGGTCTACGCTGCTGCTCATCCTGGCCATCCTGTTGATCTGTGTCATGATCTTGCTGGGAAGTGTCGTCTACCTCGGAGTCATCCGCCCCGGTCAGGAGCACGCCGCCGCCACAGCAACGGCCCAGAGTGCGACGGCCCTGGCCCTCAACCATCAGACAGCTACAGCCGTCGCCCAGGCGAATGCTACAGCTACTATGACCGCGCTGCAGAATAATCCCACGGCATTTTATAGCTATATCACGGCGCAGACACCCCAGGTGAATGACTCGCTGGCCAGCCAGAGTGCCAGCAATTGGGACGATACACGCAATAACGACGGCAGCGGCTGCCAGTTCAGCAATGGCGCCCTGCATATCTTGACTACCAGCAGCACCCCAGCCTGGGCCTGCGCGGCTAACGCCCTGACGTATCATAACCTGGCCTTCCAGGTCGATATGACGATGGTCAAGGGCGACAAGAGCGGCCTCCAGACAATGGGGGGCCTGGTCTTCCGCCTCAACGAGGGTGCGCGCAGCTTCTATAGCTTCACGATCAGCCCCAGCGGCGCCTACCTGCTGAGTAGGGTCAGCAACGGAAATGTGACCTATCTCTCCGATGGCGTCAGCACTGCCATTAACGCCAATCTCGGCGAGAGCAATACCTTGACCGTCATTGCTCAGGAAGATACGCTCATGCTGTTCGTGAATCAGCACTACCTCTCTACGGTCCACGATGGTACGCTGACGAGCGGCATAGTCGCCCTCATTGCCCTGAACTCCGGCAAGATTTCCGCCGATGCGGCCTTTCAGAACCTAAGAATCTGGCGGCTGTAGGATGCCCTTAAGGTGGGAAGAAGCAGGGCCAGCCGATGAGATCAGATCAGGGTCGCAGGCCCAAGTGCAGGGACGCTGGCCAACACGGCACGGGGATGGGGCACGCTCTGTCCCGCCCTCTCCGAGACTGCCAGCCCTCCCTCTCTCTTCTCTCTCGCCTGGCCGTTTCCTTTTGAGGAGCGACTATCTTCGACCCCAGTCCATCGCCGTCCTGCCAGGACCAGCCGAGGCTAGTCCTGCAAGCAACGTTCATGCTATAGTAGCAGAGAGGAGCACAAGGAGAGGAGCTTACTGTCAAGCGAGGGAGCGCTATCTATGCCCGGAAAGCAGCAATCGAGCCACCCCCAGTTAAGCGTCAACGGTCCAGAGCCGGAGCAGCTGCCGGTTCACAGGAGGAAGCCAATGACGACGGAGGGCAGCGAAGAGTCTGCTGAAAGGCCAGCAGGGGTGGAAGAGCAGGCTGAGACAACGGCACTCGTGAAAATGCCTGCTGCTGAGCCAGTCTCTTTCCGACAGCGGCCTGCTGGACTCTCACGCGGCCAGTGGTGGCTCTATGGCTCGCTCGCCGTCCTGCTGCTGCTGGCAAGCACGGTTCTATTGGTGATGCTGACCACAGGACAGGCCACGGCTGTGCTTCAAGCCCAGGCCACAGCGCGCGCCCAGGCCACACGCCATGTCCTGGCCAGCGCCAGCGCCCAGGCTGCCGGCACGGCCCAGAGCCTGGCAACCCAGCAGGCAGCTATTTATGCGACCGCCACGGCCCAGAGTCTGGCGACGGCTCAGAACAGCCAGCTCACGGCAACGGCTACCACCTACGACGAGCGCCTTAGCCAGATTACCCAGGGTCACCCAGATTTCAGCGACGATCTGAGCACTCCTGACGAGTCCCACGGCTGGGACCAGGGTTTCAGCGATGCCGGTACCGGCTGCTTCTTCAACAACGGCGCCTATGAGGCCAGGGCCGGCCACTCCGGGCTGTTACAGCCCTGCCTTGCCCACAGCACTAACTTCAGCCAGTTTGTCTATGAGGTCCAGCTGACAATCACCAGCGGCCAGGAGGCTGGCCTGCTCTTCCGCGCCAGCGCTGATGGTCAGAGCTACTATCTTTTCCGCGTGAGCATCAATGGCTCGTTCGCCCTCGATCTCTACCAGGGCAAAACGGCCCAAACTCTGCTGACCGGCTTCAGTCCAGCGATCAGTAGCGGCCTGACGCAGACGAATATTCTGGGGGTACTGGTCAGCCAGGATAGCATCGCGCTCTATGTCAATGAGCAGGCCGTGGGAAGCATTAATGACCATACGCTCTCAGCGGGGGCGATCGGCGTGGCCGCCATCGATGATCAGCAGCCCTGTGTCGCTCAGTTCAGCAATGCCCAGGTCTGGGTCCTTCACCAGTGAGCAGCCTGCATCGCGGCCTGGAGGCAGAGAGGCCGTGGCCACCAGGCCGGAGCGCTGTGGCCATCTCGTCAACTCGACTCCCCCAGTCCCGGCATGGTTGACAGAGCGCCTCCGCCTCTGCTATCCTATCGTACCAGAAGCGGAGCAGAAACGACCAATAACACAACCATTGAGTAAAGGCGAAGAACAGGACAAGTACCTCATGCCTGCGAGCGCCAGAGAGCTGCGGGTTGGTGCAACGCAGTGCCGGGGATGAGGGAATCCACCTGGGAGTCCACGCGATGAGCGTTTGCGGTGGCCTCCGTTAACAGGCCAAATGAGGGATTGCTCTACGCAGCCAGCCCCCGGGGCCTCTTGCCCTCTGACTGGCCTGGCCGGCGACAGAGCATCCGAACAAAGGTGGCACCACGATCGACGCAGCAATCAGCGTTGTCGTCCTGGCAGATAGTGGACGATAACGCTTTTTTTATTGCCGCGGGACCGTTACAGGCTGCCAGTTGTCAGACAGGCAGACAGGCGCCCCCCTGGCCGTTGCTGGCCGGTCCTCTCGCCTTGCAGCCAGGCCGGAGCATAATAGCCGTTGGCACGCGGCCAGCTACAGATTGAGGCACAGGACAAAAGTCTGAGAACGAGAAGAGCAGAAGGAGGGATTTTCGTGCTGGATCTCGGCTTTATTCGCAATCATCCCGAGCTTGTCAAGGAGGCTGTACGCCTCAAGCAGAGCGATTTTGATGTCGACCAGTTTCTGGCCCTTGATCGCCAGGTCTTAGAGCTGCAACACCAGGTTGAGACGCTACGAGCCGAACAGAACCAGATCTCGAAGCGGATCGGACAGGCAGGCAAAGATAAGGAGCTGCGCGAGTCGCTCATCGCCCAGGGCAAACAGCTGGCGGCGCGCCTCAAGGAGCTAGAGCCGCAGCTGGAGGCTCTTACCGAGCAGCGTCAGCAGCTTCTCTATCTGGTACCGCAGATTCCCGATCCTTCGGCCCCAGTCGGCACAAGTGAGGAAGATAATGTTCCGGTGCGCTATTGGGGAGAGAAGCCGCAGTTCGATTTTCCGCTGCTGGACCACTACACGTTGATGCAGAAGCTGGATCTGGTCGACATGGAGCGTGCGGCCAAAATCGCCGGCTCGCGCAGCTACGTGCTCAAGGGCGACGCCGCGCGCCTTGAAATGGCGCTCCTGCACTTCGCTCTTGATCGCATCGCCGCTAAGGGCTTCACGCCCCTGATCGTGCCAGCGATGGCCCGCGAGTTTTGCTTTATCGGCAACGGCCAGTTTCCGCGCGGACGGGACCAGGTCTATGCTCTGGAGGGTGAGGATACCTTCCTCGTGGGGACCGCTGAGGTCTCGATTACGGGCATGTTCAAGGACGAGATTCTCAGCTATGAGGAGCTGCCTCTGACCTTTGTTGGCTTCTGCCCCTGCTTCCGTAAGGAGGCCGGCACCTATGGCAAGGATACGCGTGGCGTCTTTCGCGTCCACCAGTTCAACAAGGTTGAGCAGTATGTGATCTGCGAAGCCTCACACGAGGAGTCGGTGCGCTGGCACGAACAGCTGATCCGCAACGCCGAGGAGCTGGTTCAGGCTCTGGAGATCCCCTATCGCGTGGTCAACGTCTGCACCGGCGACATGGGCGATGGCAAGGTCGGCATGTACGATCTGGAATGCTGGGTTCCCAGCGAGGGCCGCTATCGCGAAACACATTCTTGCTCGTACTTTCACGACTGGCAGGCGCGGCGCGTCAATATCCGCTATCGCGATCGTGATGGCAAGGTGAAGTTCGTGCACACACTCAATAACACAGCCATCGCCTCGCCGCGCATTCTGATCCCGCTGCTGGAGAATCATCAGCAGCCCGATGGCTCGGTACGCATTCCAGAAGCTCTGCGCCCCTATCTGGGTGGACAGGAGGTGCTGCAGGCACGCCGCTGATCATGACTATCCGGCTTCCGTTAGCCCGCCGCCTGCTAGCCGGCGAGCGCCAGCTCCCCGCTGGCGCCAGGCTGGAAGGCCAACTAGGTAAGAGGGATGATTTCCCCGCGCGGGCTGCCGCTGGCGTCTTCAATGTAGAGGCGTCCAAGCGTACAGACTGGCTGACTGCGCCGATCGGTAGCGCTGCCGGGATTGAAGAGCAGCAGCCCATCTTGTTGACGCAGATAGGGAACGTGGGTGTGGCCGAAGATGACGCAGCGCGCCTGCGGAAACTCGCGGCGGGCCGCCTCCAGGCGCGCCTCCTCCTCGCTGCGCCGCCGGCGCGCGCTGTCTGGGCTGAGGATATGGACGACACCAATGCGACAGCCGCCGATCACCAGCTCGCGTTTGAGGGGCAGCGCCCTCCGCACTTCATCACTCTCGACGTTGCCCTGCACAGCTACGACGGGCGCGATGGTCTCCAGCTCGCTGATGACGGAGAGCACCGAGAGGTCGCCCGCATGAATGATCAGCTCAACATCGGCAAAATGACGCCAGATGGCCTCGGGCAGGGCCTTGAAGCGCGGAATATGGGTATCCGACAGGACACCGATGATGTGTTCCATCGGCTCTTACCTCCGTTGCAGCAGACAGGCCGGTCGGTCCATGACAAGCGGGAGCCGCGCCAGACCAGAGACAGACAGGTCCGCCCCAGGCAAGAAGCCAGCAGGTGGCAGCCAACCTGGAACCTAGCAGCTGCCTGGCCCGGCGGGCAACGAATCGCCTGCTCTTGTCGCTCGCTCTAAGGAGAGGATAGCAGATTCACCAAATCATGCGGCGCCGGAAGCCCCGGCGTTGACGCCTGGGGAGGAGGCGCCGCAGGAAAGACGCTCTGCCTCTCGGCGGGATACCCCCTTGACAAGGATCGTCAAAGGGGTTACCATCAACGCATGAAACAAACGATGCTCTTGAAGCTGATACCAACTGAAGAGCAACACCATGCCTTGTTGGAAACGATGCACGCCTTCAACGCCGCTTGTAATTACGTGGCTGAACAGGCGTTTCTTGCAAAAGTTGCCAACCAATTTACATTGCAGAAGATGACCTATAGGCAGGTGCGTACGACCTACCGTCTGTCTGCACAGTTGGCTATTCGTTGCATCAGCAAGGTCAGCGATGCATACAAGCGGGATAAGAGCATCAAACCCACTTTCAAGCCAGAAGGTGCTATCGTCTATGACGAACGGGTGATGAGCTTCAAGGGCTTGACGCACGTCTCTCTTTTGACGCTGCGTGGCCGCGTGCTTGTCCCCTTCCTCATCGGTCAGTATCAAGCGGCCCGTATGCAGGCTATCAAAGGGCAAGCTGATCTGATCTATCGTCAAGGCACCTTCTCTCTGGCAGTGACCCTTGATGTTCCCACGCCGGACCCCCAAGAAGCGAGTGACTTCCTCGGTGTTGACCTCGGGATCGTCAACCTGGCAACGGATAGCGACGGGGAGTCCTTTCGCGGACAGGCCGTTGAGGCCACTCGCAAACGGTCTCATGCATTGCGTCAACGTTTGCAGAAACGCGGCACGAAGTCCGCAAAGAGACACCTCAAGAAACTGTCTGGCAAACAGGCCCGGTTCCAGCGTAACACCAATCATGTCATCTCCAAACGGATTGTGCAAAAGGCGCGTTCCCTCGGAAAAGGAATAGCGATAGAAGACTTAAGGCACATTCGGTCTCGCACCGAAGCACGGTTAAACAAGTCTCAGCGTTCTCGCCATTCCAATTGGTCTTTTGCTCAATTGCGTTCCTTCCTCTCCTACAAGGCTGCTCTTGCAGGCGTTCCTCTGTACCTTGTTGACCCTGCCTACACCTCTCAAAGATGTAGCGCCTGTGGGCACTGTGCCAAAGAGAACCGCAAGAGTCAAGCGGTCTTCTGTTGCACCAACTGCGGCATGTCGATGAACGCTGACGTCAATGCCGCCCTGAACATAGCGAGGGCCGATGTCAAGCGGCCTCTTGTCTCGTCCGGTAGCCGAAAGGAATCCACCCCTCTCGGCGCGTAAAGACAGGGACAAGCCCCTGCATTTATGCATGGGGTACTTGACTATGCGCATCGCCATTATCTCCGATATTCATGGGAATCAGGTGGCCCTGGAGGCCGTGCTGGAAGACCTGCATCGCCAACCGGCGATCGATCAGCTGGTCATCGCCGGCGACCTCTGCTTGAATGGTCCCCGCCCGCGCGAGGTGCTCACCATTGTCCAGCAGCTCGGCTGCCCGGTCATCAAAGGCAACGTCGATGAGGAGGTGGTGAACGCCGCTCCCGAGAAAGGGCGCAAAAAACAGAGCACTGTGGCCTGGACGCGCGAGCAGATCGGGCCGGAGGGCATCGCCTATCTACGCGACCTGCCTTTCTCCTATCGCGTGGCTAATCCCAACGGCAGCGATGCCCTGGTCGTTCATGCCAACCCGCGCAACCTGGAGGACGCCATCGCCCCTAACGCTTCCGATCAGGAGCTGGAGCGCTTGCTCGGTGGCCTGGATGAGCGGATCGGCGCCCTGGCCTTCGGCCATCTGCATATCGCTTATCAGCGACGCTGGCGGCGGCTGTTGCTCTTGGATGTGGCTAGCTGCGGCCTGCCACGCGATGGAGATCGGCGCGCCGCTTACGGTATTCTCAGCTGGCAAGGCAGCGACTGGGAGGGCGAGATTCGTCGCGTGCCCTATGACCTGGAGGCCGTCGTTGCACAAATCCGTAGCAGCGGCATGCCCCATCCCGAGCGGCGCATCAAGATCCTGCTGGAAGCCCACTACTGAGGTTCTGCGGCAGCCAGCCTGGAGCAGTGGCCGCAGAACACAGAGCAACGGGGCGCCGGCAGTGGTGGGGAGTCGCCACAGCCTGCGCCCCGTTGTCAAGGTGAAGCGCTGAAGCGGAGCAGCTATCTTTACCTACAAGACATGCAATAATTGACAGAAGATACAGGTACAGGTAGCCGGATGACCAGGAGCATGCTCAAGCAGCGACGGCGGTTGCTCGTTACGGGGCAGCTCCTGCAGCGGCATCGCCTCCTCACCGAGGTAACTGGCAGCATCGCCGATATCAACCAGCTCAAGCTCACGCATAATTTCTTTCAGTTCACTCGTAGTCGCCATGCTCAATGAACCCTCTTCTCTCGCAGGACACTCAGCCCCGGGACGCAGAGAGCCCGCACGAGTGGACACTCCTGCTGCAACAGAGGGCACGCCCCACATTGCATCAGGAAATGTTCGACAGAAGACTCCGATTCGATAAATTTCAATAATTAAGCGATAAAACCAGGCTCTGATTGACCTCACCCCGCTCACTGGAAGCGTCGAGGCCGCTGCCAGCAAGGGACAAGCCAGTCAGGGCCTTTTTTCTCCGCTCGGCCAGAGAGTCGGCGCGGTCACCGAGCAGGAAGCCTGATAGCTTCCACTTAATATATACGTGTCCGGGTTGACATTCATCGCTGTAAGTGCAAGCGAATAGACCGGTTGGGTCAGGCAAGCGAGCAAGAAGCGGGCCAGGAGGGTCTGGGGTTGTCGGTCTGGCGCGCAGATGAGCGCTCTTGCGTCACAAGCGGTCAGGCTCGACGAAGAGGTCGCCAAATCAGCACGCAGGAACAAGGAGAAGAAAGAGCAGCGGGGTGGAGACAGAGAGAGAGAGAGAGAATGGCGGGGCAGCAGCCTGTACTGGCCCGACTCAGGGGTGTTGTTCACCTGCGTTGCTCACCGGCTGCCCCCTATCCTGCGGGGCCGCAGACAGGAGGCAGCCGGTCGTCATGAGCAACCACACACCAGGGCAGACAGGGAAGAAAAGGAGCGAGCTAAGAAGCCTGACTAAAAATGAGACTGCTGGGCGGCCACCCCGGTGAAATCTGACGAGATCGGCTTAACGCCGGCAGGCTGGGTAGCATCAACCTGATAGATCACAGAATCGCGCGTTGGCACGCGTTGGTCGGGCGTCGAGCCATAGTGCGCGGGCGGCAGCAGGCCCCCCATATCCACCGACTGCAGTGACTCGAAGGCCCGGAAGAGGCCATCGCGCGTCAGATCACCGTTCTCCATTGCCTTCTTCAGAATGGCGTAGGTCACATAGGACTCGGCATAGCCAAACTCGAAGTAGCCATCGGGCTGCTGCTTCGGGAAATACTTGGCCTGGTCCTGCAACATCTGCGCCATCCCCGGCACGCTCGTATCGCCCCAGGCCGCTCCCTGGGAAACGACCCAGGCCCGGCTGATCAGAGGCTTGAGCGCCGGCACCGCCAGGAGCTGAATCGAGAAGGCCGGGCTTTGCAGAATCCACTGCGGATTGTAGCCCAGCTTATAGGCTGTAGCGATAATAGTCGCCGTCGCCGTCGGCAGC
>NZ_JADGIA010000170.1 GCF_019683635.1 Thermogemmatispora sp. | reverse complement strand
GCTCTGCTCTTCGCGCTCTTTTTTCTGGTAGAGCGCTGGGCAGCAGAGCCGCGGCTACAGCTCAGCCCTACCACCTGAACAGAGGCCCAGGGATAGGTCTCTCCTCCCCAGCTCAGCCCAAGCAGCAGACAGACCGTCGCCGCAGCAGCGGTCAGGGAGCCTGGCAGATCAAGACGCCACAGGCCAGCCCTGCCCCACACCCGTGTCGCGCGGACAGAGATACTGGCAGGAAGCCAGATGGCGATACAGGCCAGCGCCACCATCCCCAGCAGCAGGTTGAGGTAAAAGATCCAGCGCCATGAGGTGTGCTCGGTGATCGCCCTCCAGTCAGCGGTCCAACTATCGTCGCGATCGTCCCGATGGCAATGAATAAGCCCTGCCAGCGCGGCGCCAAGGAGGAAGAGCACTATGCCCACTAACAGGAGCCACTTGCGGCCAAACTGATCCGAGAGCTTGCCGACCAGCGGGATCATCGTCGTCATGGTTAGCAAGTAGGCGGTGCCGACCCAGGCATAGCTGCTAAAGCCGTGCAGCTCGCCGACAATCGTCGGCAGGGCTGTGGCCACAATCGTCTGATCAAGCGCGGCCAGAAAGGAGACCAGAGCCAGTAGCCGGGCTAAAGGCTGGCCCTCATCTGCGAAGAGTCGCAGGTAGCCCTCGGGTTCGGCCCTCGCCAGCACCACCCCTAAAATCTTCAAAGCCCGCCTGACCTTGCCTTGAGCAGCGAGCGCCAACGCGATCAGTAGCTGAACCTCCAGCCAACTCGCCGCGCTCTTCACACCAGCGGCTGGCTCTCTGAGAGAGGATCGAGATCATCGCTGGCTCTTGCCGCTGCAGCAGCACGCGCAGAGCCTGGGCAAAGAATGGGTGATATAGCGGTACCAGCTCGTATCAGCATCGCCGGGAGCAAGCAGGAGATTGCTGCGATAACAGGTCAGCAGGCGCTGCTAGCCGTCAGGCAGCTGCGTCACCGCCTGGCACAGCGGGCCTGTCAGGCGCTCCAGAATACTGGTATACAGGAAGAGCCTGGAGAGAGTGGAGGCGACGTCAGCGTCAGCGGCCCGGCCCCAGTCAGGAGCGGCGTCAACGCCCCTCTGACGTAGGTCAGGAAGCGCAGTGGATCGTTATCTTCCTCTTAGGGAAAGCCAGAGCACACGCCTGGTCGTCGCTCTAGCCCACTCTGCCAGCAGCGTGGTTTTTCCCGCACCCGCCGGTGCACAGATCAGTGTCAGGCACGCCCGCGTCTGCCCTTCGAGAAGGGCCTGGAGACGGGGACGGGGTACATGGTGCAGGGGTAGCGCTGGTATCTGGAACCTGGTCGTCAGCAGCGCAGACTGAGGCTGAGCCGGCGCCCCGAGCAGAGGCCGCATCAGTAAGCCGCTGTCTGACTTGCCGGGCGGCTTCGCGCAGACGCAGCAGGGTCAGATCTTGACTGCGCCCCAAATAGCACTTAAACAACTTCCCCTGTGCCCGCTTGTACGCATACCAGTAACGTCTTTCTGCTCTCTGCTCGCAGCGCACGGCAAAACGCAGTTCCCCCTCCTGATAGGTGAAAGCCGGATGCTCTTGCAGCCAGGTGAACCAGTCCAGGCTCTCAACGGCAATCGGCGCCACTCCCCTGGCGGGATAGAGCCAGGTTTCTACAAGGATGGGATAACGCATGCGCGCTGGCATCACCTCTTGCTGTCCTCCCATAGCTGCAGCCATGCTTTGGGTAACTTTCTGGGTAATGTAGTACGCTTTTGGGTAACTTACAAGCCCGGTCTCTGGCCGGCCTGGCCTGGTGGCTGGCGAGCCGGAGAGTCAGCGCCTCGCCCTGAGCACAGAGGCCGCCGCTCCAGCTCTGCTGCCGACGGCTCCCCTTCTCTTCACTCGCTCGCTGGCTCCTGCGATCTGCAGCGTCTCACCAGGCTTGACAAAGGGGCGCTTCCCGCATATACTTTCTTGAGTAACAATATTTCTCGCAACAGTTGCAATCGCAACAAATTGCGGCCTCGCCTGGTAAGACACTGACCCAGCGAGCCGCGCTGCTGCGGAAAGGAGCACGCCAAGCGCATGGATGACTACCAGGACTACCGTCTCTTTCAAGAGCTGAGTTTGCTGCTTGACCATGCCGATCGTCTTGTTCTTCGCCAGTTCCGCCTGAATACACTGCAATACAATGCCCTGCTGCTCCTGGATACCGACGAAGGCTGGCGGCTGACGGATCTCAGCGAACGCCTGCTGTGCGAACGGAGCACGGTCACCCGCCTGGTAGATTATCTGGAAAGCGAGGGCCTCATTGCCCGTAGCCCCGACCCTGGCGATCGCCGCTCACAGCGCGTCACCCTGACAGCAGCAGGCGTCGCCCGGCGCCGCGAGGCGCAGGCCGCCATTGAAGAGGCTATTGGCCGCCGCTTCAGCGTCCTGAGCCGCGAAGAGGAGCGGCAGCTTATTGCCATGCTCAAGCGCTTGCGCGCGGTCGTGAGTGCCGAGATCGAAGCAACCACAGAAGCGACCTCGCCCGAAGCAAGCGACACCCTGTCCTAGTTTGCGCTAATCAGGTAGGTAGGAAAGCCAAGATGCCAGACATCTTTGAGTCGGCCACGGATGCCATACCCGCGCAGTCGGAGCCGGACGCCGAGCAGATGGCAGCGGTGCCCGGTGACCTGCCTTTGAGCGAGATCCTCATCCGCTGGACAGCTCAACGCAGCCAATTTCGCCATGATAATACTATTCTCCCCCTGGCCCCTCTCCCCGGCGAGCCAGTCGAAGTCTGGGCGGCCAGCGGCGAGGAAGTGCCTATCGAGCGCGCCGTGCTCTACTACACCGTCGACGGCAGTCGCCCCGATCGCACGTCGACGGCCCTGCCGATGGAGCGCGCCCGCGTGACCTGGGATCCGCACGCTGGCTACATCACCCACTGGCTGGCTCGCATCCCCGGTCAGCCAGCCGGTACGCGCGTGCGCTACCGCATCGCCGGCTGGCTGGCCCGTCCCGGCTCGCTTCCTGCCGAGGAGCCGGAGATCTGGGCCCAGGACGGCCAGGGCTTTGCCTTCCACTTTGCGGGAGAGCGCGCCTTCACGACCTTCGCTTACCTCGTTGAAGAAGAGTCGCAGCGGCGTCCGCCTTCCTGGGCGACAGAGGCCGTCATCTATCAGATTTTTCTCGACCGCTTTCGCAGCGACGCCGCCAATGGCCATTTTCCTGCAGAGAGCGATCCACAAGCGTTGCATGGGGGCACGCTGAATGGCGTCCGCGCCGCCCTGCCCTATCTCTCAGAGCTGGGGGTAACCTGCCTGTGGCTCTCCCCGCTTCACGAGGCCGAAAGCTACCATCGCTACGACGCCCTCGACTACTTTCGCGTTGATCCCCGTCTGGGCAGCAGCGCCGACCTGCAGGCCCTCATTGCGGAGGCCCACGCCCGCGGCATGCGCGTCTTGCTCGATTTCGTGCCGGCTCACGTCTCCTGGCACCATCCCGCCTTTCTGGCCGCCCAGACGGATCGCCAGGCCCCCTCTCATGACTGGTTCTATTTCGAGCGCTGGCCCGATCGCTATGGCACCTTCCTCGACGCTGTTCCCAGCCTTCCTTCCCTACGCTCAGAGAGCGAGGGAGCCAGGCGCCACATCATCGCCAGTGCCCTGCACTGGTTGAGCGAGTACGGTGTCGATGGCTTCCGTCTCGATCATGCCATCGGCCACAGCATGGATTTCTGGTGTGAGTTTCGCCAGGCTACCCGCGCCCTGCACCCCGATGTGTTCTTGTTGGGCGAGGTCACCGATACACCCGATGCCTTGCGTCGCTATCATGGCAGGCTGGATGCGGTGCTCGATTTCCCGCTGGCGGCAGCCCTACGCTCGACCTTTGGCGTCCGCACCTGGGACCTGGGCCGCTTCGAGCGCTTCCTCAGCTCCTACGAGAGCTATATGGCGGGCGGTCCCGCTCGCGCGAGTTTTCTTGATAACCATGACATGAATCGCTTCCTCTTCATTACCGGCAATCGCCCGGAACTGCTCAAGCTGGCGGCTCTTTGCCAATTCACGCTTGCTCCGACCCCCATCATCTATTACGGGACGGAGATCGGTATGTCCCAACGTGCTGATGTCTTGTCAAAAGCTTTCGGCGGCGACGCCGAGGCCCGCGCCGATATGCCCTGGCGACCGGAGGACTGGAATCAGGAGCTGCTCGCCTTCTACCGGGCCCTGATCCATCTGCGCCGCTCCCTGCCGGTCCTGACTTACGGCGCACGCCGTGTCGTCCATCTTGATGCCAGGCAGGCCACCTATGCCTATCTGCGCACCCAAACCCCAGGCCAGCGCCTGGAGCGGGGCGACGTCCTGGTGCTCTTCAATCTGAGCGAGCAGCCTCAAACTGTCGTGCTGCCAGAGGTGGCGCTCCCACCGGCAGCGACCACGCTTCTGGCCAACGGTCAGGCACCAGTCATACGCAGGTCTCGACATCAGGTTGCTATAACTAGTGAGCCATTGAGTGGAGCAGTTTTCTCATGGCAGGAAGGAGGGTGAGAGCCGACTTCTCCCCGTTGATCACTGTGCACCCTTCACAAGAAGAGCACAGCACGCTCTTTGACAACCAGACTGACAACAACACAACTCTGGGTTTTCCGTCCAATGGGGAGAGTGCACAGCACGCCGTCTGTCTCTCCCCGGCTATCTTCCCTCTTATCAGAGAGGATGAGAGATGATGAAGAAGATCTTCGCCTCGCGTGCATCTGGCAGTCAGCCACTGCTGGCCATGTTCCTGTTCAGCCTCATGCTCGCGCTGCTGCTCCCAGCCTGTGGTGGTGCCGAAAACAGCGGCAGCAACAACAGCAGCAGCATCGACTTTAGCGGCACGATCGTTATCTGGCACGGCTGGCAAGGTGCCTACCTGCAAGCCAAGCAGGCTATTTTCAACGAATATATGCGCCTGCATCCCAAAGTCAAGATTGTGCTGGTCCACCAGGATAACATCGCCAGCAAGGCGGCCACCGCGGTGAAGGCTGGCAATGGTCCCGATATCATCGCCTTCACTGACGATAATCTGGGATCGCTGGCGCTCGGCCACGTCGTTGTGCCGCTCGACCAGTATATCAGCCAGGACTATCTCAAGCAGACCTATACCCCGGCAGCGGCTTCGGCTCTGATCTTTAACGGTCACGTCTACGGGGTCCCGGAGGCGGTCGAGGCCATCACGCTCATGTACAACAAGAGCCTGATCTCGGCGGACCAGCTCCCCAAGACCACTGACGACCTGCTGGCCTTCGAGAAACGCTATGAGCAGGCCCATCCGGGTCAGTATGGCGTCGTCTGGCCAACCGAGGACGCCTACTTCAATGCGCCCTGGTTCTACGGCTTCGGGGCTCAGTATGTGACGCCCGATGGCAAAGCCCACCTCGACACATCCCAGGCGCTGCAGGCGATGGAATATATCGCCTCCTTCCGCCCCTATCTCCCGAAGCAGCCGACCTACGATGTGGTTTCCTCGCTCTTTGCCGAGGGCAAGGCCGCCATCATCATCAACGGTCCCTGGTCCTATGCCGATTACAGCAGTGGGGGGAAGATCAACATCGGCTTTGCCACACTTCCCATCGTCACCGCCACGGGCACCCCGGCCAGGCCGTTTGTGGGGGTCAAATCGCTCTGGATGGCCAAAACTGCCAAAAATCCAGCCCTGGTGGCCGATCTGATGAAGTTCTACACCAACAAGGCTAATCAGATCGCCATGTCACGCGCTGACGGCGAAATCCCGGCGAACAGCGCCGCCGCCGATGACTCGGCCATCCAGCAGCTTCCCGCTGTGGCTGGCTATGCGGCCCAGGTGAAGCTGGGCGTGGCTTTGCCCAATACCCCCTACATGTCCGCACTGTGGACGCCCGTGCAGAATGCACTGACGGCAGTCTGGAACGGTACGCAGACGCCCGCTAAAGCCCTCAGCGACGCCCAGGCCGCTGCCACCAAAGGGATCGCGCAGATCAGCTCATAGCCCCGGCTTTGGCGCGCTCACCAGGCAGGATACCTGGCGCGATGCGAGCGTTCCATCGCTCAGACGCTGAAGATCATGCTCCCCCTCCTCGTTCCTCCTCCCTTTCCAGCGATGGATCGGGCGGATGGGACGAGGAGATGAACTGGAGGCGAGGATGCCTATGCTGCGAGTCAAACGGCGCACCATTGTGGCTTTTCTGCTGCCAATGCTGGCCATGATGGCGGTGATCAATCTGTGGCCGATTCTGTACACGCTCTACCTGTCGACCACCAATTATAGCGAGTTTTCCTCGGATAACTATCGTTTCATCGGTCTGGAAAACTACCGGCAGCTGCTCTTTTCTTTCGACAGCGATTTCTTCCCGGTGCTCTGGCAGACGCTGCTCTACGTCGTCGTTTGCGTGAGCTGCTTTCTGGTCGTTGGGATGCTGACCGCCCTGGCGCTGAACAACTCCCGGGTCAAGGGGCTGCCATTCTGGCGCGTGGTGCTGCTCCTGCCCTGGGCCGCCCCTTCGGGTATCACGGCCCTGATCTGGAAGTTCCTCTTTCAGTACGATTTTGGCCCGTTCAACCAGATTGGGCGCCTGTTCTTCGGCCCCCAGTTCGGGATTCCCTGGCTGCTCAATCCCACGCTGGCCTTCATCTCAGTGGTGATCGTCAATGTCTGGCTGAGCTATCCCTTCTTCACGGTGGTCATTCTGGGGGCGCTGCAAGGCATTCCCGGCGAATTGCGCGAGGCGGCCCGGATCGACGGGGCCGGCCCCTGGCAGTATTTCCGCCATGTCACCCTGCCGCTGGTGACCCCGGCCCTGGTGCCCGCCACTATTCTCAGCGCGATTACGACCTTCCAGATGTTTAATACGGTCTTCCTGATCACGCAGGGGGGACCAGTGGTCAGCGCCCTCAAGCCGGGGGCCACGGAATTTGTCATGATCTATATGTATAACCGCATCCTCGGCGCAACTGTCGCCAATCCGCACTACGGTTTTATCGCCGCCTTCGCGATCACTTTGTTTATCATCCTCGCGGCCCTGACCTACCTGGGTTCTGGCCTGGGAGCACGGTCCCCGCGGGCGAGCAGCATCAGGGAGGCACGAGCATGAGTCAGCAACTGCCCGTCGTTGAGACCAGGAGGGAGCAAGCGTCTGTCAACCTAGTCGTAGGGCAGTCGAGGCGCTTGCCACCGGGACGCCGCACCTCGCGCCTGGGGAAGCGTCTGGGCATGGTCGGTCTCTACGTTTTTCTGACGGTGATGGCCATCTTTGCGCTTTTCCCTCTCTATTACGTGGTCCAGGCTTCGTTTGCCGGAGCCCAGAACCTCTATACCACCGATCTGCACCTGTTTCCCGCTCACTTTACGCTCGCTAATTATGTGACGGCCTTTACCCAGGAGCCCCTGCTCAATTGGATCGGCAATACCTTGCTGGTCTGCGGCCTGACGGCCCTCTGCGGGCTGATCTGTTCAACGAGCGGCGCCTATGCGCTGGCGCGCTTCCGCTTCGCAGGTCGAGAGCTGACGCTGCGCGCGCTGCTGGCGCTGCAGGCTTTCCCGGGCCTGCTGGCGCTGACGGCCTACTACCTCTTGCTGAATACGCTGCACCTGCTCAACAACTTGCTCGGTCTGGTGCTCATCTACTCAGCCGGAGCGGTGGTCTTCAGCTGCTGGAATACCAAAACCTACCTCGACGGCCTGCCGGTCGAGCTGGAGCAGGCCGCCTTGTTGGACGGCGCCACGCCCTTTCAGGCTTTCTGGCACATTGTCTTGCCGCTGGCCACGCCGGCGCTGGCGGTGGCCGCCCTCTTCACCTTCATGACCGGCTGGAATGAGTTCGCCCTGGCCAATCTGGTGCTCAACGCCAATGCTAACGGCAGTAACCTGACCTTTATCCTGGGCCTCTACAGCCTGCAGAGCGACTTTCGAACGCCGTGGGGCATCTTTGCCGCCGCCTCGGTGATCGTGTCAATTCCCTTGATGCTGATCTTCTTTTTCGCTCAGCGCTACTTCCGGTCCGGCCTGGCTCAAGGTGGTCTTGCCAACTAGTTCCTGTTACAGCATTTCCGGCCTTTACACGGCCCTGCCCACTGGCTCCTACAGCGACTACCTGGGGACGTTGCTCCACGGCGGCACCACCATTACGGTCACAAACGGCGCCGCCAGTGCCTTTACTCTGGGCGCTAACCAGGTCTCCGTCTGGCAATATACCGCTCCCGAGAGCAGTACGCCAGAGATCGGCAGCGTTGGGCCTAACCTGAGCCGGCCCGGCGATCAGGTGATTATCGATGGCCAGGGTTTTGGCAGCACCGCCGGCAGTGTAAAGTTTGGTACGACCACCGCCACGATTGATAGCTGGAGTCCGCACTCGATTACGGTCACGACGCCGAATGTGGCCAGTGGCCTCTACAGTGTTCAGGTCTGTACCTCTAGCTGCAGCAACGTCTACGAAACGCGCGTCTCCAGCACAGCGCAGGTGGCCGTGACCTTCACTGTCAACAATGCGCCTTCCACCAACTACGGGGATAACGTCTACCTGACCGGGCAATTCGACGAGCTGGGCAACTGGGGAACAACAACAACCACCGCTATCGGCCCGCTGAATGATCCGAACTATCCGAACTGGTTCGTGATGGCCAGTGTGCCAGCCTGTTGGACAGTCCAGTTTAAGTTTATTATCATCCGCGCTGACGGCAGCATTCAGTGGGAGAATGGCAGCAACCACAGTTATACCGCCCCTTGCAGCGGCACTGGCTCTGTTACTGTGAACTGGCAGTACTGATGTGAGATGGCCCCCGCAGCGGGGCCGCAACCAGAAGCCGCTCAGGGGCACCCGCTGGCGCCGGCCCGGCCTTGGGGATGCTCTGGTGAGCCAACCAGGCCCGCTGCTCACTCGGTTCTTCCCCTTGACCAGGGATATCAGGGGCCTTTCCAAGAGACTCTGGAAAGGCCCCTCCCTACTACTGGTATTTTACAGGTTGCAACGTACTGTGGCCATTTTAGCAGCAAGTCGGGCGATGGTGCTTAGCAGCGGGCATATTCTTGAGAGACGCACCTGTCTTGACAAAGGCTTGTCCACAGTGCTATCTTAAGCGCGAGGGTTAAAAGTGGCAAGGAAACCCCTCTAGCGTTGTACTTGGAACTGCAAGCGCGGCCCCCGACTTTCCTTGTGAACCCTGCTTCGCCTCGACCGGGCGAGGCGAGGCAGCTCTGGCTGCTGTTCAGTCGAGCGGCACTCTCCTCTGTTGACTCACCCTCACAGCTGCCTGCTCCGCTCTTGCCATGCCTTTTGCCAGGAGCATTGCAGCGGCGCATGCTTTCGGTCCGTCTGGCCCGGCCTGGGGCCATCAGGCATGAGCAGGGCGAGGACGAAGTAACCAAAGAGAGGAGAGGAACAGCTCTGCTTATCAGAGCGGGCAGACGCGCATTACCTTTTCTCCAGGTGCAACGGATATCCTGAGCTGATCTTGATGCTGCATGGGAGAAGCAAGATGCTGGACGAACAACGTGAACGACTCAGGGCCGTGTTGACACGGCAGCGCTATCCGTTGCTCTTTGTCACGCTGAGCGGGTCGCACCTCTACGGATTCGCGTCGCCCGATTCCGACTACGACCTGCGCGGCGCCCATATCCTGCCGTTGCGTACGGTGATTGGGCTGCATGAGGGGGAAGAGATCATCGAACGGCATGAGAACGAGGATGGACAGGAAGTCGACCTGGTGACGCACGATGTTCGCCAATTCTTGACAGTGCTGCTGGACAAGAACGGCAACGTCCTGGAATCCATCTACTCGCCGCTGGTCATTCATACCACGCCCGAGCCCGAAGAGCTAAAGGCGCTGGCCAAGCGCTGCCTTACACGCTACTACGCCTACCATTACAACGATCTTCTGATCCGTCTGCGGCTGCAGACCGTGTAAGAGGAAGAAAGTATATTCTTCCTTCGGCTGAGAGGCAGGAAGTCACCATCTACGAAGAGGGGGTACGAGCGTCTTCTTTGCAGGAAGTTTAGCGCGTCCCCAGAAGGGGAACGTTGCGACGAGAGGACAGAAGGAAAGAGACCATGCCCGAGATTCCTAAAGGATTCACACGACTGGCGGGCAGTGAGCGTCACCTCCCTGCCCAGGCCCGGCAGATCGGGCCGGCTGATCCCAACGAGCGCATCGAGGTCAGCGTCTATCTCAGAGATCCCGCGGGGAGCGCCCTGGCCGGTCAGCTGGAGCGCCATTTCAGCCAGCCGGGCCAACGACTGAGCCGCGAGGAGTACCTGGCTCAGCATAGCGCCCGTCCGGAGGATGTGGCCAAAGTCGAAGCCTTCGCCCGCGCTCATCAGCTGGACGTGCTGGCAGTTGATCGGGCGGCACGCCGGCTGGTCCTGGGCGGCACAGCGAGCCAGTTCTGCGCTGCCTTTGCCACCGAGTTACATTATTACGAGCATGAGGGGCAGACGTTCCGCGGGCGCTCCGGCCCCCTGCACATCCCCCAAGAGCTTGAGCCGATCGTGACTGGCGTCTTTGGGCTGGACGATCGTCCCCAGGCTCAGCCCCATCTGCGCTTCGCCTCTGACCCAGGGACAAGTGTGCTGGTGGGAACTGCCACCGTCAGCTATACCCCGCTCCAGGTCGCCCAATTCTATGACTTTCCGAGCGGCCTGACCGGCAGCGGCCAGTGCATCGCCCTGATCGAGCTGGGCGGAGGCTATACCAGTGAGGATCTGACGACCTACTTCCAGCAGCTCGGCCTGCAGCCACCCGAGGTAGTCAGCGTCTCTGTCGACGGCGGCCAGAATAGCCCAACAGGCGACCCGAATAGCGCGGATGGCGAGGTCGCGCTCGATATCGAGATCGCTGGCGCCATTGCTCCTGCGGCCCGCATCGCCGTCTACTTTGCCCCCAATACCGAGCGCGGCTTTCTAGACGCCATTACCCAGGCCATCCACGACACCACCAATGCGCCTGCGGTAATCTCCATTAGCTGGGGCGCCCCCGAAGTGGACTGGACCCGCCAGGCAATGACCACTATGAACGAGGCGTTTCAGACGGCGGCCTCGCTTGGAATTACGGTCTGCGCGGCTGCCGGCGATAACGGCTCAAGCGATGGGGTAAACGATCAAAAGGCCCATGTGGATTTTCCGGCTTCCAGTCCCTATGTGCTTGGCTGCGGCGGCACCCGCCTGGAGGCCCAGGATAGGCAGGTCGTCCGTGAAGTGGTCTGGAATGGCACCGCCAGCGGCAATGGAGCGACCGGCGGCGGCATCAGCGACGTTTTCCCGCTCCCCTCATGGCAGGAGAGTGCCCATGTGCCGCCATCCATCAACGACCACCATCAGGGGCGCGGGGTACCCGATGTCGCGGGCAATGCGGACCCGCAGACAGGCTATCAGATCGTTGTCGACGGCCAGAGCACTTCCGTGGGGGGCACGAGCGCAGTGGCTCCGCTGTGGGCCGGGCTGATTGCCCTGCTCAATCAGCGACGCGGTCAGTCCGTTGGGTACCTGAACCCGTTCCTCTATCAGCATTACTCCCAATTGCTGCAGCAAAAGGCACTGCGCGATGTGACCAGCGGCAACAATGGCGGCTACAGCGCCGGCCCCGGTTGGGATGCCTGCACAGGACTGGGCACGCCCGATGGCGCGCTGCTGCTGCAGGCTCTGCTGACTGCAGCCTCCTAGCGCGTGCTCACAGGCACAGTAAGGAGCTGGTGAGCGGATCACCAGATGGCGGATGTCCAGCTCGCCAGCTTCCTGCTCTCGGCTATGCCTCTTGATCTTTCTCTTTCTTCTGCTCGCGCTCCAGATGAGGACCTTGATAGGTCAAATAGGTGACCGTGTCCCAGGCATTATGAATACCAAAGCCTGCTGCATCCTTCGTGAGGCCAGCAGCGTCATGACAACAAACATCAAGCCGATCAAGG
>NZ_JADGIA010000169.1 GCF_019683635.1 Thermogemmatispora sp. | reverse complement strand
AACTGCTGCTTGTCAGCGCAAGCTCTCTGAAAAGCGTAATCTTCTCGCCAGCGAGGAACTGCGTCCAGAGTCCAAGGACATGCACGCCCATGTCTTGCAGGATGTCATCAAGCGGGTGAGCAAAGCCTTTCAAGCCTTCTTCCGACGCGTCAAGGCGAGTGAGAAGGCAGGCTATCCCCGCTGTCAGGGACGCGACCGCTATCACAGTATCACGTACCGAGAGTACGGCAATGGGGTGAGGCTGGATGGCGGTATCCTCTTCCTCTTATTACTCTCCGTTTCCATCGTCCTCTGGAGGGCGCACCCAAGACGGTAACGATGTCCAGAGAAGCCGATGGCTGGTCTGCGTACTTTTCCTGTGCCGACCTACCCACGACCCACGTAGCCCCTGCCACTTATAGACCAGGAAACGGGCAGCGATGTCGGGCTGAAGTCCTTCCTGGTGCTGGTTGAGAATCCTCGCCACGACCGCGCCGCCGAGAAAGCCTTTGAAGCAGGCCCAGTGTCGAGATACCCGAAGGAAAGATGGCAGCAGCCGAGGCTGCAAGGCCGTGAAGTTGCTTGTCAAACGGCTATTGCCGGCATAATCCTGCATGCCACGAGGCGGCATGCTGGCCTGATCCGGTTCAGTTAACCGAAAATGGGCAAACCGCGACCATTGCCCGCTAGGGATGCTGCTCACCTCCGTCCGCAGCTCCTGTCTGAGCAGCCTGCTCACGCAGGAGAAAACGCAGCAGCTTCCCACTGGGATTGCGTGGTAGCTTCTCAATAAAGACATACTGGCGTGGGCGCTTGAAAGCGGCCAGCGTCGGATGGTGCCGGCAATGCTGGTCCAGCTTCTCAGCAGTGAGCTGTGGATCGCGGCGCACAATGAAGGCCACTACTCGCTGCCCCCAATGTGGATCAGCTACCCCAACCACTCCAGCATCTTCCACGCCAGGATGGCTGAGCAACGCCTCCTCAACCTCTGCCGGATGAATGTTCTCAGCGCCGCTGATAATCATGTCATCAACCCGTCCCACAATGATGTTGATCGGGCGCGCGCGGCGGCACCCCACTTGCGGGCAGTGGTGGCCTGGCCTGAAGCCTCTGGGAGAGACCACGAGAGCTTTGAGCAACTGCTTGCAGCCCAGTCGGAGGAAGCGGAGACCTATCCCACCCAGCCGTTGGATGCCAGCGGCATCTATTACACTGGCGGCACCACGGGTCAGCCAAAGGGCTGCCTCCATACCCATGCTGCTGAAGTAGCGCTGGCGGATCTCAATAATCTGAGCCGTGCCGTCACTGCTGATGACGTCCTCTTCACGCATGCTCCCATCGGCCATGCCTTTGGCAATGGCGAGAAGATCAACTTCCCTCTGCGCGCCGGGGCCAGCGTCATCTATGCCGTGCGCCCTTCCGGTGAGCGGCTCTGGCAGCTTGCAGCTCAGTATGGGGCCACTATTATGGCCGGGGCGGCGACCATCTACCGCATCATGCTTCAGGTCTGTCCGACGCCGCGTGAGCGCTATCCGCAGCTGCGACTGCGCCAAGCCATCAGCTCCGGTGAGATTCTGGACCAGGCCACGTACGAGCGCTGGCAGCAAGCTCTGGGCTTCCCTGTCAGAAATACCGTTGGAATGACGCCGATCCGTCACCTGTTTATCGACTCCAATCTGCTCGGAGAGAAGGTGGCGCCCCACTTGTCGGTTGGACGGCCCATGCCGGGCTACGAGGCCCGCCTGGTGGACCCGGTGAGCGGCGAAACGCTGCTGGACCCTGAGCAGCCAGGGCGTCTGGCGATTCGCGGCCCCAGCGGCATCACCTACTGGGTGCATCGGCACACAGGTATTCTGGAGCGGGCCCGTCAGGATGTGCGCGAGGGCTGGAGTCTGCTTGACGATGCCTACGTCTGGGATCAAGAGGGCTGGCTCTGGTTCCATGCGCGTCTGGACGATATGATCGTGACTGGTGGCAGACAGGTGGCCCCGCGGGAGGTGGAGGACGTACTGACGCGCCATCCTGCCGTGGCGGAGGCTGCGGTGATTGGCCTGCCTGATCCGATCCGTGGTCAGGCTGTGACAGCAGTGGTAGTGCTGCGCCCGGGCCAGATGCCTTCTGAGGACCTCGCCCATGCCCTGCAGGACTTCTGCAAGGCTCAAATGGCGCTCTACAAATACCCGCGGTACATCGAATTTGTGCCTGAGCTGCCGAAAGATAACGTCGGCAAGCTGCAGCGACGGATCTTGCGTGAACGCCTGCAGCACCTGGCCGGAAAGGAGAGCCTCACGTGAAGCCCGAGACCCTCTGGCAGCCTCCACCGCGGGCCTTGAGCCTGCAGGTTCTCGTCTCGATGGCCGACGTCGATAACTATCAGATCCACTATCACTCGTATATCGCTGGATAGAACTTGCCCATCACCAGCTACTGCGTCATGCCGGCATGACGATCCGCGAGCTGCTGGCTCAAGGGGCGGCCACGCCCGCGGTCCATAGCGAGTGTGACTACTTCATACCAGTTCAGGTGGATGACACTCTCACGCTACTGGCCTGGATTGATTGTCCCGGCAAAACCAGTTATGCCACACGGTGCCTGTTTATGAACGCAGCAGAACAGGTTGTTGCTCAGGGCCAGGTGATCCATGTCTACATTGAGCACGGTCGCCCGGTTCCTCTGCCGGCCTGGCTATTGCGTCTCGCCTCTGATAAGGAGGCTTGAGTCATGAAGGAGCATTATCCCGCAAGGGCTACTGTCCCACAAGATTGGCTCGTCCCTCCCGAGCTGCAGCCTGATTTTTTCTGGGAGCGGGATGAGCAGACACGTTCCGAGCACAACGTTGGCCGTGAGTCGATCGATCACTGGTGTGAAAGGGGCTACGGGGAGAAACCTGCCGTCGTCTGGATGACGACGGGCGAGGTCGTCACCTTTCAAGAGCTGAAGGAGAAGAGCGATCGTCTGGCGGGGGCACTGATCGAGCTTGGGGTCGAGGTCGGTGACAGGCTGGCGCTGCGCTATAGCAGTCAGCCAGCAGCCATCATTGCCGCCGTGGCCGCCTGGAAAGCCGGTGCTGCGGTTGTGCCGATTCCAGCCTCAGCCGGTGGGCATCGTGACGGCCATCACAGCCTCAAATGCGCCGGGCATCCTCTTCGGGCGCAAGGTGGCCCAGGCGCTCGCTGCTGGCTGCACACTCATTGTGAAGCCGGCAGAGGAGGCGGCGCGGGTGACCCTGCTGCTTGCTCAGCTGCTGGAGGAGGTGGGGCTGCCTGCCGGAGCCGTCAACATCGTTATGGGAGATGCGCCAGCTATCGTTGAAACCCTTCTTGGCGATCCTCGCGTGACGATGGTGACCTTTACCGGCTCGGTCCAGGTCGGACGTGAGGTGATGCGTCTGGCTGCCGCGGGGCCGAAGCGCGTCGTGCTGGAGCTGGGAGGTGTTGCCCCCTTTATTGTTTTCGCTGATGCCGATCTGCACGCCGCTGTCGAGGGACTGGTCGCCGCCAAATTCCGCCACGCCGGCCAGATCTGCGCCAGTCCCCAGCGGATCTTTGTGGAGGAGCGGGTGGCCGAACCTTTCAAGGCGCTCCTGGTTGAGCGACTGGCGCGTGTCAAGGTGGGCGATCCGCGGGATGAGGCTACCGAGTATGGCCCTCTCCAGCATCAGCGCAACCTGCAGAAGATGCAGCGCCTGCTAGAGGATGCGCTGACCCGGGGGGCCCGTGTCGTCACTGGGGGCCACAGCCCTGGTGGCCTGCTCTTTGCTCCCACCCTGTTGGAGGGCGTCACCGACGAGATGGCCATTGCCCGCGAGGAGGCTTTTGGGCCGCTGATTGCCCTGGCCACGTTCCGCGACGAGGCCGAAGTCATCGAGCGTAGCAACACGGCAGCCTATGGGCTGGGGGCCTATGTCTATACCCGCGATCTGGCCCGCGCCTGGCGTCTGGCCGAGGCTCTGGAAGTGGGCATTGTGGGGGTGAACGATCCCTTTCCGGCCACGATTGAGGGACCCTTTGGCGGAGTCAAGCAATCTGGCTTTGGCCTTGAAGGGGGCCGTTACGGCGTTGAGGAATTCTTGCTGAAAAAGCAAGTCTCTTTCTCACTCGCCTGAGCCTTGAAGGGTCATTCCTGGCGACTGGTGCGGGAGAAGGGGCGTAGCTCAACGGGCGAGCGAGCGACAGTGCTCTCGTTCGCCCTCCAGGTGCTCGCGGCCCTGCTGCGCCAGCCATTAGCTCAAATCTGAACTTATCTCGTCATACACGGTCGCTGTCCCTTTAAACCGATAGCCTTTGCGCGCGACCGAGTCAACGACGTTGATTTCGAGAGCCGGGCGTTCGTTCAGATTGGCGATAGTGCCAGGCGAGCAAATATCTGCCAAGATCAGGTGGGTGTCGTCCCATACGGCGATTGTCCCTTTGGGCGACAGGTTGGGGAGCCGTCGGGGCAGACGGGGGCGACAAACACCAGCCGCTGTTCTTCTACGACGCGTTTCTCATCTCCTCGGTGAGGCGCACTGTGCGTGCTCGCTGCATCGGGTATCCTCCTGAGAGAGCTGACCTCTTTTCTCAGAAAGACATTTTTACGCGTAAAACTGCATCAATCTCTTTCCGGCCCATAAAGGAATGAGCAACACAGTTCCCCAGATGGTGTCAGCGTTGGTTGCCAGACGCTCGAAGAGGCCAGCGTATCCAGCAAACGCGCTGTGGGGATTGTTCTGGGCGAGAACGAAAAAAGGCATAAACACCATCGGCAGAAGACCGCACGCCAGCGAAAATGCCGCCCAACTGCGCAAGTGTGGAGTTTTCCAGAGGCGCCAGGCAATGACCAGTAAGCCCAGGCACATGGCCTGTACAACCAGGATCGTGAAGCTCAGATGAAGCGTGCCACCAAGGGTCGAGGGACCCGCCCCAGCTGGCGCCTCTGGAGGATAGCCATAGCCTGGATCTTGCGAGAAGATTGCAATAGCTACCAATCCCACTCCTTCGATACCACGGATGATGGGATAAAGAGTCGCACAGACGCCACCTCAGGAGATGGACAGGCGGCCCTCCCTGGAGTGAGGATCAACACCGCCCGCGCCCGAATCGGCTGCACGTAGAGGCCAGGGAATGTCTAGCATCCCAGCAGGATGCACGGCTGCTGATGATCGCCTCCACAACAGTGGAAGGCGCTTCCATATCCTGGCCTGGCTGGATCACCTGATAGTGATAGCCCACGACAGCGAGGCCCTTGTCAACGTATCGCTGCTGCGTCCGCGCTGGTGCGATCTCCATTCCAGGAAGGACTGCCAAAGGAAAGAAGAAAGGAAATCAGCGAATGTTGCTCCGCCGTGTCTCGCCAGCGGCCTCGGTGGGCTGCTCCGCCGTCTCCTCGTCCGTTTCCAGCGCAAACACCCCTGCCTCTTCCTGGTAGGTAAAGATCTCTGCGTAGCGGCCCCAGTCAATGATCGTCTGCAGCTGCGCCTCCGCTTCCCCCTCGCTGAAATGCTCGCGCAGGCGTTCGAGATAACGCTCCTCGTCTACTCGATGACCCGGTGCGGCGGCCAGGTCCTCGGCAATGCGGCGCAGCAGGGCGATGCGTGCCAGCGCCTGCTGGCGAAAGAGCCGCTTCTCCTCCTGCACGTCCGCCTCAGCGAGCTGGCGCCCCACTGCTGTCAGCACCAGATCTCCCTCCTCCGGGCGTGCCAGCTGGAGCAGATCCGCGGCATCCACCAGCGGAAGCAGCTCATCCAGCTCCAGCTGAAGCTCGCGCCCTAGCTCTGCCAGATCGGCCCGCCCACCTCGTGCCTGGACCAGCTCCAGCAAGCCGATCATATCGGCTGGGGCGACATGGGGCAACGTTTGGTAGGGGCGCGTGGGACGCGGTTGCCCCCGCTGCACCAGGGCAGGCTCCTCAGCAGCGAGCAGCGCCGCTCCATCCTCGTCCGGACTCGTCATGAGTCGATAGAGCAGGTCGACCAGATGAGTATAGGCAGGGCTGTGTGGCTCCCGCTGCCCGCGAGGCAGCCCCTGGACCTCCGCGCGAAGATGCCCGGGGTCGGCCCCCAGGATCAGCAGTCGATCGGCCATACTGACGGCCTCATCGATATTGTGGGTGACCAGTAGCATGGCGCGGGTGGGAATCTTCGCCTGGTACCAGAGCTGCAGCAGCTCGCGGCGCAGATTGGCCGCCGTGAGCACATCGAGCGCGCTGAAAGGCTCATCCAGCAGGAGCAGCTCCGGCTCGACCGCCAGCGCTCGTGCGAACCCCACGCGCTGGCGCATGCCACCAGACAGCTCTTTGGGATAGGCTTCCTCGAACCCATCCAATCCAATCATATCGATAATGGCCAAGGCGCGCTTCAAGCGCTGCAGACGAGGCAGCCCCAGCGCCTCCAGGCCCAGCGCAACATTCTGGAGCACGGTCAGCCAGGGGAAGAGGGCAAAGCTCTGGAAGACCAGTGCGCATGAGGGAGTAGGGCCTCGCAGCAGCTGGCCATGAACACGCACCTCCCCTTGAGTGGGGCGGATCAAGCCCGCGAGAATACGCAACAAGGTCGACTTCCCTGAGCCGGAAGGTCCCAACAGGGCCACCAGCTCACCGGCGCGGATCTGCAACGACACCTCTTCTAGCACGACTGGGGCGTGTCCGCTCCGTCCCTGCTCCCCACGTCCTTGATAGAGATGGGTGATCCGCTGAGCCTCCAGGATCACGGCCCCGTCTGCCTCGCTTGTCTGTCTCTGAGTCATCGTCTTCCTCCTTTCATCAGGCCCCACTGAGGAAGGGCCTTCCCTGGTGAAGCGCCTGGTGTTCCCAGGCACGGATGAATCTACGCCAGGCGATAGCGCCGTTCGGCCAGGTGATAGAGGCGCCTCCACACGAGCCGGTTGAGCAGGACAACCAGCGCTGCCATGAGCAGCGTTCCCGCCAACAGCACGGGATAGTTCCCGGCCCCAGCTGCCGCCGCGATCTCGGCCCCCAGCCCGAAGGTGCGAAGCGTTTCCCCGTGAAACTGCACCAGCTCCGAGACAATGCTGGCGTTCCAGGCGCCGCCACTGGCCGTCAGCAGCCCGGTGACCAGGTACGGGAAGATGGCGGGCAGGATCAGGGTGCGCCAGCGGCGCCAGCCCGTCACCCCGAAGAGGGCCGCAGCCTCCAGCAGCTCACGAGGGATGGCCATCGCCCCGGCAATGACATTGAAGAGGACATACCACTGGGTTCCCAGCAGCATGAGCAGGATCGCCGCCAGCGAGAGGCTGCCGGGTAATGCCATCAACAGGACCAGCAGCGCTGGAAAGAGTGCGGTGGCAGGGATGGAGGCGACGATCTGGACCAGCGGCTGCAAGCGGCGCGACCAGCGAGGCGAGAGGCCAATCGCTACCCCAACGGGCACTGTCCACAGGGTGCCAAGGGCCAGGGCCGCCAGTGTGCGGAGCCAGGTGACCCCGGCGGCGAGCACGAGACGGCCCCAGGTGGCAGGAGGCACCTGGACCAGCAGCTGCCCTCCCTGCCAGCAGACCCAGAGGGCCAGTAGCCCGAGCAGGCCCAGGATCAGCAGGGCGCCCCCTCGCCGCAGCCAGGACCGAGGCCGCTCGTGGTGAGCAGGCTGCAAGCCAGGCAGCAGCGCCGAGGTTCCCGCCGGCTGCGGCTGCAGGCGGTTGAGCAGCTGAGCCACTGCCTCCCAGAAGGGCTGTCCCACATGCTGCCGTAGCCAGTGCAGTGCCGGCGAGGCCCGCAGCAGATCGAGCACCAGCGAACGCGGCGGCGCTGCTTCGGCCTGCTCTTCCAGCGTAAAGCGCTCAGCCCAGGCGACCAGGGGACGCCAGAGACAGACGTCGAGCAGGACAATCAGACCGATCAAGGTGAGCAGCCCAAGGGTCAGTGCCCAGGGGTCGCCCCGGTCGGCAGCGAGCTGGAGATAGGAGCCGAGGCCGGGCAGCCGGAAGGAACGATCCCCCAGCGAAAATTGCTCGGAGGCCATCAGGAAGAACCAGCCACCGGCCCAGCTCATCATGCTGTTCCAGACCAGGCCAATGGTGGCAGCAGCAAGTTCCAGCTTCAAGAAGCGCTGCCAGGGTCGTAACCGCAGCAAACGACAGACATCAACCAGATCACGGGGCAGTGTCAGCACAGAATGGTAGAAGCTAAAGGTCATATTCCAGGCCTGGCTGGTAAAGATCAGCAGGATACTGGCCAATTCCAGCCCGAGATTGCTCCGTGGAAACGCTGCTACCAGAGCCAGCACCACCGCCGGTAAGAAGGAGAGAATGGGAATACTTTGAAGCAGATCAAGCAATGGAATCAGAACGCGCTCGGCCTGACGGTTGGTTGCGGCCACGTGGCCGTAGAGCAAGGTGAAGAGCAGCGCCAGCCCATAAGCCAGGAGCATCCGCAGCAGGGAGTAACCGGCATAGAGTGGCAGCGCCAGCGGTGAGAGCGAGATGGCAACCACCGGTGTCAGGGGAGCGGCCCAACGTGAGGCGGCCAGCACAAGCCAGGCGCACAACAGAAAGAGAAAGCTCCCTCCCAGGATCAGATCCCGTAGCCAGAGCCAGCGATAAACGGCTGACCCGGATAGGCCGCGCCGGCTCTCCCGCTGCTGCGGGAAGACGTGAAGCTTGCGAGCCATGATGTCTCTCCTGTGCCTGGTGAGATAGGCCAGGACGATCATGCCCATCACTGGATGGCCAGGGTGCACAGCTGGCGTGAGCACAAGAGGGCCTCCACGGGCGCAAGCATAGCGCATCGGCAGCAGCCATGACGTTGTACTGCCGGGCCGGGTGCCCCTTGAGCGAGGGCAAAGCAACCGACTGTTGTCAGGCAGACAGAGACAGGCTGCACATGGTAGCGCCTGACCCTGGTGAGCCTGCAACGCTTCGGAGAGGGACAGAAAAGCTGACAGCCGAGTCAGCGCTCGCGCGAGAAGAGAGGGAGAAGGTGAGGAGCAACACTAAGGGAAAGGTTCCGAGGGGGAGTCATGCGCAGATGTCCTGCTTCAGTCAGGCTCCCACCCCCTGTTCCCGTCAGCGCTCACCCCTTCCCAGCGCAGGAAAGTCCCTCGCCGTGGCGGTGGCTCCGAGCATCTACTCGCCGGTTCCATAGATGGTCACGATCCTCCTGGGCTTGGGTCCAGTGTGGCGGCTCCTGACTGACTCCCTGCCCGAGGGTAGTCTGCCTGTCGGGAGTTCCCTGGGGCTATCACACCAGGCCCACGCTTGAAACTAGACAATCTCTACAAAGGATTATATGACTGCCGGAGGAAAACGGTCAAGGGTTTGGCCTGGCTGCGGACCCGAGGTGCGCCGGAGAATCCCTTGCGTATTTGCTTTACAGGATGGTCACCGCCGATCCCTGCAGCGAATGGTCCAGCAGGGCCTCTGGGATGGAGTCGGGCGCCAGGAAAGCACAGAAGTGTGGCAGGGCAACCGCCTCCGGGTGGCGCTCCCGTACCCGCGAGCAGGAGAGGTCCCAGGTGGTAGCCACGGGTGTAGGGTGCTCGCTGCCCAGGGGGTCCCGATGCCCGCCGCGCAGGAGCACTGGAGTGAGCCAAATCTCGCCAGCGCCGTGTCGCTGCCGGACCTGCAGCCGCTCGCGGTAATCCTGCTTGGAGGCCAGGTAGTCAGGTGTGAGTAAGAGGAGAACGACCGAGGCGCGGGCCAGCCCCTGGTCGACATCACAGCCAGGGGAGAGCAGGTCGTCATGACAGAGCGAGATCATCCCCTGCTGTTCGAGCGGCTTGAGAGCGGCCAGCACGCGCGTGAACCAGGAGCGGTGAGCGATGGATCTGAGCCAGGAACAGAACACAAGGAGCGACCCTGTTGTCTCCATGAGATTCCCTCTAGTATCTCACACAGCAGCTATCAGGTATGGAGGGGGATCAATGATTTGTTTATCTCTAAATTTATCAATCTGACAATATATATGAAGACAATGGCAAAGCAAGACAAGCAAGTAATATGAGCAGATGAAAATAAATTATAAATAGATTATAGATGTATACTGGCGTAACGATGCTCATGATGATCTGGACTGCCACGTTCCACATTACTTCATACAGCCTGGGTGGCATCGTCAAATTCGGTTATACTGTGGATTATGGACCAAGCGGCGGCGATAGTACCAGCACGCCTGTCTTCGCAGCTGGGGCGTCCAGGCAAATCGTCTTCTTCACCTGGAGCGAAGCATTGCCTGCCGATCATATCTTGCCCGAGCCGGGTGAGGTGATCGTCTCCAGCCTGAACGTGGACCTCGCTGCTGCTTGGACTGAGCGGCCTTGCTAACTAAGGCGATCGTGTGGGCTGAGGAGGGCACTAGAAGCGCTCATCGCCCGCATCCGCTGTTTCTATTCTGGGAGGCACCAGTCGGGTGGGAACCACCCATCCCGCTGGTTGGTGTGAACGCATCTAGCTCTTAAGAGAGACGTGTCCGAGTGCGTGGCACGCCTCTCCTCAGTACAAGGACTGGTCGCAGGAATGCAGATATTTCGGGCATTGTCTCACCGTTCTTTTGCCCTGTTGTGGAGTGGGCAAACCATTTCGCGTTTGGGCGATAGTCTCTACACGGTGGCATTGGCCTGGTGGGTGCTGCAGAAAACCGGCTCTGCGGCGGCAATGGGTGGTGTTCTGACCTGTGCTACATTGCCCATGATCCTGTGCCTCCTCTTTGGAGGAGTCGCCGTGGATCGCCTCCCACGCATCCGTCTGATGCTTGTCTCTGATCTGCTTCGTGGGAGTGTGATGATCGTGATTGCCTTCCTAGCTTTTCAGCAGTGGCTTGAACTCTGGCACATTTTTATCTTGAGCATCCTCTTTGGAATGGTCGATGCGTTCTTCTATCCAGCTTATCGAGCCATTATCCCCGACCTGGTGCCTCCTGAGCTGCTTCCGTCCTCGAACTCGCTAGGAAGCCTCAGCTCCCAGGTGTCACAGTTCGTTGGTCCAGCCATCGCGGCAGGGATTATTGCGTTGGGAGGAACCTGGCTTGCTTTCGCACTGGAAGGGATCTCCTTCGCCTTTTCGGCGCTCTGCCTGGTAGCTCTTCCTCAGACGCCGGCGTTGCGCAACCCGGCTGAGAAAGAGGAGGGGGTGCTGCAGGAGGTCGTCAAAGGAATCTTCACTGTACTGCACCATCCCTGGCTGTGGCTGACGCTGATCATTGCCAGCGTGAGCACTATTTTTCTGGTCGGCCCCCTGGAGGCAGCACTGCCCTTGCTGATACGTCAACGCTTTGGCGATCAGGTGGGTATCCTGGCGCTGCTTACCTCTCTCTCCTCACTTGGCTCCATCGGGGGCGCATTCTCGCTGGGGCAATTCAAGCGCCTGCGGAGACGCGGGCTACTTACCTATGGCGCATGGCTGCTCGCGAGCCTGATGCTCCTGCTGGCGGGCTTACCTCTGCCCGTATGGGGGCTGGGCTTAGCGTTCTTGGTGCAGGGTGCCTCATTTGAGATCTTAGGGCTGGCCTGGGTGAACACCCTGCAAGAACTGGTTCCTGCTCATCTGTTGGGGCGTGTCTCCAGCATCGATTACCTGGTTTCGTCCGCTCTCCTCCCTATCGGTTATGGGCTGGCGGGCCTCGCCGCTGATCGCTTCGGGGCTCCCCTGATCTTCCTACTGGGTGGCGCTCTGGCAGCGAGCATCATTGCATTGGGGTTACTGCACCCTGCGATTCGTCGAGTAGATTAGGGTGCTTTTCCCCCCATTCCAGGAATGGCATTGCCTAACTTGGCAGACAAGAGTACCACGCTCGCTCTCTAGGCAGGAGCTGCCGAAGCACTAGGCTCTCTCGCTGCTTCTTTTGCCTCATGTACCCGACCTGGATGCCAGGGGAGCTGCTGATCGGCAGCGCAGACCTGGCACGCGTCGCGTGAGCGAGGATGATTTCTTCGCGATCGTTCGTTTCCAGTCAGACTTCAATCCCAGACGGGCAGATCCACTGATTCAGACAGCACCCCAATAGGGTACATGATTTGTAAAGAGAAGCTTTCAATCCCAGACGGACAGATCCACTGATTCAGACTTGGGTGGAGTACAGAGGAGCTGGAGCGATACTGGACTTTCA
>NZ_JADGIA010000168.1 GCF_019683635.1 Thermogemmatispora sp. | reverse complement strand
GGGCTGGCTCCCACGAGCAGGGGTGGATGGGGAAACTGCTCCCAGAGCGGGGCGCAGCTCACAATATAGCCAGCCGCGGTCATGATTACCCAGAGCACAATCACAATCCATACAATAGTTCGCAATAGCCTGTATAGCTTCTTTCGCATAGAATTAGACCCTCCGAAATAGCTAACCGCCACGTAGATAAAGAGCCGATGCATACCCCTCAAAGACCAGGCGTACATCGGGCGGAAAGATAAAGCGCTTTCTGACAGCAGACTCATATGGCCCGCCATCTGAGACAATCCAGACCCGCGGGTGCTCAGCCAGCACCGCTGCGAAATCCTCTTGGTTGAGAAGCGCCTCCGCCGCAGAGGCGGTTTCGATGATATGCCCCCGCTGCTCCATGAGATAGAGGGCACGATCGATGGAGAAAAAGTAATCGACCCGCCCCACATAATAGCGTACACAGTTGGCAGGAGCTACCGCAATTACCACGTCCCCTCGGCGTAGGTGCTGCCGTAGATAGGCTCCAACGACATCGTAGTCGGCATAGTGACGGTGATAGGGCAGGCCCAGCAGCCGGCTCAGGAACAGATTGCTTGTGTTCATCGCTATCAACGGCGCAATCAAGAGGAGGGCACATAGCAGGCCCGAGCTTCCTATCAGGAACAGGCGCTGCACCTCTGTTACGCACTTCCAGCTCCGGTCAGACGGCCCAGAGCTTGTCTTTATCAAGGTCATCGTTAGCCTGCCAAGAGCTTGCATTAGCTCGCTCGCTCCGTAGGCGCTCAGCAGGTAATAGCAAGGCAGCAATGGATAGAGGTAGCGATCAGCCTGAAGCGTGAAGCCATAGATCAACGTTAGCCAGGAAACTAGCAAAAACAAGAGGCAGTAGCAAGCACGTGGCTCTTTTCTACGAACGGCCTGGAGGCCACCTAGCGCCATGCTCACGGAACTGAGGAGGAGCCAGGGCGTCCGTCCGCTTGTGGCAGGCGAAAACAGTATTTCTGCATAGAAGATGACGTTGTCCAAGGTGAAATGGACGAGGGGACGCTGCGAAGCATCTGTTCCGAGCACAGGCGGATGGCTACCATGAGCTAGCAGGAGCTGGAAGCCGATACCGACTCCACAGAGCAGGCCAGCTCGTTGCCAGGAAGGCGAGCGACAAAGGGCTGCCAGGCTGAGCTGGGTCCGGTCTCTGCAGCAGAGAGTACAAAGCAGCAGCGCAGGCAGTATGATAAAGGTCTCCTCATGGCTCAGATAAGTTGCCAACAGACTGAGTGCCGCGACGTAGATGAGGCGAGAGCGCGCCTGACGCTGTAGGCAGCCATGAAAGAGCAACAAGGTCAAGAGAGTAAGAAGCTGTGCTTGCTGGTACATACGCATCTGGCGTGACCAGACCCAGGCCAGTGGTGAGCAGGCCAGCATGGCTGTGGCGAGCAATGACACGCGGCGGGAGAAGAAGTAACAGCCTGCCAGGTAGAGCAAAGGCAGGCAGAGAAGGTATTCGCCAACGCTGATTGCACGCGTTATCTCTGGGTGATCGCCGAAGAGCAGACTCCAGGCGGCCAGCAGATAAGAATAGAGTTCAGCCTTAGTGTAGAGAAAACCCGAGGGGAAGAGTGGCCAGCCGGTGGCCAAAATGCCATGTGCGGCATAGTAGCTAGAAAGCTCATCCTGCCAGTAAGGCTCATAAGAGAGCTGGTAGCTTGACAGGGGCACGGCCACGACCATGAGCGGGAGGATGGTCACCCAGAAGCACCAGGATCGCCAGGAGGAGCGGGCGATCGACTGGCAACACAGCGACAACCGTCGACCCCATCTTTGCAGGCGGCTCCTCCCTTCTGAGCCAACAGCAATACTCACTCCTTCGCCGGACTTACTGGGACTGTTCTCTCTCGCCTGCCAAGCACCTGTCTGGAGGCCAACCTGAGATCTATGAGTGTCCCACCAGATCGCCCAGGCAAGCACAGCGTAGCCCAGGAGGAGGAGTGCGCCCAGAAACCAGAGCCAGGGCCAGGTATATGGCCAGGGGTGTGGAAGCGCTGGGGTACAGGCCAGCGCTATCAATAGTCCCGCCAGCACCAGCGGTGGGAGGACAGCCAGGCTCAATCGTCGCCAAAGCACTTGAGGAGCAGCAGAGCACCCGCTCGCGAGCCACAGGCCCAGCCCAAGCCAGGGTAGCCCAACGCTGACTACCGCCCCACTAAGAACTATCCAGCCTTTGGCAGGTATCGAGAGTAGAGAAGGTGAGGCGACCGAGATGGTGGTCAGGTATGGCAGGAGCAAGGGAGCAGAAGGAATTTCGAGAGGGGCTGAGGGCCAGCGATTCGGCGCCTGTTCGGCGTCTAGCCGTTCACAAGCCTGATGATCGGCCAGACGCCAGGCCGCTGATGGCTCCAGCCACAGAGGCTGATCCCCGCTTTTCTCAATGACGACGTCGGTCAGCACTGCCACCTTCCTGAAGAGCTGCTCCATCTGCCCTTCGGCTGGCGGTACTTGCAGAACTGCATGGATAGTGAGCGTATTGTGTCCAGTATGCAGCCAGGGCGAGATGTCATACGGCGTGACTGGAAGTCCGGCCTGATAGCCTTCGGTAGGAGAAAGCTGTTTGAAAGGCAGAGACTGGACGCCCCCGGCGAGGGTCGCCAGCAACCTTCCATTGAGATAGATACTCGTTCGGGCAGGGCTTCCAAGACGTAACCAGGTTCTGGTTGCCTCCTCTGGTATGTCGAGAAGTCTGGTAAAGCATACATCCGAGCTGCCAGCTCTAAGCCAGAGATGAGGCAGGGGCTGCTGATAGGGACGAGGATCAAACGAGAGGTAAGGTAGAGGGCCGGCTTCTTCTGGCAGAACTCTCGCCTGCTGCCAGTCGGTGGCATCGAAGTCGGGTAGGCTCCAGGCATTGATCGTAACTGCATTACGGCGATGAGCCAGACTGCTTTGAGCGGTGGCCTGCCAGGCCCCTCCCGAGCTATAGCGGTAGGCTCTTACCCCATTCCTGATCTCCAGCAAGGCTTTCAGAGCCGGTAGCTGCAGGTCCGCATTGGCCACGCGCACCGCGATGACGTTCACGCCGATCCGCAGGGCGCGGCGTATATCATAGAGAAAGGCGCGCGAGGAGAACTGGCCGCTAGTGTTGCCCAGCGACACGCCATTGACAGCCAGAGCGAACGTTTGCCGCGCCGCTATCGTCAGAATCGCTCCTTCTGGCCACCTATTGAGCTGTAGAGTGTAACGAAAGTAAGCGACCGGTGCGCTGCTATCAGCCGCTGTGATCCACCGTGCATCTCCCCAACCAGGATCAAAGTCTCCGGGCTGGGGGACCAGAGCAACTTGCCAGGTAAACCAAACTGCTCCTAACATGGCCAGCAATAGTAGGCAGAGAGTGTCAAGGCTGGGAAGGAGCCGGCGACGAGGCCAGCCAGAGAAGCGGAGAGGTCTTTGTCTGGCCGGTGGCTCAGTGCGCGACAACACCATTCGCCCTACCAGTGCACGCCCCAAGTACCAACGCTCGAACATAAAACCCTACGACCATCCCTTCCTTTTGATTTACCCATTTACTAATGGATGACGATACTTATTTGTGCTGTTTCACCGCTCAATACCTTTTAGTGCAAGCCAGAGAGGGCCTCGCGAGCCGTGTTATTGTGATATTCAGGATCAAGCGCGAGCGCCACTAGCAAAGCCTCCCTTCCCTCAGCGGAGCGTCCTAAAGCAATCTCGGCCAGACCCATATAGGTATAGGCAGAGGAACGGAGGTCATTATCGGAGGAGAGCGTCAACCCTATTCTCATCTCAGCCAGGCAGTCTTGATAGTTGCGAAGCTCGTAATCGGCTCGTCCAAGAAGGTAGTGAGCATAGAGACTATCTGGATTGACTTGCGCGAGTCGCCTCAGCCAGGCCTGAGCCATGATCAACCTGTGGTTCCGCTCCAGGGCATCTCCTGAGAGCGCGCTGGAGGGCCAGGCAGCCTCTACCAGCCCTTCCAACGCCTCGCTGAGAGCTGTGGTCAACCACGGCTCAGGAAGGTCTTTCTGCTGCTGCGCATGGGCCAACCAGTGCGGGAAAAGCAGCTGATAGGCACGCAGGTAGGCCCGCTGCTGCAGCAAAGAGTGAGCCGCAGCAAAGCCCACCACCTCCACTTGTTGTGAGCGGGTCTCTAGCCCAAAGAGGGTTTGACCGAGCTGCTCCTCGTAGGCCGCAGAGCCGACAACGGCAGGGGCCAGCCAGTGGATAGTCTCCAGCCATCCGAGAGCCTGCTGATACTCGCCGGCAGCGATAGCCAGGTCTGTTTGCCATGCAGCCAGCAGAGACCAGAGCGGAGCGATGAGAGCCGGCAGCAGGCTTGCTCCTAGCAACAGTGACAAACAGAGCGGACGCCAGGAGAGCGCCAGCACAAGCGACCAGGGTCTGCCCCTGGGGTTGGGTTGTCTGCGGCTTGGTTGTCGGAACCACAGGCTCAGTCCAATTAAAGGCAGAGCAGCCCCTGGACGAAGCTGGTCTACCAGCAAGACGACACGCCAATGGAGTGCTCCCATATCCAACGCAAAAGGAGCTGTCACAGGGAGCCAGTCCCGGGGAAGATTGTAGCCCAAGTGACGCAGGATAAGCTGAGCTTCCAGCTTATGATAAGCCAGCAGATCGCCCTGCTGAGTATCGACAGCAGTAAAGTGCAGCAGGAACAGGCAGAGCGGCAGTAAACAACTGGCACCGGCCAGACGATAGCGCCATAGGTCCTGGTCGGCGAACGGTCTTAAGGTGCACCCCAGACAGACCAAAGCTGCCATAAAAGAGCCTGCCCCAACGCTTGTCAGCGCAGCGCCAACCGTCCCGGGAGCCGCCAATGACCAGGCCGGCACCAGCGGCGTTTGCCAGGGAGAGCAGCCACCCCGCAAAGGGTCCGCCAGCCAGGGCAAGCCACTCGCTCCTAGCATCAAAACGCAGGCCAGCAGCAATCTACCATGAGCAGCTTTCCACTCCCGCCAGGGCCATTGCCTCAGCCATCTCACCAAAGCAGCGATCTTTTGTGTCATTGCGTCTTATCTATCCCTTTCCACGCTAACGTACCTAGCGAGACATCAACCCTTCTCAACGCTTACTACGCACACCTCTTGTCCATTGCGGAGGTCAGCTAGGCCCACCAGGACAACCAGTTCTCCGCTGCGCAGGCCAACATCAATAAAGACCCTGGCAGATGAGCGAGCGATCACATGCACCGAGCGCAGATAAGCCCGCTGCCGCTGTACAACAAAGACAGCTGGAGCCAGATCCAGATCGAGCACCGCCAGGCGTGGCAATCCCAGCATGCTCCCCTTCACCGCAATGCGCACAAAGACACTCATGCCTGGCAAGAGAACCCCGCTTCGGTTATCCAGTACTACCCACACCTCGAAGGTATCTGTCTGCGGATCAGCACGCGGCACAATGGTTAGCACCGTGCCTTTGAGGGTCGGGGTTGGCCCTGCCAGGACAAAGACCTCTGCGGACTGCCCTGCATGGATCAGTCCCAGCGCCTTCAATGGCAGTTTGGCATGAACTACTACCCTGGATTGATCACTGATCGTGAGCAAGGAGGCATTGGCCGAGAAGGACTGGCCGGCCACGATATTAACCGCTGTCACAACGCCACTCAGCGGAGCCAAAAGGCAATTCCCTGCGAGGAAGGAAGAGGAACGAGCCTGCAGGGTTTCATATCTGCTTCTGGCCAGCGCATAGCGCTGACGCGCTTGAGCCACAGCAGTCGAATTGCCACTGGTCATCACTGCTTGCAAGTAACTCTCCGCTGCTGTCAGCTCGTCCCAGGCCAGCTTCAGCTGGAGAGACAACTCAAGCGGATCAAGGCGCAACACAGCCTGACCAGCACGGACAGAGTCGCCCACTTTGACCAGTACGGTATCAACTTTGCCCGCAAAGGGCAGCGAGAGCACAAGCTGCCTTTGGGGATAGACCAGTCCCTCCCCTCCCAGACTCTGATCGTAATCCTGACTTTGAGCCTGATAAAGCACCACTGCTGGTACAGGCGAGCGCAGGGAGAACAAGAGGCCAAGTAAGAGTAAGACGAACAGGCCGCCGCTCATGAGAACCAATCGTAAGCGACGACTAGCTCGACGCCGCCAGGCGCCTGGCAGAACCCGCAAGCGTAGGGTCGGAACTAGCCAGGGCGGTGTCTTCGACGACTCACTAGCATCCAAGGTCGGCAAAGATTGCGGAACGAAGGCCCGTCGTGGCGCCAGAGCAGCGTTCACCTCAGCTCTAGCATGCTCGTCAGTTGTCGCCTCCGCTGCCGATCTCGGAAGGAGAGGCAGAATCAGGGTGGCATCCTCATCGTCGAAGTAAAAACGTACCTGAGACGAAGGCTCTCCGACGCCGGGCTTAAACTGGCGCCGCTTAGCAGGCTGCTGGGTCATTGCTCACTTTCCCTCCCTTCTTTGCAAGACATAGGCCAGCCAGCCACCCAACGCCAGCAGCACCCCTTGAGCATCCACACAGGCCGCCAGGAACAGGGCTTTGCTCACGGGTACGTGATAAAGAGCCAGGATAGCGACCAGAGTTCCTTCACGTATCCCAAGACCATTGAATAAAGCAAGTGGAAGCGCTGCGGCAAGCGCCACCAGCGGAATGGCGACAAGATAACAAGGCAACGGCAGATGGATATCGAGAGCCAGACCATAGCCATAGTAGTTCAGCGCAGCCATGATCCAGAAACAGAGGCTGAAGCCCAACGGAGACAAGAAAGAGGACGGCCTGGACGTCAGCGTTGTCAGAGCAGCCCGCACAGCAGCCACCCCCTTGCCACATCGAGAGCAAGACAAACCGCCCGCTTTAGCGCGCCAGGCAGGCCATTGCCACTTGCTGGTCAGCCTGGTGATTACCAACAGACAAGCCAGAGCGAGCGTGACCATCAGGCTGGCAGCAACAGCCACAGCCGCCAAAGGAGCAGGCAGGAGCTGCCTCCAGACACAGAGCGCTCCTCCCAGCAGCAGACTCAGGGCCAGCAAACCCAGCAAACGGGCCAGGGCTAGAGTGGCTGCTGCCAGCGGATAGGAGCCAAGCACTCGACCCGAGTAGAGTGTTTTGACAGCATCGCTCCCTATCCCCAGCGGTAGACAGTGACTGAAAGCGAGACCTATCAGGTAGAGCCGGATCAGCTCCGCCAGATCCAGGCGCCTGCCCTGAGCAAGCAATAAGGCGCGCCACTGGTACGCGCTGATGACCACGCAGAGTAGCCCGCTCGACCCTCCCAGAAGCAGACAGGCACAGCTCACCTGGCCGCGAGCAAGGCCCGTCCACCTCACAGGGATTGCGAGAATCTTCCAGGCTAGCAAACAGATAGCAGCTAGAGAGATGGCGCCCAAGACCTGCATTCCCAATACCCGCCAAGCAGGTCTCCTCCAAAGGACAGCCCCCGCAAAGCAAGCGCTCTTTCCAGCCATCTCGCCCTGGGAGAGCTGTCCTGCAGACGGAGCAGCGACAGAGGAAGAATCTGCAGCGCCAGCGTGCTCAGCAGGAGAAGGCAGAAGAGACTCCTTCTCCAGGGCCAGGGAACATAGCCTGATACGTCCCAACCTCCTCGCAGGTGAGGACTGTGGCGACATAGACGCCACAGCCCCCACCTCTTTACGTGAGGCTAGAACAGGAGATGATTTATCTATCATCGCCTCTCTCCTCCAGCAGCTGGCTGATCGAGCCATAAGGCCAGCCAAGGTAAGGGCGAGAGGTCAGGCTGCGAGTGTAAGAGATCACATAGTCTAGCTCGCGTTGCAATCCTTCGCGTAGCCCTACCCGTGGAGAGAAGCCCAAGACATAGTTGGCTTGTGAAATGTCTGCGAAGGTATTACGGGCCTCGCCCCGCTGCTCATCGAGAAACTTCACTGGCAGAGGCATGCCACTCATCTCCTCCAGCAGGCCGAGGACCTCACGAATGCTGACCTGAGCGCCCCCCGCGATATTAAAGGTCAGGCCCACTGCTGCCGGGACAGTCGCCGCCAGCAAATTTGCCTCTACCACATCATCCACATAGGTCACATCTCGTCTCTGTAGACCATCGCCGTAAACAAGAGCTGGCTGCTGGTTGATCAGCGCAGAGCAGAAGCGGTAGAAGGCCATGTCAGGCCGCTGACGAGGGCCATAGACTGTAAAGTAGCGGAGAATGACCACCGGCAGACCACAGTTACGGTGATAGAGCATACACAACTGCTCGGTGGCAACCTTGGTCACCCCATAGGGCGAGACGGGCCGCAACGGAGCTGCTTCGTTCACCGGCAAGCAGGCCGCCTCGCCGTAGACCGATGAAGAGGAGGCACAGACGAAACGTCGCACATTCCCTGCGCGGACGGCAGCCTCCAGCAAGCGTTGGGTAGCCAGCACATTGGCATCAATATAGCGTACAAATTCATTACCCCACCCCTGGCGCACGCCAGCCTGAGCAGCGAGATGAAACACCCAGTCCACACCATCAAGGAGCGCAACCAGGGGCAGCCGGAGCAGGTCGCCCTCGATAAAGTCAAAACGATTGGATGCAGAGATCCCTTCGATATTCCGCTCCTTGATTTGACGCGGATAGCCATCGGTAAAAGCATCAATACCACAGACCTCATGTCCTTCAGCCAGCAGGCGTTCTGCTAGATGGGACCCAATAAAGCCAGCCACACCTGTAATAAGGCAACGCATCTTTTCACCTCCACTACATAGCTTTGCTCTGGAGAATGAGCAGGGAACAATCGGCAGAACAACATTTAACATCATTGAATCCATGAAGAGAATTACCCGTAATCATCCTCAAACACATATCGATCGTCTAGCGTTTATCGTCTCAATATCAGCACCTCACCGCCAGTAAAGCCAACTCGCTTCCAGTTCGCCGAATGCAGCGAGAAGAGAGGCGAATCAGGGGAAGAAAGAGCGGGCCAAACAGAGCGAAGCAGGGACCACGCAATCGGCAGCTAGCGCATAACCCTGCTAGCAGCCAGGCGCAGAGAGACCAGCAGTACATAAGATTGAGAGGATCGCGCGAGTCGTTCCTCACTACACGGAAGCCACTGGCTTCGAGCAGCGCATAGATTTCAGAGAGTGCATAGCCAGGGCGTACATGACCATCTTCCTGTTCGGCAGCAGGAAGCACCTTCCGACGTGCAGAGGGGACCTGCAGCACCAGGAGACCCCCAGGGCGCAGCACAGCGGCGATCTGCCGGAGCAAAGCGAGGTCATCAACAATATGTTCCAGCACTGCCAGGCAACAGACTCCATCGAATGACCCCAGCTCTAGCTCCGTCAGCCGGCAGACATCAGCCGCCAGAAAGCGCGCCTGATGCAAACCAGCACGAGTCGCCACGGCGGCAGCGCGTTCTACGCGCCTGGCATCACGCTCGATCCCGACCACCCTGGCGCCACAGGCAGCCAGACGCAGTGTCAGATCGCCGATGCCACAACCGACATCCAGCCAGCGCTCTCCTCGCACGCTATAGCCACGCAGCACCGAGCGCAGCAGATCGAGACGGATCGTCTTCCCCAGCGGCGGCTCCAGCAGAGTCAGGTAGAGATGCAGCAACCAACGGGGTAGCCGCAACTCTTCCGCCGCCGCCTCCGCAAAAAGATCGCGCAAATAGCGCTTCATCTAGGGGACCTCCTCATCTCCGCAGCGACTACGTCAGCATAGAGGCGCTGTTGCTGCCTTACAAAGGCGGGCCAGCTCCAGCGTCGGGCCGCGAAACGCTTGGCAGCGCAGGCCAGAGCACGTGCGTATGTCGAATTCTCCAGGAGGAGAAGCGTACCGGCGGCCAGGCCCTGTGGCGTTGGCGGCACCAGCAGGGCCACCTCGGGATTAAGGACTTGAGTATGAGCCGCAATCGAGGTTGCCAGCACGGGTTTGCCAGAGTGCAAGTAGCTCGCCAGCTTCAGCGGCATATTTGTCCCCGCGCAACGTGGGCTGACCAGGATGGTGGCCTGCTTCATATACGCAGCCATCTCGGAGGGCGGGCGCTGGCCAAGGAACTCCACACACTCCTCGATTCCGAGGCGACAGCAGAGGGCCTGCAAAGCTACGACCTGATCCCGCCGTCCACCAATGATCTGGTAACGGACGGTAGGGCAGCGTTGTCGTACCATGACAGCGCTCTCCAGCAGCAGCTCGATCCCCTGGTAGCGCTCCAGGGTGCCAGTGTAGAGCAGCAAGGGTTCCATCCCCTGCGAGGCAGGCCAGGAATCAGGCCGATCCACGGCAATCCTGGCTTTCCTCTGCACCAGAGTGAGAGCAGCCAGCTCGCTCGACTCAGTTGCTATTGCAGCTGCAGCAGGCGGCTGCTGGCAAGTTTCTCCCCCGCCATCCTCGGCGGCTGGCAGCAGCGCCTCTGATAAGGCCACGTTCTCTATGACATAGGTCTTGCCGCGAGCACCCATCTGCCAGGCTTCCCGCTCCAGAGCCGGGCAAATTGCCACCACTGCATCAGCATGGCGGAGTATCCAGACTTGCAGACGATGCAGCCCTCGGAGCAGCCAGCGCTGGTGCTCATGGCCCAGACAAGCAGCCTGCTGAGCAAGATGAGAATGCATATAATAGACATGTCGACAGCGGAAGAGAGCCGCGAGCAAGACGCCAAAGGCCCCGGCCTCTTCATGCGTACAGAGGCAGTCATAGCGCTGGCAACAAAGCCGCCAGCAGGCCCAAAGAAAGAGCAGCAGATCAAAGAGCAGCTTTGCGGGAGAGGGACCAACGGGTACCTCGCGGACGAAGGGCAGGCCAGGAACGCGCCAGATGCGCACCCCGGCAAATGCTACTGGCTCGCCAAGGGGATAGGTCACCAGGTCCGCTTGATAGCCCAACTCGCTCAGAGCGCGTAGCTGGGCATAAACACTGAACGGCACTCCGCGGGGGACAAAGAAGGGTTGAGGAGCAATTACCAATATTTTCATCTCGTGCTACCTACTTCTTCCCTCAAACAACGTTTCCACAAGCATTAGATGGAGAAGATTCTCAGCGATCAAGACATTCTAGGCTCTACCAACATTCACAGCGTTCTGCGCCCGAGACGAGGCAGCGTACAATATAAGGTCGCTTGTTTTGAGACTCGTAGTAGGTGCGCATCAGCATCTCTGCTAACACACCGAGCTGGAGCGAGAGGAGACTGAAGCAGCAACAGCCAGCCATGCCTAAGAGCACAGGCCCAGGCCGGGAGCCTACTCGTGGTCTGTCAGTGAGCAAGGAAAGAACCAGGGCAAGCGGCAGAAAGGCCACGCCTAGAGCGAGCGTCAGCAGCCCTGGCAGGCCCAATAGCTGCTGAGGACGAGTAGCAAAGCTCCTATAGAACTTCAAGATCAAGAGATCGAGAAGTACTCTCAGGGTCCGATCCAGGCCATAGTGTGAGCGCCCGGCATGGCGCGGATGGTGAGTCACTTCGACCTCAGCAATGCGTGCACCAGCCAGAGCTGCATAGGCTGCTAGCAAGCGATGCATCTCTCCATAAAGGGGAACATGGGCAAAGACCGCGCGTCGATAGACCTTCAGCGTGCAACCGAGATCATGGATGGCAATACCAGCGATTCTGGCGATGAGGGCATTGGCCAGACGAGAGAACAGGCAGCGCAGCCAACCGTCTCCCCGCCGCCTTCGCCGCCAGCCACTGACCAGATCATACCCCTCCTCTAGCCTGGCTAGCAGCCGCGGGATATCCGCCGGATCGTTCTGCAGATCGGCATCGAGCAGGACCAGCACCTCGCCACTGCTGTGAGCCACTCCAGCTGCCAGGGCAGCCGTCTGACCAAAATTGCGGCTTAACCCCACCACCTTCACATGGAGGTCAGTCGCCGCCAATTGTTCTAGCAGGGAAAAACTACCGTCACTACTACCATCATCGACGTAAACAACCTCATACTCAACATTCACACTGGACATGACATCGCTTACTCTCTGATGTAAAAGCGCCAGGTTCTCTAGCTCATTGTGCACAGGAATAACCACGGATAAAGAGTTAGCTTGTTTAGCCATGTTTATATCATACAACCTTCCTGTTTTGATTTCCCCGTGCATATGTTTCAA
>NZ_JADGIA010000167.1 GCF_019683635.1 Thermogemmatispora sp. | reverse complement strand
CAAAAACCACCGGAAGCGGCGTCCCACCCCGCGACGGCGTCGGCTCCACCGTCCCACCCGCCGCCTCCCCGATCCCCTCAATCTCCAACCCGCATAGATCGGGAGCCGCACGATACACCGCCTCTTCGATCCTCTGCCGTAGATACTGAAGCGAGGCGGAACAGCCGCCACAGCTCCCGCTCAGGCGGAGCCAAGCGACCCCCTCCACCACGCGCAGGAGCACCAGCTCGCCACCGTGCCCGCGCACCACAGGCCGCAGCTCCTCCAGCGCCCGCTCGACTCGCTTTTCGAGAGGGACAGGATGCACATCATGTAAGAGCAGGAGACCGGCGACCAGCTCATCGCTCGCCAGCAGATCGAGCAGGCGCTGCCCAGAGGAAGAAGAGGGAGCATGCACGCCCTCCACAGCAGTCAGCAGCTCCACGATCCGCCGCAGGCCCTCACCATACAGCGCCACCAGCGCCCGGACCAGCTCCTCCGCTAAGGCACGTGCCTGGGGATCGGGCAGCTCCTCAATCTCTGCCAGCAAACGCTCGATCTCTGCCGCCGGCTGAGGCTCCTGATGCCTCTGACGCTCTTGCGCATCGCTGCCCATAGCCTTCTCCTCCTGAATGTGCGCCGCCCGCCCCAGCGACAGCCTGGCCTAGCCGCAGGCCGGGCGGCGCAAGGCAGCCCACAGGGCCTTTCAGCCCCTCTACGCTTACGCCTATGGCACACGCCCAAAGGTTGGCGAATGCACAATCTCCAGCTCTTTGCCGTCCCCCAGATACATATGGACTCCACAGGGCAGGCACGGGTCGAAGCTGCGCACCGCCCGCATGATATCGATGCCCTTAAACTTGTCGGGGCCATTCTCCTCGAAGATCGGCGTATTCTGCACTGCATCCTCGTAGGGGCCTGGCGTCCCGTAGATATCGCGCACGCTGGCATTCCAGGGCGTCGGCGGATAGGGGTGATAGTTGGCAATCTTGCCGTTCTCGATCACCAGATGGTGCGAGAGCACCCCGCGCACCGCCTCATGGAAGCCGCAGCCGATCGCCTCTTTAGGCACCGTAAAATCGGCCCAGGTCTTGGTGCGCCCCGCCCGAATCTCCGCCAGCGCCTTCTCCACGCAGTAGAGCGCCACCGCTGCCGCATAGGCCTGGAAGTAGGAGCGAGCGCGATCGCGCTCCAGGGCATTGCTCCACTTGGGGATCTTCCACTCAAACTCGACCTCGGGCTTGAGCGCGGTCTTCGGCAAGCGGATCTTGACGCTGTGCCCGGTCGCCTTAATGTAGCCGCCCAGATCGACCAGGCCCGCCAGGGCCGTCACCCACAGACGCGCTAGCGGCCCACCGCCGGTATCGAGTGCCAGATACTGCCCCGTGCGCTTATCGTACCAGCGCGGCGACATCACCCAGCTATACTTGCCCTTGAAGTCGCGCTTCTGCGGCTTCGGAATGGTTGTCTGGTTCCAGGGATGGCGCTGATCAACCGGATTGCCCAGCGGATCACGATCGACAAAGGTCCGCTCGTTCTCCCAGTCTTCGTAGTAGGAGCTGCCCAGTAGAATGCGAATGCCCAGATTGATATCGACCAGGCTGGTCGTTACCAGCTCGCCATCGACCACCACGCCCGGCGTCACGAACATCGCCCGTCCCCACTTATCCATCGTGCGATAATCGTAGTCGCAGACGTCGGGGTCCTGGAACGACCCCCAGCAGCCGAGCAACACGCGCCGCTGGCCCACCTTCTCGTAGCCCGGCAGCGCCTGATAGAAGAAATCGAAGAGGTCGTCATGCAAAGGCACGACCTTCTTCATAAACTCGACATACTTCATCAGGCGCACCAGGTAGTCAGTGAAGAGCTGGACCGTCGCCACCGTACCCACGCCGCCGGGATAGAGCGTCGACGGATGCACATGGCGCCCCTCCATCAAGCAGAACTTCTCGCGCGTCAGGCGGCTCATCTGCAGCGCCTCGCGATAGAACTCGCCCGTGAAGGGATTGAGCGCCCGCATAATATCGGCGATCGTACGATAGCCGTGATCCCTGGCATGCGGGGCCTCGGTCTTCTGGGCCAGCTCCCAGACGCCGGGATTGGTCTCGCGTACCATCTGCTCGCAGAAATCGACCCCGACCAGGTTCTCCTGGAAGATGTTGTGGTCAAACATGTACTCCGCCGCCTCGCCGAGGTTGAGAATCCACTCGCCGAGGGCCGGCGGCTTCACGCCATAGGCCATATTCTGCGCATAGACCGAGCAGGTCGCGTGATTATCCCCGCAGATCCCACAGATGCGGCTGGTGATAAAATGAGCATCGCGCGGGTCCTTGCCCTTCAGGAAAATGCTATAGCCGCGGAAGATCGACGACGTGCTGTAGCACTCCACCACCTGCCGCTTCTTAAAATCGATCTTGGTATAGATTCCCAGGCTGCCGACAATGCGCGTAATCGGGTCCCAGGCCATTTCAATCACCTGGCCAGGTTCAGCCGGGGCAGCCTGACGTCGCACCTCAGTGGTCATCGTGCTCTCTCCTTTGCCGAACAGGCACCAGCCAGCAAGAGAGCGGGAACGGCTGCTTATTTCCCGTCACCGCCGTCATAAACAAGCGTCTAGACGAGCGAAAGCAAAGTGAAGGGACCTGCACACAGCAACCTGAGCGGCACAAGGCTCGGGCGCTGTCGCCCGCCAGAGGCGTTGGTCGTTCCCTCTCTACCAGCGCGGTTGATAGCCGGTCGCCAGCTCGCGGCCCTTACGGCGCCACGAAGGCTCTTTATTGAGCGTTGACTTCGTAATACTGCGCAGCGCCCGAATCGCACCACCATAGGCGCCGGCGATCCCAGTAGACAGCTTGGCGCCAGGTGGCTCATCCATGAAGGGCATAAACTTATCGGGGAAGCCGGGCATCGTACAACCGATACAGATGCCGCCCACATTGGGGCAGCCACCAATGCCGGCCATCCACCCCCGCTTCGGCACGTTGCATTGCACCACCGGGCCCCAGCAGCCGAGTTTCACCAGGCACTGGGGGGCACCATACTCTGTGGCGAAATCGCCTTGCTCGTAGTAGCTACCGCGGTCGCAGCCCTCATGCACGGTTCTGCCGAAGAGCCAGGTGGGGCGTCCGAGGTCATCGAGGGGGATCATCGGTGCCAGGCCTGCCGCCTGGTAAAGCAGGTAGAGGAGCGTCTCCATGAAATTGTCCGGCTGCACAGGGCAGCCAGGGACATTGACAATGGGAATCCCGGCCCATGACTTCCAGCCGTGGCCCAGATAGTCGGCGAGGCCCATCGCTCCGGTGGGGTTTCCCTGCATGGCATGGATGCCGCCGTAGGTGGCGCAGGTACCGATGGCCACCACCGCCCAGGCCTTCGGCGCCAGCCGATCGATCCACTCGCAGGTCGTGATCGGCTGTCCGGTTGCCGGATCGGTCCCCAGTGCGGCCCAATAGCCTTCGCGCTTAATGCGCTCGTTGGGGATCGAGCCTTCGACCACCAGCACAAAGGGATCAAGTTCGCCGCGTTCGGCCTGGTACCACCAGGTCATAAAGCTGTCGCCGCCCAGCTCATAGGCGAGGACAGGATTGTGCAAATAGACGCGGGGAAGTCCCGGAATCGCTCCCAGGATCACATCTTCCAGGCTTGGCTGACTGGCCGCCGTAATCGAGACCGAGTCGCCATCACAGCCCAGGCCCGCGGTGATCCAGACGATGTGGACCGCCTCCACGCGCGTCCTGGTCATAGCGGTGCCTCCTTCAACAAGAGCGCGCCAGTGCTCGCCTTCAGCCAGGCCAGCCACTCACTGCCTGATGAACTAACCGGCACGTAACTGGCACGTAACTGGCACATAACTGGCACGTAACTGGCACGCAGACAAACAACATAGACACACGCACACGATGCCTTCGCTGCTGCTAGACGCAGAGCATCCCGGGCTTCCTTGCTCAAGCTAACAAACTACCTCTTTTAGTTACTCCTCCTCTCCTCCAGCACCCCTATATTGAGCATAGCGAGCTGCCCCAAATCGCGAGCCTCCTCGCCTGGATACCAACAGCATAGAGGGAGAAGCCCCTCCCCAGTCAAGCCAGGACCGACAGCGCACTCACTCTCTTCCTGTCCTGCCTTCTCAGCAGGCAGACAGGTAGGCAGACAGGCAAGCGGAGCCAAGCGCAGGCTGGCCACCAGGGCAACAAGCAGCAAGGCTTAGTAGGAGAAAGCTCAAGCCCGAACTCATGTCGGCCAGCTTACAGCAGATAGCATGAAGGGTGTACACTACAGCGACGAAGCAGTTAAAGCACCAGCAAAGGAGCGGATAAGGGGTTCCGATGCAAACAGCACAGCCGGAAAGCCCTCAGCCGGTCCGTCGTCTCACCTCGTGAGCACAAGACGCGCTAATGACACGACGTCCAGGGACCAGCTCTTCCCTGAGAGCAGTGCATGCTTCCTTGTTCTAATGAGACTCGCGACAGAAACTTCCGCTCAGGGATGGACTTTGGCTTCTTCAGAAGAATTGTTGAGGTTCACGTCCGGTAAGCAGCCCGAGACACAATCAACTATAGCATAGACAAATCACGAGAGTCAAGCCTGAATCCCTGCAAAGCAGACATTGGAGCTGCAACGCAGCTGCACCTGTCTCACATTGTTATACACTGTTTCACGCCAGGCTACATCTAAGATTTTCCTACCGGGGGACTTGACAAACGAGCTGTGATAGCCTTAGTATATAGAACATGCATTCTAGGCCCATATGGGCCGGCGAAAAAGGGGAAAATACTCCATGACGATACAGCTTCGTCAGCCGCCCGGGGTGACCAGGAGGAGGCAGGCCATCACCGGGGAGGAGGATGATGATGCCATCTACCTTACGCCGCGGCTGCCGAGCAGCACACGCCGCTATCAGCCCCTGCCACCGCCCGCTAACGCGGACGTGGCTGGTCCGCTGAGTGGCATTACTGGTCCGCAGCCGGCGGTTTTCATCCAGCGGAGGCGTGCCAGTAGCCAGATGAGGCCGGAATATGGCACGACCTCCAAGGCCGTGGTGCCCGAGGGTCTGCGCACAGTAGCCCCAACGCGCATCAAGGCCCGGCGCACGGGTCGCTCCTGGGTCCTGCGCGGCTTTCTTCTGGGCCTCCTGTTCATCGCCCTGCTCGGCCTGGGCCTGGCTTATCTCGGCTCCTGGTGGCAGCTCCACCAGGAAGATGTCCAGTTTGGGCGCCCACGCACCTGGCAAATGGACGCCGTGGTTGGGCACAACGATAGCCCAAGTCATCCCACCCACTTTGTCTTTATCAATCTCAATCGGCATGTTGAGATCATTGAATTCCCTGGTGGGGATGGCAACAACGCGCGCGTCTACAATGGCCCGATGCTCTTCGGCCCCAATCAGGACCTGGTCCCGATTACCGCCGAGGTCCGCGATGTGAACGGAGACGGTCGGCCAGACCTGATCGTCCATATCGGCGAGCAGCGCCTTGTATTGCTAAACGACGGCAATACCTTCCGCCCGACTACCGCCGCCGATCACATCTCCTCCTGAGCCGGGCGTCGGCCACAAGCCGTGACGCCTGTGGCTTTCCGGGCCTTCAGTGGAGGACAGAAGCGGGATTCCGCGCGCGCCCACTCCGCAGGGAGTCGCTAGCACGGACCTCGCTCCTGTCCTCTTTACTCCTTTACTCCGCCGACTGAGATGCTCTTACTCCTTCGCTCGCCTGCTCCCGCCCCAGCCGCGGAGAAGCCTGGCCGCTGTCAAGAGCACGCAGGCTCTTCACATACTGTAGATGCGCTCGATCATGTTCCCAGTCCTCGCGATTCTGCTCGTCGCGCTTGATGGGCGTTTCCAGCACCACCGTCAGCCCGGACAGACGGGCATCGTTGAGCAGCGCCTGCAGTCCCGCCACAGGAATCTGCCCCTCGCCTATTCGCGCATGGACATCGCGATGACTCCCCAACGGCTGTCGACTGTCGTTGAGGTGCAGCACCTTGAGCCGCGAGAGGCCGACCAGCTCGCTGAAGCGCTGGAGAACCGCCTCCACACCGGCGGGCGAGCCGATATCATAGCCAGCGCCCCACAGATGGGCCGTATCCAGGCAGATTCCTAGTCGCTCCTGCTCCTCTGGTAGGAGCGTCAGCACGGTGGCCAACTCCTCGAAGCGCTGCCCCAGTGTATGGCCAGCTCCGACGTCGTTTTCAAGCAAGAGGCGCACCTCCGAAGGTGCCTCGGCCAGAACCAGACTCAAGGCTTCCTTCAGGCGGGCGATGCCCAGCTCGACGCCAGCCCCCCGGTGGCTGCCAATGTGCACTACTACATCGGAGGCTCCTAGCAGGGCCGCCCGCTGCAGCGTCCAGGAGAGGAGCCTGATCGAGGACTGCCAGACCTCCTCACGCGGCGAGGCAAGATTGATGAGATAGGGCGCATGGATAACGAGCGGCGCCAGACCTCGCTCTCGCGCAGCCTGAGCAAACTCCAGCGCTGCCTCTTCTCCGCCAGTCGGTGGCTTCCAGCCCGTGGGGTTGCTGGCAAAAAGTTGCATGGTCTCACAGCCCAGGGAAGAGGCAATCTCTAGCGCCCGCAGTGGTCTGCCGTTGAGCGGCATATGTCGCCCTATTCTCATTGTGCTCTCTACTCCACGTCCGCATGATTGCGCGATCCGAGCCGGTCTGGCACGTGGCTCCGCTTTCTTGCCAGGGCCAGGCGGTCAATCTCCCAGGCCAGGAGGAAGAAAGCTCAGGGAGCCGCTTCCTGTGCAGGATGGTCCTCCACCACCCCGGGCGCCTGCCCACCCTGGCCAGACGGGGCGGCAGAGCCTTCGCTCAAGGGCAGCCGTTCTTGCAGAGCCTGAACGGCGCGCTGGACATCGGGTAGCCCATCGATATGAGGCAACTCCTCCAGGCTCGTCAGCCCAAACTGCTGCAGAAATTCTGGCGTCGTCGCAAAGAGAGCCGGATGGCCCACCGTCGGGGCCCGGCCCACTTCAGCGACCAGCCCATGTTGGATCAGACTGGCCAAAGCCCGATCGCTATTCACTCCGCGAATGGCCTCGATCTGGGCGCGCGTAATCGGCTGGCGATAGCAGATCACTGCCAGTGTTTCCAGCGCCGCCGGCGTCAGCCTGGCAGTTAAGGGCAGGCCCAGCAGTGCCGCTACATAGCGCGCATTCTCAGGCGCCGTCACCAGCTGCACCTGAGTGCCCAGACGCTGCAAGCGCAGCCCACGCCGTTGCTCTTCCAAAATATGCGCCAGCGCTTGCAACCCCGCCTGTAGATCTTCTTCGCCGACAGCCAAGACCTTGCGCAACTCGTTCTGCTCCAGCGGTCGCCCCGCCACAAAGAGCAGGCTCTCGATCGCCGACGCTATGCGCGCCGCATCTCCCTGCAACGCCTGTGGCAGTGCAGCCATTCCTGTCGTGCCGTTCGGCGCCTCCGCGCTCACCTCGTCCTGCCTCCGCATAGTGGGTGAGTGAATTGCTGACTAGTTGATTGACTTGACTGACCTGAGCGCCGCGCTCGCCTCTCTCCGCTGAGAGGGGAGAGGGACGGCGCGGCCATTATACCATAGCCCTTCCACCCAGCATAGCCGGCAATTTTGGTCCTCCTGGCCAAACTTTGATAATAATCCACTCAAATCTTCTTGCAATGAGCCACTCAATATGGTATAGTAACAGACAAGGTAAGACGTTTGCAAACAGGGGGAGACCACAAGAGCCATGAAGTTAGAGCGCTTAACCGAGAAGGCCCGCGAGGCCATCACGGATGCCTCAGAATTAGCGCGGAGCTACAACCATAGCCAGATTGAGCCAGAGCATCTGCTCTATGCCCTGCTAGAGCAGCAAGGGGGCATTACGAGCGAGGTTATTCAGAAGGCCGGTGGTGACCTGGCAGCAGCGCAGCGGGTGGTGCGCAACGAGCTGGAGCGTATGCCGCGCGTCTATGGTGGCAGCGAGCCAGGTATTTCGCCGCAGTTGCGGCGGGTCCTGGAAGAGGCCTGGCGCCAGATGAGCAGCTTCAAGGATGAGTATCTGAGTGTCGAGCATTTGCTGCTGGCGCTGTTTGATGTCGGTGGTGAGGTCATTCAGCGTGCCTTCCGCGCTGCTGGGGTGACACGCGATATGACCCTGCGCGCATTGAGCGCGATTCGCGGCGCGCAGCGTGTGACGGATGAGAATCCCGAAGGGAAGTACCAGGCCCTGGAGAAATATGGGCGCAATCTGACGGCCCTGGCGGCTCAGGGCAAGCTTGATCCGGTGATTGGGCGCGATGAGGAGATCCGCCGCGTGATCCAGGTGCTCAGCCGACGCACCAAGAATAATCCGGTGCTGATCGGCGATCCTGGCGTGGGTAAGACGGCCATTGTCGAGGGCCTGGCCCAGCGCATTGTGCGCGGCGATGTGCCCAAAACGCTCAAAGATAAACAGATTATCGCTCTCGATTTGGGTGCGCTGATCGCAGGTGCCAAGTACCGTGGTGAGTTCGAGGAGCGCCTGAAGGCGGTCCTGCGCGAGATCCAGAATTCCGAGGGACGCATCATTCTCTTTATCGATGAGCTGCATACGCTGGTTGGAGCTGGCGCCGCTGAGGGGGCAATGGACGCCTCGAATATGCTCAAGCCTCTGCTGGCCCGCGGTGAGCTGCACTGCATCGGCGCAACGACGCTCGATGAGTATCGTAAATATATCGAAAAAGATGCTGCCCTTGAGCGCCGCTTCCAGCCCATCATGGTCGAGGAGCCCTCGGTCGAGGATACGATCAGCATCCTGCGCGGCTTGAAACAGCGCTATGAGGTCCATCACGGCGTCCGCATCCAGGATAGTGCTCTGGTGGCGGCGGCAGTGCTGTCGAAGCGCTATATCAGCGACCGCTTCCTGCCGGATAAGGCCATCGACCTGATCGATGAGGCGGCCAGCCGGCGCCGCGTGGAGCTGGATAGCACGCCGAGCGAGATCGACGCGCTGGAGCGCCGCATCCGTCAGCTTCAGGTGGAGCAGGAGGCCCTGAAGAAGGAGACCGATCCGGCCAGCCGCGAGCGGCGCGAGCGTGTGGAGCAGGAGATCGCCAATCTGAATGAGCAGCTACATAGTCTGCGCCTCTCGCTGGAGCGCGAGCGGGAGCCGGTGGAGACGCTGCGCCGTCTGAAGACGGAGCTAGAAGAGGCTCAGGTGGCTCTGGAGCGGGCCGAACGCGAGTATAACCTGGAGGAGCAGGCCCGCTTGCGCTACGGCGTCATTCCAGAGCTGGAGCGCCGCATCCACGAGATGGAGGGGAAGCTGAGCGAGATTCAGGGCGCGCGCATGCTGAAGGAAGAGGTCGACGCCGAGGATATCGCTGAGATTGTCTCAAAGTGGACGCATATCCCGGTCTCCAGACTGATGGAGGGCGAGGTCCAGAAGCTGCTGAAGATGGAGGAGCGCCTGCGGGAGCGCGTGGTTGGCCAGGACCATGCGCTGCGGGCGGTCTCAGATGCCATTCGCCGGGCGCGCGCCGGTCTGCAAGACCCCAACCGTCCGCTGGCCAGCTTCCTGTTCCTGGGTCCTACCGGCGTCGGCAAGACGGAGCTGGCCCGTGCGTTGGCGGAGTTTCTCTTTGATAACGAGCAGGCGCTGGTGCGCATCGACATGTCGGAGTACATGGAGAAGCATAGCGTCTCGCGTCTGATCGGTGCTCCGCCGGGCTATGTGGGCTATGAGGAGGGCGGCCAGTTGACGGAAGCGGTGCGCCGTCACCCTTACAGTGTGGTGCTCTTTGATGAGATCGAGAAGGCAGCACCCGATGTCTTCAATGTCTTGCTGCAGCTGCTCGACGATGGCCGCCTGACCGACGGCCAGGGCCGCACCGTGGATTTCAAGAACACGGTAATCATTATGACGAGCAACGTGGGCACCACCTGGCTGCCCGAGCTGGAGGGCCTCGATGAGGAGGAGGCCCAGCGGCAGGTCCGCCAGCGCCTGCGCGAGGAGGGCTTCCGCCCGGAGTTCATCAACCGTATCGATGAGATTGTGATCTTCCATCCGCTGACGCCTGAGCGGATTAAGGAGATCGTGGATATTCAGATCAATCGCCTGCGCCCGCGCCTGGCCGAGCGCCATATCAGCTTGCAGCTGAGCGAGGCGGCCCGCGAGCTGCTGGCAAGCGAGGGCTACGATCCTCACTTCGGTGCCCGCCCGCTCAAGCGGGTGATCCAGCGCGAGGTCGAGAATCGCCTGGCCCGTGCGCTGCTGGATGGGACGATCCGCGAGGGCGATACGGTGCGGATCGATGCCCGCGATGGCCAGATTGTGATCGAGCCAGTGCGGGCGGCAGCCCAGGTCTGAGGCAACCTGATCGGTGGCAGGGCCTGCCTGTACTGCTTGCTTGAGCCAGCCGGATCGAAGTGCCAGCCCCAGCGTGAGAGGCCGGCTGGCTTCCCCCTATTTTTCAGGAGAGTGCTGACCGATGCTACCAGTAGATAGCGCCCACGCCGTCGGGCGCAACGAAGGCTTGCTTGAGGCGCTGAGTACAATCGCTTTGCAGCTGCGGGCTTTGCGCACGCTGTTGACCGAGCCGCTTGCCTCTGAGCAGCTTTCCAGCGTGGCTCAGGGCCTGTCGCTGGTGGAGGAAGAGGTTACGACCTTGCTGACCGAGTTGCGTCTTGCCAGCGAGACCCCGACCGGTGAGGAACCGGAGCAGCAGACGGCGAGGCTGGCGGAAGCTCTGGGGCGATTGGTGGAGGAGCGCGCCGAAGCCCTCGGCGCGGCCAGCCGGGTCCAGGTGACAGGCGAGATGCGGCAGCTGGACCCCTCGGCAGCAGTCCTGCTTTACCGCCTGACGCGCGCGGCCCTCGCTATGGTGGCCCATCATCGCGATGTCCGCCATCTGCGCCTGACCCTGCATTATGGCCGTGAGAGGCTGGAGTTGACCCTCAGCGACGACGGCACGCTTGACGAGGCAGGCACGGTTGTGGCAGCACCTCCCTTTGCACCGGCTGTCACTGGTCAAGAGGCCCTGAGCCAGCAGCTGCATGCTCTGGGCGGCACACTGACGATCAGCAACGAGCCAGGTCAGGATCACCGGATCAGCGTCAGTCTTCCCTATCAGCGTCCGCCTGGTCCCAGCCTTGCCACGCTCTTGCCCGCCGGGGGAGCGGAGATGTCCTCTCAGAGCCTGCGCCTGCTGGTGGTCGCTGCTCAACCCGTGATGCGCGCTGGTCTGCGTCGTCTGCTAGAGAGCTATCCCGATCTGCAGGTCATCGGTGAGGCTGCCAGTGGCATCCAGGCCAGCGGCGAAGCCCTGGAATTGGGTCCACAGGTGGTGCTGCTGGATCTGCCTTTGCCTGACGAGCAAGGAGTAGAAACCTTGCGCCAAATGAAGCAGCTTAGCCCCGATACCCATATTCTTGTGCTCTCGGCTTCCAGTCGGCCCGAGCACCTTTCAGCAGCGCTGCGGGCCGGAGCCGACGGCTACCTGCTCAGGGAAGTAGCTCCCGATGAGCTGGTCCAGGCCATCCGCACAGTGGCACGGGGCGAGACCGTGGTCCAGCCTCAACTGGCGGCACGCCTGCTGACGCGTCTCAGCCAGGGAGAGGAAGGCCCCAGCTCCAGCTCGCTGACAGCGCGCGAGCGCCAGGTCTTGCTGTTGCTAGCGCGCGGCCTGCGCAACAAAGAAATCGCGCGCCGTCTGCAGGTCAGCGAGCGCACAGTGAACTTCCATCTGGCCAATATCTACCAGAAGCTGCACGTCTCGGGACGCACTGAGGCCCTCAGCCGGGCTATAGAGGAGGGTCTGCTCCCGCTCGATGCTCTGGCCCCCACCGAATCTTGAGGGCGAAGGAAGGGCTGAGCAAGCGCCGCTCTCAGGGCTCCGCGGTTGGCCGCCGGCAGGCCCGGATTCCTTCAAAACGAGGTCATCTTCAAACCATCTTCCCACCCACCTTGTACTCTTGCATGAGAATATGCTATCCTCACCCTAAGACTGGAGGCGACTTTTTAGCGCGGCATGGGAGTCCTTTTCGCCCACCGGAAGCACAGGAGGCAAGACCGGCTGCCCCGCTTTTTGCCGCCAGGCCAGACCGCGCGGGCCACACTGGAAAGGAA
>NZ_JADGIA010000166.1 GCF_019683635.1 Thermogemmatispora sp. | reverse complement strand
GTCATCTCAGAGCGTCGTCTGGTCGTCCTGCTGTCGAAGAAAAAGGTGACTTTCCTGGACGACGAGGTTCGCAAGGCTATTGAGGAGAATATTCAGGCCCGCCGCCTCGACCACGAGCGGCCCGTGATCGTGCAATTGCTCGCCAACGTCCGTGTTCCGCGCGTCGCCCTCCAGCCCACACGCGCCAATATCTTCCTGCGCGACGAGGAAACCTGTCAGTACTGCGGCAAGCGGACCCGCGAGCTGACGCTCGACCATGTGATCCCGCGCTCGCGTGGCGGCAAGAGCACCTGGGAAAACCTGGTGACTTCCTGCAAAGCCTGCAATAGCAAGAAGGGCAATCGCCTCCTGAAAGAGGCCAATATGCGTCTGATCCGCCAGCCTCGTCCGCTAACGCAGGAGTACGCCGGCGTCTTTCTGCTGCGTTACCCGAAGCTCCGTCAGGCTTACGAGGAGTTCCTGATGAGTACGCAGTCACGCTCGGCCTGACCCGAGCAAACTACCGAGCCATTGAGCCACCGGGCTACCGGGCCACCGGCTCTGCGCTACGCTGAACACGCTAGCCAGCGACAGCTATAGGCTGGGCCAGGGTCAGCTGGGCTACGGCTGCCGCGACACATTGAGTGGAACGCGCTTCTCTCTGCGTGCGTATACCTTATATGCCACGGGTTGGCCGGGTTACGCGCCGAGAGGAGCGCCGCAGGTAGAGGACGAGGTTGGTTGCGCAGCAGCTAACTCTGTGAGCAGATGAGAAGGTTCATTTGTCTATGCTTGAACAGCAAGCGGTGAGCGAGGCTGCAACGCCCGGCGCAGCGCCTCTTTTCCTCTGTCTCCACGGGCATTTCTACCAGCCCCCGCGCGAGGACCCTTTCACTGGCGCTATTCCCGCCGAGGCCGAAGCCGCTCCCTTTGCCAATTTCAATGAGAAGATTACGGCGGAATGTTACCGCCCTAATGCCGAGGCCGGCAATTTCGAGCTGATCAGCTATGATATGGGGCCAACGCTGGCCTCCTGGCTGGCCGACCATTATCCTGGCGTCCATCAGACGATCATTGAGGCTGACCGACAGCACCGCGCACGCTACGGCAGCGGCAACGCCCTGGCTCATCCCTACCATCATGTGATCCTCCCCCTGGCCAATAGTCGCGATAAGTATACGCAGATCGTCTGGGGCCTGGAGGATTTCCGCCAGCGCTATGGTCGCGAGGCGGCGGGGATGTGGCTGCCGGAGACGGCGGTGGATATGGAGACGCTCGATCTGTTGGCGCGCTGTGGCATCACCTTTACAGTGCTGGCTCCCTGGCAGGCCGCCACTCCAGTGGATGTGACGGAGCCGTATCTGGTACGCCTGCCGGCCAATCGCAGCATGACGGTTTTCTTCTACCAGGCTCCGCTCTCAGGAGCGATCTCGTTCGACGGCAATGTGACGGTGAACGCCGACCACTTTGCTTCGGCGATCCTGCCCTCTCATCTGGTGCCGGAGAAACTGGAGCGAGGTGAGCCGCAGCTGATTGTGATCGCCACCGATGGCGAGCTGTACGGCCATCATTGGATCTGGCGCGATAAGTTCCTGACCCGCCTGGTGCGCTATAGCGCTGAGGCGGCTGGGTTCCAGCTGTCTACCCTGGAGCGCTATCTGCGCTTGCATCCACCGCGTCGTGAGGTAACGCTACGCACGCCTACGTCCTGGAGCTGCTTTCATGGTGTCGATCGCTGGGCCTGCGGCTGCGCCTGCACCGAAGGACGCAGCGACTGGAAAGGGGCCTTGCGCCAGGCCCTGAACCGTCTGGCAGCCCGCGGCGATCAACTCTTTGAGCGCTTCGCAGCGGAGGTGCTAAGCGACCCCTGGGCGGCCCGCAATGGCTACCTGGCTTTGCGCAATGGCTGGCGCTCGTCTGAAAGCTTCTGGGAGGAGTTCGCCAGGCCCGTTGGTTTTGGGGGGAGAGCCGCCCTCGCTGAGAAACGTCGGCGCGCTCTGTTGCTGCTGGAGGCCGAGTACTACTTGCTGTGCAGTTTCACCAGCTGCGCCTTTTTCTTTGAGGATCTGGACCGCATTGAGCCGCGCAATGCCCTGGCCTTCGCCCGACGGGCCATTAGCCTCTTCTGGCAGGCCCTGGGCGTTGATCTACAGCGTGATTTTCTGCGGGACCTGCGTGCAGCCCGCAGTTGGCGTCGTTCCCTAAGCGGGGCGGAGCTTTACCTGCGTCTGCCACGGGTGCGCGCCGATCTGCTGCCTCCCTTGCCCGCTCCCCAGGAGCTGGTACCCGACAGCAAAGGCGAGGATGTGGCTTGAGTCCCCCGCCGGCCACTCTCCCCAGCTGATCATTCTTCTTCCGCCCGGCCAGATCCTTCTCTTCCATAAAGCGGGCGCTGCTCTGTTTGAGGGAGCAGCGCCCTTGCTTTCTTCGCAGGAACCCTCACGGTCAGGCGATCAGTAGATCACGATCACGGTGTTCCAGTCAGTGTGGCCATAGAGCCAGGCCATCTGATCCTCCTGGACGTTCACACAGCCGTGGCTGCCGTTTCCAGCAAAGCTCTCGTCGCCTCCCCTGTCATAGTGGGGGAACTGAGTGCCAGGCCCGAAGTCGACACGCCACCAGGCATCGTGGACGAAGAACCCACCCCAGTGATAGAGAATGGCATAGTTGATGTGGGTGGGAGGATAGTAGTAGGGGGAACCTGGGGGATCACTCGACTTAAATTCCGTCGGCGATTCACGGTTCTGCGTCGGCCAGACGCCGGGCAGGGCCGGGCGCTCGACCCGGCCTGTGGTGACCAGGAAGGCGTTGACAAGCTTACCGTGATCGTAGACACGCATGGCCTGCTCGGTGAAGGAGACCATCAGTACCTGAGAGCCACGCAGGTGATAGTGATCGAGGATCTGCAGGTCGGTCTGGTGGACCTTGTTGTATGGCGTGTGATCGTTGTAGTTCTGCTCCATCATGTGGAGATTGAACAGCTCGTTCTGCTCCTCATCAACGACCCCCTGGTAGTCTTCAGTGGTATAGGTCCAGGTCAACTCACGATTGAGCCAGTAGCCAATACCATCAAGGGTATAGCCAGCATCGAGGATGTAATTGTTCCCATCAAATTTATCATGATAGAGATGAGCTTTACCCCAGCTACGAGCCTGGCGATCGATCTCATTCACCAGCCAGTAGGCCTCTCCGCGAACGAGATCGGGATACATGGCAGCCATGTCAGCGTCGATCTGGCGAGAGACCGCCAGATACTGCTCCAGGGTCGTGGCTCGCTCCATCGCAGCCTTGTCAGCATTGTAGCGCTGCTGATAGCTACTGGCATCGACACCATACTTCTTCAGATCATCGAGCTGAGCCTTAAAAGTATTCAGCTTGGCGCTGCCAACATAGGGCACGGCCTGAACAGAATTGACCACCGCTAGCTCGTACTGGGCATTGATCAGGCTCTGCAAATGCTGAAAATCCGTGGGCTTGACGGCCTGGTTGAAGGTCTGCACGTCGTCTTGATATTGGGCCTGCATGGCCGTTACATCAACGTTGGCCTTCTGGAGCTGCTTGATCGTACTCTGCAAGGCTGTCAGACGATCGTGCGTCGCCTTCATCAGATCTAAAGCCTGGGTGTTGGTCTGGGCCTCCTTACTGATAGCAGCATAATCCCGAGGATAGCGCGCAGTCGCCATGAGGTTCTGATCACGTTGATATTGCTGCGTAAAAAATTGAAGGTTGCCAAAGCCATCGACGCGGCGCGCCGTCAAAGCATCCTGAAAATTCTGCATATCCTGCTGGGCCCGCGTCTGAAATTGGTCAGTAGCCGTATTAATGACTTGTTTAGTTTGTTCTTGCAAATGTTTGTATTGATTGGTCAAATGAGTATAGTACGCTGTGACTGGCCGATCATCGAATGGAGAAAACGGAGGGGAGCCACTGCTGAGAGTCGTCTCCTGCTTTTGAATCGGTTGCAATAGCGTGGCAGGCACACCAATAGAGAGCGCATAGCGCAGCAGCTGATCGAGCTGATCTTTGCTCTGGCTGGCCTGCTGGCGGGCCTGGGAATCGCCGCCGCAGGCGCTCATGAGTAGTAAGAGCAGCATCAAACTCAGCAAGAGCAGCGCACCAGGAGCGGGCGGGCGAGCGCGGGGCAGAGGTCTGGCCGGCATGGGATTACCTCCTCTTTTTCTGCTTGGCCTTTTGCTTTTTTCGTTCCTTACGGGCAGCCTTGCCGGTTTTCTTAGGCTCACCGCTGTTCAACCGAGGCAGGCTTGGAGCGGCTGGCATACCGGGCAAGCCAGCGGCCATGCCGCCGCCATCGCTGGCGTACTGGCGCAGCAAGCGGGCCCAGGGGCCTTTGCCGCTGGCGAGCTGGCGCAGCATGGCGCGCGTCTCATTGAACTGGGCGAGGAGCTGATTGATCTCCTGCACGCTGGTGCCGCTGCCGCTTGCAATGCGCCGGCGTCGGCTGCCATTAATAATATCGGGATTGCGCCTCTCCTCGGGAGTCATCGAGAGAATGATCGCCTCGACATGCTTCAAAGGATCGCCCTCCAGGGCCTCATCCATCTCGGGCAGGGCGGCCAGCTTGTTGAAGCCAGGCAACATCTCCAGAATGGAGCGCAGCGGCCCCATGCGCTTGAGCTGACGCATCGCCTTAAGGAAGTCCTCCAGATCAAACTGCCCCTGCTGCAGGCGGGCTTGCGTCTGGAGCGCCTCTTGCTGATCAATGGCTTCCTGCGCCCGCTCGATGAGGGTCAGGACATCGCCCATTCCCAGTATACGCGAGGCCAAACGGTCGGGATAAAACGGCTCCAGAGCATCCGTCTTTTCTCCGACGCCCAGGAACTTAATAGGTACCCCTGTGACCGCCCGGATCGAGAGCGCTGCGCCACCGCGGGCATCGCCATCCATCTTGGTCAGAATCATCCCCGTCAGAGCCACAGCCTGGTTGAAGTCGCTGGCCACGCGTACCGCTTCCTGACCAGTCATGGCGTCGGCGACGAGGAGCACCTCGCGCGGCTGCACGCGCTTGCGAATGGCGATGACCTCCTGCATCATCTGCTCGTCGATGTTGAGACGCCCGGCAGTATCCAGAATAACGACAGAGGCAGCCTGCTCACGAGCGTAGTCAACAGCATGGACGCAGATGTCGACCGGGTTGGCTCCCATCGGCTCGGCGTAAACAGGAATCGAGAGCTGCTTGCCCAGCGTCTGGAGCTGGCGCACAGCCGCTGGCCGATACATGTCGGCGGCCACGAGCAGTGGACGCTGGCCCTCCTTGCGCAGATAGTTGGCCAGCTTCGCCGCTGTGGTAGTCTTGCCTGAGCCTTGCAGCCCGACCAGCATGATGACATTGGGCGGCGGGCCACCCAGGTCCAGCCGGTTCTGACTTCCTTCGCCACCCAACATGTCTATGAGTTCTTCATGCACGATCTGCAGCACTTGCTGAGCCGGCGAGAAGCTCCCCAAGACCTCGGCCCCAATGGCTTTGGCCCGCACGCGCTCGACAAACTGGCGTACAACGCGCAGGTTGACATCCGCTTCCAGCAGGGCCAGGCGCACCTCACGCATGGCCTCGTTGACGTCAGCTTCGGTCAGCTTTCCCTTGCCACTCAGCCCGCTGAAGATACCTTCAAGGCGCTTTGAGAGACTTTCAAACATAGCCATAGGAACAGGTTCCTCTCTCCACCAATCGCGTAATCAGTCGCCCTATTATACCATCTTTCCCGGCTCTGTTTGCACTCGTTGTAAGGATACTCCCTTTTCTGTACAACGCTCCGACGAAAAGCGACCATTCCTATTACTATATAATTGACGAGCATCGCTTATGGTCTCGTTAGGGAGAGGACTGGTATGCTTATGATAAAACGCTGGCAGAAGAAGACTTTTGCCAATGTTCACCCTTCTCGATGGCAACCGCAGCTGACAGTGGCACGCTGCGATTATGTGGAGGGGGCTGTGACGCGCCTTTATGGGGGAACAGCCCTGGGACAAGAGGAGATCCTGATCGTGGGCTGTGATCAAGGCCAGCTCTGCGAGGAGCTGGCGCGGCGTGGGGCCATCATCCTGGGTCTCGACGATTCGCCGCTGGTTCTGGAGCAGGCGCAGCGCCATGCGCGGGAGAGAGCCCTGGGCCACGTGATCGCCTATCTATCCGGGCGGGCTGAGGCCCTGCCCTTCGCAAGCGGTTCTTTCTCAATGGTAGTCTGTTTGCAGGCACTGGCGCAGGTCAGGGATCTGCGGGCGGCAATTGCCGAAATGGCGCGCGTGCTGGCACCAGGTGGCCTGCTGGTCTTTGAGGCCCTCAATGGCAACTGGCCGTCTCGCCTGCTGTTGAACTGGCTGGGGGAGCGCCTGCCACTGGTTCTCGGATTGGAGGGCGCTGGCCGCCCTCGGAGTCTCATTCGTCCCCGCGAGCTGGCTTTCCTGTTGACCGCCTACGGTCTACAACCAGGTGAGATAAGCAGCTTTCTCTCCCGCGGCCTCGCCAACAGCGGTCTCCTCTGGAGCCTCTTCCGCTTCACAAGGCTCCATTACCTCGGCTACGCGGTGCGCCTGCCTGCGCCGCAGCAAGGCAGCCTGCTCCGCTCAGAGCCTCGCTGGCAAGCAAGCCAGGGAAGCAAGAGGACGGGCTGAGAGCAAGGCGACGAGATCACTCCTCTAACCAGGCGCGCTTCTCCTGCTCGCTCATATCGCTGCGGGCAATGGCCTCGGCAAAGCTCTGCCTGACTGGTCTCTCCTGACGTTGTCGTCGAGCCGCCTCGCCAGTCTGCCGACGATTGAGGGCGAGAGTCGGCTGACTATTGCGCAACAACTCGGCGAACTCTTGCGGACTAACGCTAAAGAAGCTCGCCAGCCGCTCAAGCTGGCGCGTGCTGAGACTGAGCAGATCGATCAGACCCTCTTCAAACTTTTTCCAGACATCGACGCCCAGGCGCAGGCCGCGCGCCGCCTCAGTCAGGCTGAGCCGACGTCGCTGACGCAGCTCACGCAGCGTCTTAACGGAAGCAAGTGAGGTGACCGAGGCTTCGGACCGGGCCTGAGCACCGGCATCGCTGGTTTGGCTGAGGCCGAAGACGCGCGCCAGTGCGCGCTGACGAGCGCGCTCCGTCAGGGGCAGTAGCTGGATTTCTTCAGGCGAGGCGAGCGCGCCATGTTCCTGTTCCAGCGCCGTAGCGTGATAGGCTGCGATAAAGTCGATGAGAGCCTCCTGGGCCTCTGGATGCGCGCGCAAGAGAGCCATTTGAGCCTGCTTATCGCCGCGTTCCTCAGCGGCCAGCCAGGCCATCTTCAGCTGCTGGATTGTCTGGCTGTCGATGCTTGCCATGATTGACGCCTCCTCACCTTTGCTGGTTCTGCCCATGAGCGGTGGGCACGTGTTGGGCTGGTTGTCGCTGATGCTGCTGACGCATCTGTGCTGCTTCCGACTCCTCTCGCTCCCGATCGAGGCAGGCGCGCAGATAAGCCCGGGCCTTCTCATAGCGTAGACGTACTGTGCGCTCGGTCCGCTGACAAAGCTGCGCGATATCGTCCCACTTCAACCCCTGGAAGACGCGCAGCACCATAATCTTGCGATCGAGCGGGTCCGAGAGATAGGTTAGAATGCGCCTGCTCTCTTCAAGAGCGTGCAGGCGCTCATAGGCATCCTGGGGATCAGCCACGTCGGCACCGGGCGATCCTTCTTCCTCGGCGATGCCCGTCTGGAGCGATTCCATCAAAGAACGCGGGATGTGCTGCGGCTGCCCCGCTGGGCGCCCCTCGCTGTCGCGCCGGTAGTGCAGCCCCTCCTGACGCAGGACGCGCGTGAACTCATCCGCGCAGAGACAGCGCAAATAGTGGGGGAAGTTCTGAGTCATGAACACCTCCTGTGGATTGAGAGTCTCGCGCAGAAGATGCTCGAACATGTTGGCAATCGCCTCCTCGCGCAGATCAGGTCGATGACGTAAGCCCTGAGTGCGCCGCTGAAATTCTGGTGCGCAGCGCTCGACCAGCACCTCGCAGAGGAGCTGGACACGCTCGCTGTCTCCCTGTGCATCACAAGCACGGATCGCCAGCACCAGCTCGGCCTCGCTAACCAGATAGCGGCCTTCCGGGGTCCTGCGCCGTAGTTGCTCCCTGAGCGCGGGGTCCTGCAGGTTGATCATGCCTATGCTCTCCCCTTGTCTTGTTTCAGCTGATCCGGTTTCCCCAGGCATGGCAGTAAGCGCGTTTCCTTAAGAGTGACTCGCTCTTATCTCTTTCTTGCCGCGGCTGGCCGAAACGGAAAAGCCAGCCCGGCCTGCGCCTTCACTCAGCGCGAAATTGTTCCTCTGTCCCCGCCCGGAAGCATAGCAGAACGATCCTCCTTAAGCAAGCTGACAGCCTTGCTCCCTTCGCCAGCCGGGGCGGCCCACTCACTCCTAAATAGCTGAGCCAGACAGCGCGACAACACTATGGACTAGGCGCCCGCTTTGCGTTATCATCTAGCTGGATGACCTGTCTCCTCTTCCTTAATACAGGTTTGCAAGTGTAGTGAGGACTGATCTCCAGCGTAGAGAGCGCACTCCGCTCATCATATCTTTTCTACGCTGCTACGCTTTTTGAGGCCGTGAGCCAAGAGAAAGAAGGTGGTCAACAGAGATGGAGCTGGAAAAGGTAACGCCGTCACAAGTACCGATCGTCGCGCCGAAGTATCCACAGTGGCCGACGTCGCGCCCCGGGCCACAAGCCACGGAGCCGCCGCCGGGCTATCGCCCGGTTCCTGTGCGCAGCGACCAGGTCATTGAGCTGGCCTCTGGCGTCACGTGGAGTGAAACGGGGATTCGCTTCCTGGAGCAGATGGGGTTGAGGACCCAAGGACAGAACAGCCAGGAAGAGCTGCCTAAAGAGAAGGGCTGGCTCCGACTGCGCAAGTCACGCCCCGACCTTCCCCGCTGAGTGGGGGCATGTCTGGTCCGGTCTGGAGCCTGCCGGACTCAGGGCCAGGCTGGGAAGAAACGAGACTGGCGAAGTGGGGCCGAACAGACTTCGCACGCCGCAATGCGCAGGTAGCCTGCTCCCGGCGGCGTTTCAGCACCGCCAGGGCACGCTCAGCTGCCGGTTGTTCCAGGAGAAGATGAGTTTCCCCGAGGCCGGACAGGTCGCAGGGAGATAAATGATCACCTGTTGCTGTTGCCCTGGCTCGATGCTGCCACTGGCGGGGTTAAAGCGGGCGGCTACGCCCTGGGACCAGGCTTGCCAGCGCACACTGCCCGCCGGCCCGCTAGCCATGAGCGTTGCTGTACAGCGATAACCGTTATCGGGAAGGCAGTTGGCTGGGCTGAAACTCTGGGGAAAGAGGGCCAGCTCGATGGCCGCGCTATCCTGTCCACGCTGTGCCCCTGCCAGCTTGCCGCTGGCAGTCGCCGGGAGAAGTGAGGCCGGAGAGAGACCCTCACGCGCCGCCAATACCCCTAAAAGATAGACCAGGAGGCTGACGCTTACCAGCAGCAAAAGCAAAGAGGCGATGAGCGTTCCGATCCAGAGTTTCTTGAAAGAGGGACCGCCCGCCGCTGCACGAGCGGCTCTCTGGCGCGGTCCTGGCCAGGGTTGGCCCTGGCGGCCTTGGGGCCAGCGCTGGGACTGCCGAGCGGTATGGGGTGGCTCCTGTGGCAGTACTGGTAGCGTCGGCGCGCTATGGAAAGCAGCCTGCGGCCCTGCGCTGCCCTGGGCAGGGCGCTCTAACGGGAGGGTATCTTCACTGTGATCAGCCGTGGTAGCGTCGCTGGGCGCTACCACCAGCACCCCCTGCTCCTGCCGTGGAGCAGCAACGGCCTGACGCTCCTGCGTGGCCTCAGCTGCAGCGACAGTTTCAACCTCCTCCATCTCAGCAGCGTCCATCTGTGGCCGCTGTCCATGAACCTTAGCGTCTGTCGAGGCTCTCCGAGAGAGAAGCTCTTCCTCTACTCTCTCTTTCTTCTCCGTAGGTGTCTCTTCCTCTCCGGTGGCAGCGAGGTTGCGCGGCGTCAGCCCGTCCGCACCTTCCTCGCCAAGTCGCGACTCCCGAAGCGACGGTTTTTCCAGTGAGCCGGTCATAGCAGATCTCTCCTTCCTCATCTAGGTGAGGCGGCTGACCACCCGCCTGCTGCTCTTCTTTTCCTCTTCCTTTTTCAGTATACGAGCGGCCTGGCGGGAAAGTGACGCAGTCACCGTGGTGGCGGGCCTTTCACTTTGAGAGCGGCTTTACAGCAAGGGTGGAGCGCAAAGGGGGAGGCTGAGCTGCCGCTAGCGATGATTCCACGCATAAGCAAACGAGCAGGCAAAGAAGCGCTATATGTTTAGATTTCTTAAGCTAGATCTTTACCCTCTATCAACCTGTTCCTCTTTAAAAAAAGCAGGAAGACCATGTATACTATAAGCGGGTGCCATTCCTATTCCCCTCTATCTGCACCAGGCACGAGTTTTCTCTACTGTCTTAAGGCACTATGTTTTGAAAAAGGGGGTCAGACATTCATGAACGATCTAGCTCTCGTCCGTCGGCTCTCGCGTCTGCTCATCACCGCAGTAGCAGTCTGCGCCATGCTGGCGCTCAGCCTTGGCCTGGGTGGAGGAGCGAGCGCAGCGGCACTGACGGCTCGCGGCGTACATGGCTTCGCCGTAGTGCGCCCGCAGTACGAGTACGTTGGTGTTGCTCGCAGCGATACGACCTTCCGCTGCCAGACGACCACGCCGCCCAACTGCTACGGCCCCAAGCAGATTCGCGAAGCATATGAGATCACGCCGATCCTGAATAAAGGGATTACAGGAAAAGGACGCTCGATCGTTATTATTGATGCCTACCAGAGTCCCACTATCACCCACGACCTGCAGACCTTCGACTCTATCTTCGGGTTGCCCGATCCACCCTTCACCATCGTCGCACCGGACGGATTGACTCCCTTCGATCCCAACGATGCGAACCAGGTAAGCTGGGCGGGCGAGATTACGCTTGATGTGGAGTGGGCCCACGCCATCGCCCCTGACGCCCACATCGTGCTGGTGCTGGCCAAGTCCAATCAGGATACGGATATCCTCAGCGCGACCCGCTATGCGATTCGCCATAATCTGGGCGACGTGATCTCCCAGAGCTTTGGCGAGGGCGAGAGCTGCGTCGATCCAAAGCTGCTGCGCCAGGAGCACGAGCTGTTCCTGGAGGCCACGCTGAAGGGTATTACGCTCTTCGCTTCTTCAGGCGACCAGGGGGCGGCTCAGTATACCTGCGACGGCAATTCCTATTTCCTCAGCGTTAGCTCGCCAGCCAGTGACCCGCTGGTGACGGGCGTCGGAGGAACGAAGCTGATCGCCGATGGCCAGACTGGCGCCTACCAGAGTGAGACGGCCTGGAATGAGCCGCAGTACGAGGCGGCCAGCGGCGGCGGCTTCAGCACCATCTATCCGAAGCCGTTCTACCAGGTCGGCACCTCCGGGATCGGTCGCTACCGTGGCGTGCCCGATGTAGCCTACAACGCAGCGGTCGACGGCGGTGTGTTGGCCGTGTGGAGTTCCTCTGGCCTGGGTCAGGACCTGGTCTTCCGCTTTGGCGGCACGAGCGCTGGCTCGCCCCAGTGGGCTGGCATTACAGCCCTGGCCGATCAGCTGGGCCACCACCGTGTAGGCTTCCTCAATCCTGCCTTCTACTTGATCGGCCATTCGCCGCTCTACGGGCAGGCTTTCCACGACATTACGACGGGGAACAATACCTTTACGGGCACCGACGCCAACGGCAACCCGGTAACCATTAACGGCTACTCCGCCGCTAAGGGCTGGGACCCCGTGACCGGCTGGGGAACACCACGTGTGGCCCACCTCCTGCCACTGCTGGTGGCTTTCGGCTGCGGTACGTCGGGCCGCGATCTGGCGCGCGCTCGCTCTCTGTAAGACAACCTCTGGCCAACCAGCCAACTAGCCAGCCAGAGGCTTGATTGGCCGTATGTCAGGCTGGGAAGAGAAGAGGCAAAGCCGGCCCTCATCCGCGTCGCCCGACCTCTCTCTTCCCAGCCTATTTCTCCCGTAGCCTCTTCTCCCTGCCTTAGTTCCGTCTCCTATCTCCCCGCTCCCTCTATTTTTCACATCTTTATCTATATATTTCTATCTCTGTACCTTTCAAACATTTACTG
>NZ_JADGIA010000165.1 GCF_019683635.1 Thermogemmatispora sp. | reverse complement strand
GCTCCGCCAGGCCCTGCGCACGTTTGTTGGCGGGCGCATTGTAATTGCAGTAGCCGGTATCCCCTACCGTTGCCCTCCCGCCCCCCTGGAATTCACCTTCCTGCTTGATGACTGGCTTCGTCAGCATAGCCTCCGAGAGCACACCGTCATCGAGTACCTTTATCCCCTCCCGCGCATCTTTACCATCGAGCGGGTGGCAGATATGGTGGCACCTCTGCTGGAGGAGCGCGAGATCGCCACACGGGTCTTCTTTACGCCGGAGGCTGTCGATCAGCAACGCCGGGTGATTCGCTCACTGGAAGGAGAAGAGGTGCCCTTTGATCTGCTCATCCTGGTGCCTCCGCATCGCGGGGCGCAGGTCATCGAAGCGTCTGGCCTGGGAGATAGCCAGGGATGGATTCCAACTGATCGCCACACCCTGCGAGTCAAAGGGCAGGAGCATCTGTATGCCCTCGGAGATGCCACCGACCTGCCCGTACCTAAAAGCGGTTCAGCCGCCCATTTTGAAGCTCGCGTGTTGGCCAGGCGTCTTGTAGCGGAGATCCGTGGAGAGACGCTTGAAACCGAAGAAGGTCTCTACGATGGCGAGGTGATGTGTTTCCTGGAGACCGGAAACCGCCGGGCAACGCAACTGGTGTTTAACTATGAGCACCCGCCTGAACCCCCGCGCCCAAGCCTCTTCTACCATCTGGAGAAGCAGCTGCTGAACCATGCCTACTGGCACCTGATCCCCCAGGGTCTCCTTTAGGCCCGTGCAGTGGACCAGCCAGGTCAATCAGCAAGCAACGAGAGGCGGGCCACGTTTCCTGGCCCGCCTCTCATCGTACAGGCCAGACGTTCCTTCCTGTCAGTCGAGGTCAGCTCAGAGGAGTCCTGTCCAACCGACGGCCCCTGGCTCGTCAGATGTGGGCGGTTTCTGTTCCTCAGCCTGGCTGGTGTGTTCTTCTGAGCCATTACTCTCATGTAGCATCCCGGGGCGAACAATAAACAGGGGGAGCTTACTGCTCGCAAGCAATTGCTCAGTGACGCTGCCGAGCAGGAGACGGGACAGGCCACTGCGCCCGTGAGTGGCCAGCGCGATCAGATCGAACTGCTGAGTTTGGTTCTGCGCATCTTCAGCCGCAGCATGTTTGAGAATGGCTCCAGGGACATTGCTACTGGCGATCACCGCAGATGTGATCGTCACAGCAGGATCAGCCAGCTGCTCCTGGCGCACTCGTTCCATCACCCCCTCCAGATAGCTCCTGGCCTCCTCCTGGAGCTGCTCACGTGGGTCCGGGTCAGGTACAGGGAAATGCGGCCCCCCCAGCGTCCTGTAGCCAGGAACATCGATGACACTCAACAACTGCACCAGGCTCAGCTCAGGTGGAGCAAGCAGTGCCAGGAGCTGCAAGGCCGGTCTGAGGACAGCCTCCGCGGTCAGCGACCCATCCAGCGGAAGCAGCAACCGCAGCGGGCGTCCTGGCCGTGGCAAGGACAGTAGCGGCCCTTGCTCATGGAAGACCAGCAGGGGAGCCGGACTCCGCCTGACGGCTTGCTGTGCCAAGCTGCCCACCAGCCACCGTTTGATCCGACTGGCAGTGTGAGTACACAGAATGATGAGATCCATCTGCTCCAGGCGCGCTGCCGAAAACACCGTCGAGGCTGGGGGACCAAAAGCGACCTCCTGCTCGACGGGCAGGTGTTCAAGGGCCTGAGCATAGTTCTGGACAGTCTCGTTGAGGTAGCGCGTGGCACTGGCAAGCTCATGCTCTGCCAGGCTGCTGGAAGGATCAAACAGGGTACTGCTGTCGACGAGCGCACCCGGGGGAGGCCACTCAATGACGCGTAATACCGTCACCGATCCCTGGGCCGCACGAGCCAGATGCGCGGCGATCAACAAGGCTCGCTCAGCGGCGGGAGTGCCATCTAGAGGCACAAGAATGCGGCGAAACATTGGTATGCTGCTCCTTTCTGTACTGTGAAGCTAGCGGTGCTCAGCACTATCTTCTGCTCACGTATGCCACGGTGCAGCTCTAAACTTGCTTCGTAGCGTATCAGACGCGCTGGCTGCCTATCACTGATCAGCTGTCTGACTGTTTCCATGCCGGCTGTCTCCTCCTCGTTTCCGAGGATACCTGATCCTTCTCACGAAAGAGTTTCAGGGGCGCGTTCCTCTCTCTCAGACAGCTCTCTTGAGAGCAAGAGGGGAGCACAGAAAGAAGCCGTCATGCCACCCGGTGCAGCGAGCGCCATTGCTCAACCTGTAACCTGGCTGTGAAGGCAACAGAGCCTCCTGAGAGAGGCTCGTGAGCGAACCGTTCTAAGCTTTCATTAAGAAGAGAAAGCTACAGTCGGTTGTCAGAGAGATGCACTATGCAGCAGAACCGATACTATCAGGAAATCAAGACGATCCTATCGAGCGAGGAGGCCCCATGCCTCTCGCTCTATCTACCCACACCCAGCAAAGGTCAAGGCTATCGCCTTGGGCTACGGCAGCTGAAACACTTGCTCCAGGAGGCACGTGAGCGCCTGCTGCAGACGCAGCTGAGCCGGCCCGCGCAGCAGAGTCTACTCGCGCCCATCGAGGCCCTGCCTGCCGAGATCGCGCTGTGGAACACGGTTTCACCCGGGCTTGCGGTCTTCCGCTCGGCTACCCTCTATCGGACCTATCACCTCTCCTATGCCCCTCCCCCCCAGGTAGTGGTTGGAGAGCACTTTTTCATCAAGCCGCTATTACCACTGCTGAGCCACAACGAGCACTTCTATCTTCTCGTGCTGAGCCGAAAGCAGGTGCGGCTGCTGGTCTGCCATCCCTTCGGCCAGCACGAGGTGCCCTTACCCGAGAACGTCACCAGTCCTCCAGGCTCTTGGCGAGAGCGTTGGTCACGAGCCCATGCTCTCCAATATCATAGCGGTAGTCCACTGACTCGTCATGGAAAGCGCGGGGCCGTGATGTATCATGGCCAGGGAGCAGGCGAACAAGAGCAGCAGGCGGATGAATTACGTTATATCCGACAAATCGACCACGCGGTGCATGCCCTTCTGCGTAGCCAGCACGCACCGCTTGTGCTGGCCGCCGTCTCCTCACTGCAGGCGCTTTATCGCCATGTCAACACCTATCCGTTCCTTCTCAAGGAGGGCCTGGAGGGAAATTTTGATGAGGTGAGCGCGGCCTCACTCCGACAACGAGCCTGGCCACTGGTCGTCTCTGCCCTGCAAGAGATGCAGCAGGAGGCCCTGGCCCGCTTTCGCGAGCGTGAGGGCACAGGGCAAGCGTCTGGTGACCTGAGCGAGATCGCTCGGGCGGCCTGCGGTGGGCGCATCCAGCTTCTCTTCATCGCTGAAGAGGCCACCCTCTGGGGTCGATTGGACCCTGGGACACAGACCGTCGAAGCCCACGCCGAAGCCCAGCCCGACGATGAAGACCTGGTCGACCGACTGGCAGCGCAGACGATTCTCCACGATGGCCAGGTTTCCCTAGTCGCGCCAGCGCATATGCCAGCACCGGGCCCGCTGGCGGCCCTCTTCCGCTACTGAGCAGCCAGGGTATGCCCCGGCTGGCCGGACTGGCTATTGCCTTCCTGGGAGGGGAAAAGGGCCACATAGCCCGGCTGGCAGAATCCGCCGGTGCTGAGGCAGAGAGGGCCAGGGCGCCAGGAGAGGAAAGGAACCTGGAGGCAAGGAAGGCGCAGTCATAGAGCGGCGTGGCGGACTGAGAGATTCCTTGCCGCCCCTTGCATTCCCTCACTGAGCTGGTTCTTGACGGCGGTCGACCAGGAGGCGAGCTTCCAGACGTTGCAGCAGACGCATGCTGCGTACTCCTTCAACCACGAAGATGATCCGTTCGCAAAGCGTGGCATAGTGGGAGCTGATGCGCTTCAAGAGCAGGGCAAGGGCAGAAAGATAGGCGATCCAGCGCTGCCCCGGGGCGTTGGTTCCCGTAGAGGTGAGCGAGCCAGCCGGTGTCATCAGGAGCAGGCTGCGTTGCAATCTGGTAAGCTCATGCTGAAGACGGCGTTGTTGACGCCACAGGCGCTGCGCCCCCTGTGTATCCTGTTCTGCCAGAGCCAGGGCCACTGCCATCGCTGACGCACTCATCTGATGTCCAAAGCCCGCGAGTTGCTCCCCCTGCCTGGCAATGGTCTCCGGCCATTGCCTCTCCTCTCCATCGTCTTGACCGGCATGCCCTGCTGAAGTGCCAAGCCAGACGACAAGCCGGGCCAGCTCCTGGGCCTCCTCGCTCAGCAGGCGCAGCTCGCTGCCCAGCACAGGCAATGACACCAGGAAACGCCGCGTGCTTTCTGCCATTTCCTCCCCTTCGAGGAACAGGACATGGACTTCGTCCTCGATCGCGGCCTGCAGGCTGGTAATCGTCGGGTCAGACGGTAGAACGGTACGTGCCAGCTCCGGATCGAGCGCCTCTACGGCTTTCAGCGCGCGTGTCAGTCGCTCGCCTGCCAGGATGGCCAGACGTATCAGTTTGTCCTGAAGCTCCCGCAGGGAGCGGGAGCCATCTACCTCTCGTTCACACATGACTTCTCTCCTTCTCTCTGCTTCTCAACTGGCTCAGAGGCTCTGCCACTGCTCACCAGCGGGGGAGCACCTGGTCATTCTCCCATTGCCCTTGCTCATGATGAACATATACTCCCGGCATTTCACAAGACTTGCACAAGAACGGGCCCGTGCCTCACAGTACGTTCTCACTTCACCATCCTGGTCTCCTCTGGATATGCGCTTCCCGACCCGCTCTTCGCAGGCTGCTCTCCTGAGAGAGGTCAAGGGGGAAAAATCCAGCCCGTGGACATCCTTTCCTGCGGGGATCATCAGCAGAAAATGCTGAGCAGAGCTGACTCCCTTCCTTGGGAGTGAACCGTGATAAGGCGTGGGGGCCACAGTGAAGTACTTGTGAGCGGAACAGCCTATACTCCTCCTTTGAGGAAAGCAGCAACGGACTGCCAGCCCAGGAGCGAAACCGTTGTGCTCCCCATGACGTGAATAAGAGTTTACCCTGCCAGAGCACTTGCGAGCAGGCGAGTGCTGAAAACACAGGAGCCAGTGATCATGAAAGCCTTTGTGATGAAGGCCATCGGTCAAGTGGGCTTCATGGAGAAGCCCCTGCCTGAACCAGGCCCGAACGATGCCCTTGTGCGCACAACGCGAGCGCTCATCTGTACCTCGGACTCGCATACCGTGCGGGGAGCCATCGGCCCTCGCACCAATCTGACGCTCGGCCATGAGGCGGTGGGCATCGTGCACGCTGTTGGTAGCCAGGTGCGCCAGTTCCATCCAGGTGATCGTGTGGTCGTAGGAGCCATTACCCCAGATTGGGGTGATCTTGCCTCTCAGGCCGGCCATCCTTCTCAGTCAGGTGGACCATTGGGAGGATGGAAATTCTCCAATACCAAAGACGGCGTATTCGCAGAGTACTTTCACGTCAATGAGGCCGATGCCAATATGGCCCTGATCCCGGCTGATGTCTCCGACGAGATGGCAGTCTACTGCGCAGATATGCTCTCAACCGGCTTCATGGGAGCTGAACAGGGTCGGATTCCTCTTGGCGGGACAGTGGCCGTCTTTGGGCAGGGGCCAGTCGGGCTGATGGCTACTGCCGGCGCCAGATTGCTGGGAGCGGGCCTGATCATTGCTGTGGAGTCAGTGCCCCGGCGCCAGGAGCTGGCCCGCCACTACGGGGCAGATGTCATTGTCGACTTCTCCCGTGAGGACGTGGTCAAACGCATCCTGGAGCTGACCGATGGGCAAGGCGTGGATACGGCGATCGAAGCCCTGGGCAGTGATGCTACCTTCCAGAACGCCGTGAAAGTGACCAGAGCAGGCGGCACCATCTCAAACATCGGCTACCACGGACACGGCGAGTTTGTCCATATCCCGCGCCTGGACTGGGGGGTGGGCATGGCAGAAAAGACCATCACCACCGGGCTTTGCCCTGGCGGGCGCCTGCGCCTGGAGCGCCTGCTCCGCCTGCTGCAGCAGAAGCGCATTGATCCGACGCTGATGACCACCCACACCTTTCCGTTTGAAGAGATGGAGCGAGCCTTTGAGATGATGGACCAGAAGCGAGATGGCATCATCAAGCCGCTCATTGTCTTCGCTTGAGCTGAAGCTCTTGGCGGTGACAGGGCGGGAGTACAGACCCGCCCATGTAAGATCAGCAAGGAAGCTTTAACCAGGCTTGTGGCCGACAGCCTGCCCCTGCCCGGCAGAGGGGGGCCGCCGGCCTCTCTCTGCCAGCTCGCAGGTCAACAACAGTCTGACCGATGCCGCCCGCTTGATGGGCGATCATGGACGAAGCACGTTCCCTTCGTGGGTTGTAGCATCGCCCACTGCTGGGTTGTCGCGATCAGTGCCCTACGGAAGCTTAAACGTGGTCCCGCTGCGCGAGGCTGGCCGTTCCAGGCATGCGAGTGAGAGATGCTCATCGGTCTGTCTGATGGTCGCTCAAGGTCACAACCTTGCCGCTCTGATTCAGCGGCAGTGCAGCCAGGTTCTTGCACACGACCTCAATACTGGCAACGACTCCTGCTCTCAGAGCGTCTGCGAGGTCGAGAGAGGCCTCGCCTAGATATTCCTGCAACCGGGCTTCCTGACCGGATTCAACTTGCTCACAGAAGACAACACGGTGCAGTCGAGCTCTGCCGTGCTCCTGAGTCAAGGTAACCTGACAGCAGAAAGGCCCGGAGATGGCACGTTCAAGAGCTCGCTCGACCTGGTAGCTGTACAATTTTGTCCCGTCGCTCAGCGTCACGGAAGGTATCACGCGCCCGATGATATGGAGCGTAGGCAGAGAGAGATGATGGCAGAAGTCGCAGGCCGAGAGCACACGAACCATATCTCCGAGTCGATAGCGGATCAGCGGCGTCCCCTGCCTGTACAGTATGGTGACCACGAGCTCGCCAGAGAGCGCCGTCCGTGGATGCAAAGGAAGTGACTGCGCCTCATCCCCGCACAACCGCTCGAAGAAAAAATAGTCGGAGAGGAGCTTGTGGGCATGACACTGGCGACACTCAATCGCTAGGCTATCGGTTTCCGCCGCGCCATAGAGACTGATTACGGTTGCTTGCCAGGCACTGGCAAGATAGCTCCGTTGTCTCGTAGGAAGCTTTTCCCCCGAGACAATCAACGTTCGCACTGCGTATGTGGCTGCAGGTTGCTTGCCCTGCCTCACAATGGTTGCCGTCAAACGACAGAGGTTGCCAGGAGCTGCCATCAGCACAGTGGCATGGTGTCTCTGGGTCAAGTACCCCCGGCTAAACCCGGGGACTTGCATCTCCCTCCGAAGAGGGGACACGATAGGCCGCTTGACGAGACGGCCCACTCAGGAGAGCTCTGCCCTCCTGAGCAAGACAAATGAGGGCTAGGGCATCTTCGTCGCTCAGGTGAATGCCCAGGGGCAGCCCTGTGGCCCCAAGCTGAGCAACACTGTCTAGAAAGATGGAGCCGATAGACCAGATCCCGAATGGCTGGAGGATCGCAACCGTATCGCTTGGTCCAAGCCTGCCATCTCCAGGCATGTCGCGTTGGCCTTCACGGCGAGCAGCCAGTCTTCCAGTGTATAATAGAGGGACTTGGGCTCACCCAGGGTTCCCCTGCTGCAATAAATGCGCGTGATGTGAACATCGAACCGGTGGAAGTGGGCGCTGTACTGCCGGAGATGCCATTCCTCCAGGAAGGGCAGACGACGGAATTCACGATACTCGTTCAACCTGGAACGATCGACCGGGCAGCGTGCGAAATGATCTCGGTAAAAGGGTGAGTGCTCCCACAGGCCGTTGAGTTGGGCCTACAAGAGGTTGCCGGGAAAGGTCATGGGCTGTTGCCTCCTTTGGGAAGCCTGAAGCCGACGGAGCGTGGGAGAGATAAAGCGGGCAGAAAATCCCTTCCAGTGGACACAGGCAGCCTCTAGTAGCCAGAGGATTCCAGAGGGAAGCCGGGGGAGGGAGAGCACGTTTCTCTCCTGATCTCCCTCTGCTTCCACTCGGCCGCTAAGATCTCGAGTTGCCTGCCAGGCCTAGCCAGACAGGGGATCCTATCTTTAGACTGAACGAGGGAAGGCTCTTTTCCTGTTATCTCTTCACCTGCTATACTATATAGCACTGTTAGTCGAGATGAGAGGGCCGATGACAGCACCGCAATCCACTGATGAGGGAGTGGCACGTACCGACTATCCTCGCTGGTTTACCCCAGGGGTACGCGCTATTGGCCTAGCCAGTTTTCTGGCCGATGTAGGGCATGAAATCCCCACTGCCTTGCTTGCTTCCCTGGTGACGATTACTCTGGGTGCCCCAGCTTCTCTTTTGGGCTTCCTGGAAGGGCTGGCTGATGGTCTGGCCGGACTGGCTCGCTTCGTGGGAGGCCCGCTGGCTGATGCTCCTTCTTCCCGGCGCCGCACAGCGATTGGCGGCTATCTCTCCACCGCGCTGTTGAGTTCGCTCCTTGGGGCGGCAGGGGCTGTCTGGCAAGTCGCGCTCTTGCGCACAGCGGCCTGGTTCTCCCGGGGGCTGCGCGTGCCCGCCCGCAATGCGTTGCTGGCGGATATGGTCCCATCGGAAGTGTATGGACGCGCCTATGGGTTTGAGCGCATGATGGATAATCTGGGGGCGATTGGCGGCCCACTGCTTGCCCTCTGGCTGGTCACGCTTGTTGGCGTGCGTACAGCCATTCTTCTCTCGGCTCTTCCAGGGGTGCTGGCCGCGCTGGCGATCTTCTATGCCATTCGTCATCTCCCTCGCGCAACCAGCCGGGAGCGCACTCGCCTCAAGATCACCATCCGCCCCCTCCTGCGTGGCCAGTTAGGGCTGGTATTGCTTGGGGTCAGTTTCTTTGAAGCCAGCAATGCGGCGGCCACGCTGCTCATTCTGCGAGCGACGCAGCAGCTCGCTCCTGGCCTGGGTCTCCAGGTTGCGACGCAGATCGGGATCTTGCTCTACACAGGCTACAATGTAGCAGCCACGCTGGCCTCTCTCCCGGCGGGACGGCTTTCGGATAGCTTCGGACCGCTGCGCATCCTCCTGGCGGGTGTTTTTCTCTTCTTGCTTGCCTATCTCGGCTTTGCAGTCAACGTCCCTCATATCGCTCTGCTGGCATTCAGCTTCATCACTGCCGGGTTGGCTATCGGCTGTATTGAGACCAGCGAGCACGCGGCGGTGGCAACGCTTGCTCCTGCCGATGTGCGCGGTTCAGCTTTTGGACTCCTGGCAGCTATCCAAAGCTTTGGGAACCTCCTCGCAAGTGGTGCCGCCGGACTGCTTTGGAGCCTGATTTCTCCCACAGCAGCTTTCCTCTATCTGGCAATTTGGGCAGGGCTTGCATCACTCTTACTGGGCTTTTTACAGGTTCGGTGGGGAACAGCCAGAGCAATTCGATCCTAGCCGGCGCTAGCCCACCGACAGACCCTCGCCCTCTATTGCATTGTCCAACGACAAGGCCTTCTTCCTCTCTCCAGAAAAGAAGGGGGACCGCATGTCCCATTGAGCTGCTTACCCGCGTTCGTGCATGGAGCAACGTCCCCGACTCCTCTCTGGGAGAAGTGATCGTCTGCGCATCCTCTGAGCAGGGCTACGGCCCGCAGCGCTGCTCTCTTCCGCAGCCATCAGGCCTGTGACGCACTCGCTCTCCGGAAGCGAGTGTCTGCAGCACCTTCCTCTTCCAGGAAGCGATAGCCAACGCCGCGCACTGTCTGGATATAGAGCGGGTGGGATAAATCAGGCTCCAGCCTGGCCCGGAGCCGGTAGATCGCCGCGTCAACAAGACGCTCTTCCGCCGCCGTTTGTTTGCCCCAGAGGGCCAGGGCGATCTCTCCGCGCTGAAGCACGCTGCCGCGTCTCCTGATCAGATAGACTAACAGGTCGAACAGCAGGGTCGACAGATGGATCTCCTGCCCACCGCGGAAGACGCGTCGCCCGATGAGGTCAACGTGGAGATCAGCGACGGTGAGCGCCCGCAGCTGACGCTGGCGCGGAAAGACTGCCAGGGAAGGGCAACAGATCTGACAGCGCCGGAGGAGCACTTTGAGCTGAGCGCGGACCAGTGGCCACCAGAGTGGGGCCGCCAGATAGCCATCTGCACCTACCTCCAAAGCGATCACAGCATCCATGCTGTCGTACTGCCTGCCAACCAGAAGGATAGGCACCGCTTGCGTCGCTTCCCGACTTCGTAGTAAGCGACAGAGTTCCAGACCGTCTTTCCCACTCAGCGTGAGTTCTGCAATGACACCAAGCAAGGGATGCTGCTGAACGATCTGCCAGGCTTCGTCTCCGTCGTTGGCGGTCAGCAAGGGATAATGCTCCGCGCGCAGATGATCCCCGAGCAGCTGACTCAGCTGGGGATCACTGATTGCCAGGAGCAGCCGCGGCGGCTCCTCAGCGAGCACATGTCCGTCCCCCTCCTCTGGCCAGAGCGCTGTGGCAGAAGGCTGGAGGGGAACAGGCTCCATTGGTAGGAATGATCGAGGTCTCTGATCCATTGCTCTCCTCTCCCCACAGTCGTGCGAGTGATGGCACCTGTCGAGCACAGCCAGGCCGGTTCCCTCTCTAGCTCATCATCCATTGGCCAGTCAACCGGCCAGTCAGCCAGCCCGTCGGTCTGTCAGTCAGGAGCTAGCAGCCTCTGGCTGGTGCTCCTGGGCAGTCACCAGGAGCAGAAAAGCTTGCACTCGTTGTCGGAGCTCCTGGGCCACCGTCAGAAACACAGCCAGGCGTTCCTCTTCACTGCCCGCCACTTCGAGTGGATCAGGAATGCTCCAATGCAGCACCTGCGTAGCAGACGGGAAAGCAGGGCACTGCTCTCGCATGCGATCGCAGACCGTGATCACGTAGGCAAACGGCTGCCCGGCCTCCTCCGCCAGGACTTCCTCCAGCGAGCGGCTGCGCTGGTGACTGATATCCAGCCCCAGAAGAGCACCAGCCCGTACAGCCAGCGGGTGCACCGCTTGCGGCTGACTGCCAGCGCTTACAGGCCGTACTCGGCCATGACTCAATTGGCGCAGCCAGCCTTCAGCCAGCTGGGAACGGGCACTATTGTGTGTGCACAGCACGAGGACCCTCACGAGCCTGTCTGATCGCAGGCCAAAGCTGCCGGTATCAGCAGCTTTGATACCCGCGGCTGCGTGATTTCCCCAGTGCAAGAGCGGATGGAGCTGCTCTCCGGTGCGCCAGTAGGCCTGACTTACCTGCTCCAGATTGACGCTATAGTAGTGAACCCGCTCATCGGCGCTACTGGTTCGCTCTCTGACTAATCCGTGGCGGATCAGCTGCTGGAGATGATAGGAGACCAGGTTTTGTGGCAGCTCCAGCAGCCTGGCCAGCTCTTTGCCGTGATGATCGCTCCGTGCCAGCAGCCAGAGCAGGCGCCAGCGGACGTCGTGAGCGAGCAGCTTTAAGAAATCAGGCGGGGCTTTGGCCCCCAGAGCCAGTGGCATGGCTGTCACTCCTCGATCAGATAGTTCAAAAAATTTTGCTTCAATTATATCTGATCTTTCACGGAGAAGCAAGGGGAGAAGCCATCAGTGCACTGCTGCTCTGTGCTGTCAGAACGGCAGTCCTCTTAGAAAGTGGCCCATTGAAGCAGGGGCAGGGCAAGCTGCAACAGCTCCTTATCGAGAGTATAGAGCCTGTGAGAGGACACTGGCTAGTGAGACTGAGTGCACCTTCTGAGCTGATTCGTTTTCCTCCGCGCCGGGTTGGTAGAGAAGCCATCGCCAGCACTCCCCGACGCGGCGCGAGAGGGCGTCACGTCGGTAGCGATGGAGAGCAGAGCCGGTATTGCCCTCTTAATTTGTATCCCTGTCCCAAGCGATGAGCGTCTGCAGCAACTGCTGACAATCCACTACCCCTAGTGGCTGTCCCTGCTCATCAACCACCACCAGACGCACGGCCTCAGTTACGCTGGTAGCTGGCGTCACGCTGAAGAGCCTGGGACGAATTATTTGTCGAGCGAGCACGCTTTTCGAGCGACTCTGAAGCACCTCTTCCGGGCAAGCGAGACCAAAGCGCTGCGCGAGAGCTAGAAGAGGATTACGCCGCACAGGCAGTCTCTGGGACGCAAGCAAATCGCTGTCGCCAATCACTCCAATTGCGTTGCTTTACTCATTAACAA
>NZ_JADGIA010000164.1 GCF_019683635.1 Thermogemmatispora sp. | reverse complement strand
TACAAGAGGCATTTAGGTTATACTGTAGGGGACGGGAGTCGCTCTACCACTCTGTGGGCGCGGTGGTGGGGATTCAGATATCCCGTTTCTTTCTTTTTTGGGGAGAGGAACGGAGGAGAGGGAGAGAGCAAGCGGGCCGCCGCTCAGGCTCACGCGGCCCGCCCGCCCGCCAGCGTCAGGAGGCAGGCGCGGGTCTCAGCCGCACCAGGATGAGGCCCAGCCATAAGGTCCAGAGGGCGAAGAGCAAGAAAGCCGGTGTCGTCAAAAACGCCTGACCGCTGGCTGGTGCCAGAGCCACCTGCACGGCACTGCCGATCAGGAAGAGCGCCAGCAGAATGGCCACATAACCCAGGGCCACCCAGAGTGGCGGCCAGAGCTGCAGGCCACTACGCACAATAATGACTCCGAACAGCAGGGTCGCCAGTGCCACTAGCAGCCCTCCAGCTGTATTGCTTACGAGCGTGCATATCCCCACCACCAGGGCAAAACTCGGCGTCAGCGTTGCCTCAGCCGTGAAAGTGCGTGCCACCCCTATCTGATAGACTGTACTGGCCAGATTGCCCAAGACCAGCAAGAGAATACCCACCATGCCACTCCAGGCCGCGATGACCGCAAACCCTTTCCCACGCCAGGGAATGGCCAGCAGCTCCTCAGCCGTCTGCGGCAATGGCTTGTCACTGGCAGCAGCTGCTTTCTGTCGGCCATCAGCAGTCTCCAGCTCTTCGGCAGAGGGAGAGGCCTCGCTGGCAGCGGCTGTCGCTTCGGCTCCCTCCCCCTCGTCGCGTCCCAGCACCTCCTGGGCGACAATGATGCGGAAGAGCGTGAAGGGCAGGCTGAGCGTGAGAGCAAAGGCCACCATCTGGAGCAGGCGATAGAAAGCAAAAGACCACACATGGAGATGAAGCCAGAGGACATAGACCGCCAATTGGCCACGGCTGGCGGCAGCCAGAGCCTCCCCATAGCCGTGCGGTAGCAGCCAGAGCCACTGATAGAGCGGCGCGCCGAGCAGCAACAGTAGCCCCCCAAGCACATAATAGGAGCCATTGATCCGCAGGCGTGTCAGAAACGTACGTCTCATCCGGGACCTCATTCGCCTAAAAACAAGCTGTCGTCTATATCATAGCAAGAGAAGCCGAGTCCCGGCACGGCCTGGGCCATCTGGTCTGCAGCTCAGCCCCCGAGGTCTGCCCAAAGAGAGCGAGGCCGGTTAGAGGGATCATCAAAGGCGACCGACCTCGCCCACTGACAACTCATCGCAGGAGAAAAGCCGGCAGACCCTGCTCATGGAGGAGGTGCAGCGGGCCACTGGCATAGAAGTTGCCCAGAATGTTCAGGGCCGTCACCAGCACAAAGACGGCTATGGCCAGAGCCATCAGCAGGCGATCGACTGGGCGGGTCTGCAGCTCCGTCAGCCAGGTGCGTCGTCCCACGCCAAAGCAACGCAGCTCCATTGCATTGACAATATCTTCCGCCCCCACCACCGAGCCGATCACAATAGGCACCACCAGCGGCGCCAGGCGGGCGATCCTGCCGAAGATACCGCCGCGCAGCTTATCCAACTCAAAACCCCGCGCACGCTGAGCATCCAGCGTCACACTGAAATCGCGGGCCAGCGTCGGCAGGAAGCGGAACGAGAGGTCGATCGCATAAGCGAACTGGTCCGGCAGGCCCAGCTGCTTGAAGGCCACCCCAATCTGACCCGGATTGGTCGTATAGGGGATCGCCACCGCCAGGAAGGCAATGCTGAAGTTGCGCAGGCCCATCGTCAGCATGTAGGTGATGCTCTCCACGCTGAAGACCAGCGGCTTCGGGCCAATGTAGGGAGGATGATTCAGAAAGCCGAGAAACGGCAGCGAGAACAATTGATGCTGATGGCTCAGGTCAATGCCCTGCACAATGGCCCCACCGGAGAGAAAGTAGTTGCCAAAGACAAGGATCACATTGAGGAAAATAATGAACAGCCAGGCTCGTCTTGTCTCTGACCACTTCAGACGCGCCAGCGCATAGTAGCAGGCTGCCCCCACAAAGCCGGCCAGAATCAGCCAGACATTCGACGTCTGGGCCGCTGCCAGACCATAGGCCAGTAGCAAGAGCAGCTTGGCCCGTGGATCAAGGCGATGAATAGGCGTATCACGCTTGATATAAGGGAGTGTTATCAACATGGCACATGCTTCCTTCTGCCAACACCACAGAGCAAGGAAGAGAAGGAGAGCGGCGGCATCAGAGCCAAGAGGCCAGTCACAGCTACTCTCGTCCTGCTGCCGCCCGCTCGCTCCTCCCGGTCGATCAGCCGACCGAGAACAGAACCGATCCGATCAGACCAGAGCAGAGCAGAAAGCGCCGCCTGCTAGCCCCGCAGCGCCGATCAGATTGCGGCGTGGGGGCCTGAGACTGCCTTGCGAGCAGGGCGACCAGTCAGCTCAGCGCCCGAAGCGGGCCACCGCGGCCCGGTAAGCCAGCAGCAAAATAGGCAAGAGAATCAGGCCATTGATCAGGTCGGACAGCGCTGCCGGCAGCAGATAGCCAGTGGTAGCGGTCACAAAAGTCAGCTTCGAGAGCCAGATCTCCGTATAGGAGGCGAAGCCAATCCCGATGATCACGCCCAGCGCGGCAAAGACCTCCGCCAGCACAATAGAGCGCGAATGGCGATAGACGCCCCAGGTAAAGTAGACCACCAGGCCGGCGATGAAGCCGATGAGGGCATTGCCCACATCCCAGTTCCAGTAGACGCCATAGCCCGAGATATAGTCGCCCAAGAGATTGCCCACCCCGCCGGAGAAGAGGCCAACCCAGGGACCGAAGACGGCCCCGAAAAAGAGGGGGATGACAATGGCTGGACGGAACGAGACATTGCCAGCGCTAGGCAGCTGGAGAATATTGGTGAAGTAGCTGAAAATGCCATAGAGAGCCGCCCCGAGCGCCATGTAGACAATGTGCCGGACCCCAATACCCCAGACCCGGCTCGTGACCTCGCGCTCACGCAGGTTCTCTTTCTCGGTCGTAGCCATAAAACAATGAACTCCTTTCTGGATGATCGCGATGATCGCAGATCCTTGGGATAACACAGACCAGGGACGACAGCCACAGGAAGAATCAAACCAGTGGAGAAGAGCGGACAGCTCTACTCACCTTCGCCCCTCACGCCAGGCTGCGGCTACATTCCGTCAGCAGGTAGCGCAAGAGCGAAGTAGGGCGCAAGTTACAGCTTTCCAGCAGGGTCTGATCGGCCAGCACCTCTAGCGGTGCTCCATCAGCCACCAGATGGCCATCCTTGAGGAGAAGAACGCGCTGAGTATAACGCAGCGCGAGATCGAGATCATGCGTAATGAAGAGGAGAGCATCCAGCTCAGGAAGCTCCCGCAGATGCTCCATAAAGGAGATATAAGAACGATAATCCTGGCCCGCCGTTGGCTCATCCAGCAACAGGATACGGCTCTCCATCGCCAGTACTGAAGCGATGCTGACCCGTTTCTGCTGCCCGAAGCTGAGCGAAAGAGGCGAGCGCTCCGCAAAACGGGCCACATCCAGGGCTTCGGCTGCCCGCTGAACAGCGCGTTGGAGCCGCTCAGGAGGGAAGCGTAGATTCTCGGGGCCGAAGCTCAGCTCTTTCTGAACCGTAGGGGCGAAGAGCATGGCACTTGGACTTTGGAAGACGTAGCCGATGCGCGCCGCCAGCTGTGCCACGCTGAGTTTGCGCGTATCCTCTCCATAGAGAAAGACCGCGCCCGCCGTCGGACGCAGCAACCCCAGCGCCTGCTTCACCAGGGTAGTCTTACCGGCCCCATTCGGCCCAAGCAGAGCAATCGTCTCGCCACGGCGCACCTTGAATGAAATGCCGTGCAGGATCTCCTCGCCATCGGCCTCGTAGCGATAGTGGACATCCTGGAAGACCAGCACCGGCTCGTCCGTGCCGGCCCCCGCCGTCGCCGCGCGCCTGGTAACAATCGGACGCACAAGCTGCTCTACCACCTGACGCGGCTCGGCGGCTCGGCGCAGCGTTGCCTCGATCGGCAGCTTCACCTGCTCAGGATCGGCCACTTCCAGAAAGGACTGCCCATCGCCCAGGAAGACCTGCCGCCCGTCCCGCATTAAGAGCACCTTATCGGGGCGCAGCTTGAGGGTCTCCTCCACGCGATGTTCCACAATAATGACGGCCCGCCCCTCGGCGCGCAGTCCATTGATCAGCTCTTCCAGCTCATCGATAGCACGCGCATCCAGATTAGCAAACGGCTCATCAAAGAGAAAGATCGAAGGCTGCATCACCAGGACCCCAGCCGCTGCTACCTGTTGGCGCTGCCCGCCTGAAAGGGCAAAGGTTGCCTCTTGACGGTAGGCCTCCAGATGGAGACGCCGCAGCACAGCCTCGATTCGCCGACGGATCTCAGCGCGCGGCACATTCAGGTTCTCCAGGCCGAAGGCGACCTCCTGCTCAACCGTGCTGCCGACAATCTGCTTCTCGGGGTCCTGCAACATCGTACCGATGTAGCGCGCCCGCTCCCGCAGGCTCATACCAGCAGCAGAACGACCTTCGATTAAAATCTCCCCACTCAGCTCGCCACGGAAAGTATGGGGGATGAGACCATTAAGGCACTTGAGCAGCGTACTCTTGCCACAGCCACTCGGCCCGGCAATGAGCAAAAGCTCCCCATGCGCGAGCGAGAAGGAAATATCTCGAATGGCATACTGCGGTTCCGGCTCCGCCTCCGCCCCGGCAGCCGAGGAATCAGGGACAGCTCTTCTGGTCTTCTTCGCAGGGGGCGACTCTTCATCGAGGGCGCGATAGCGAAAGCTCAATCCCTTGACAGCAACAGCCGGAGGTGCGTCCTGCGATGCATCTCTCGTGTTGTCGGGATGAGTAACCATCTATACGTGTTACCTGTTGCTTCCAGTGAACGCAGACGACTTCACGAACAGTGGAAGCCCTCTAACCAAATAGGATTGACTCTTTTCTAATTGTACCGAGCGACAGGGGAAGCTGTCAATCTTGTCGAGTCTTGCTGGAACAACTACTACAGAGATACCGCAATTGCTGTAATCTCATCAATACAAGGAAAGTACGCAAGCTGGGACAAAGCTAGCTGTCATCTCACTGACTGGCATCTGCCTTCTATCTGCTCTGGCCATTGCCGCGACGTCTGCCTATACTGCTCTCAGGCAGACAGTGCAGAGCACCAGCCTTCCCCGGCAGAGGAAAGTGGAAGGAGCCAGACAAGGAGCGCAGGCCGGGCCTCGTTGACTCAGTACGGCGCGCTCGCCTCCAGGTGGTTGGTTACGCGCTAGCGATCTGCGCGCGTTGTGGTGATCGGCCTGTCTGTCTTCGCCGTGAGCTGGCCAGCGACCAGCTAGCAGGCGGGCGGAAGGCAGCGCGCTGACTATACAGGACAAGACACGAGCGAGCGAGTCAAGGATGATACCCAGGAGAGTCTTGAAAGGAGTCAGACCGTGTCTACCCGCATATCGCGGCGCGAACTGCTGCAGCAATCGCGCAATTTGCTGGTAGCGCTGCCGCTAGGTTCTCTGGGAGCGGCACTTGCGGGCGTTGACAGCAGCCTGAGAGTAAGCGCAGCTCCCACTCCCCAGTACAACCTGGCCGCAGCCTTACAGATGTCAATCTACTTCTATGACGCCCAGAAATCCGGGCCAGGCGTTACTGGTGGCCTCCTACCCTGGCGTGGTGACTGTGATCTCTCCGACACCGCTGTTCCCTTGCAACCCAAGAACAGCAACAACGTCGGGACCAACATGTCGGCCTCCTTTATTGCCGCCCATCGGCAGGTGCTTGATCCGGCAGGCAAAGGCACCGTCGATGTCAGCGGAGGCTTCCACGACGCTGGCGACCACGTTAAATTTGGCCTGCCTCAAGCGTACGCCATCTCTACGCTGGGCTGGGGCTTCTACGAATTCCGCCAGGCCTTCGTCTCCGCCGGGCAGGACGCTCACATGATGGCCATCCTGCGCTGGGGCTGCGACTATCTGATGCGTTGCACCTTCCGCGATAGCAGCGGCAACGTCGTGGCCTTCTGCTACCAGGTTGGCGAAGGCTCCATCGATCATACTGTCTGGGCGCCGCCCGAAGTGGAGAACCTGGCGCGCCCGGCCTACTTCGCCACCTCCGAGACGCCGGCCAGCGACATGTGTGGGCAGGCCGCTGCTGCCCTGGCCATCATGTACCTCAATAGCCAGAGCAGCGACTCCAGCTACGCCGCCAAATGCCTGGACTACGCCAAGGCCCTCTATCGCTTCGCCGTCGCCAATCGCGGTCTTGGCTACTCCGGCGGCTTCTACAATTCCAGCGGCGACAGCGACGACCTGGCCTGGGCCGCTATCTGGCTCTACATCGCCACCGGTCAGCAGTCCTATCTAAACGATATTATCGCCACCGACTCCAGCGGCCACTATACCGGCTACCTCAAGGCCATTATGAACAGCACTCAGGATAACTGGCAAAATACCTGGGTCCACTGCTGGGATGCCGTTTGGGGCGGCATGTTCCTCAAGCTCGCGCCCATTACGAACGATCCCAAGCACTGGTACATTGCCCGCTGGAACCTCGAATACTGGTCCAACGTGCCGCATCAGGACCCCAACGACAAGAATTTCCTGAAGCCCACGCCCGGCGGCTTCATGGTCATCAATACCTGGGGGTCCTGCCGCTACAACGCCGCCGCCCAGCTCTGCGCTCTGGTCTATCGCAAATACACCGGTGACTCACGCTTCTCGGATTGGGCCTTGGGGCAGATGAACTATATCTTGGGCAGCAATCCTATGAACCGCTGCTATATGGTGGGCTTCGCCTCCAACTCGGCCAAACATCCCCACCATCGCGCGGCCCACGGCTCCTTCACCAACAGCATGTCTGATCCCCCAAACCACCGCCATACGCTGTGGGGTGGCCTGGTCGGCGGCCCAGACACCAGCGACTACCACGACGATGCCACCAATGACTTCGTCTACAACGAGGTGGCGGTCGATTACAGCGCAGCTTTCGTTGGGGCGCTGGCGGGCCACTACTACTACTATGGCTCCGGCCAACAACCCAATCCCAATTTCTCGACCGCAGAAACACCGGTTAATCCCTTCTTCGTCGAAGCGCTGGTCAATCAGGACAGCAACCAGAGCACGCAGATCACCCTGACGCTCCATAGCGACACCACCCAGCCGCCACAGTTCGTCACCGGCCTCAAGGTGCGCTACTTCTTCAATATCAGCGAGCTGCTGGCCATCGGTCAGTCGATCAACTCGGTCTCGGTGGCCATCTACTACGACCAGAACCAGTACCTGCCTAATGGAGGCCCGGTCGCTGTGCACGGCCCCTATGCCTGGGGGAACTCCACCACGGTCTACTACTACGAATTCGACTGGTCAGCTTACCCGCTCTGGTATACGCGCGATCTCGAATTCGCGCTGATTGTGGCCATTGGCAGTGACTACAAGTACCATTGGGACTCGTCGAACGACTGGAGCCGCCAGGGTCTGACTTCGACCAAGGCCGTCACCCAGTACATACCCGTCTACCGCAACGGCACGCTGGTCTTTGGGCAGGAGCCGCCAAAGTCATAACTTCCGCGGCGGCTTCCTCCCTCATTGGGGAGACAAGACGGGCATTGAAGTCATCAAGAGACAAAGGCAGCAGGAACTGAGGGGGCCTGCTCTCAGGGATGAGACAGCCGCAACACATGAGGAGGGAACGCTCGTGAAGAAAGCCCTGTCCTGCGGCCTGCCGGTGCTTTTCGCCTTACTGGCGCTAGCGCTGGCAGGTCTGATCTGGTACGCGCCCCAGCATGCGCAACGTGCCCAGGCCGCCGTCTCCTACAGCGGCCTGCACGTCTCGGGCAACCAGCTCCTCAATGGCGCCGGCCAGCCGGTTCGCCCGCTGGGAGTGGATCGCTCTGGCACCGAGTATATGTGCGACGCCGCTGGCGATACCACCGTCTTCGACGGGCCGAGCGACGCCGCTTCGGTGGCCGCCATGATGAGCTGGCACATCAATGCCGTGCGCCTCCCGCTCAACGAGGATTGCTGGCTTGGGATCAATGGCTATCCTGCCGCCCAGTATACCGCGGCCCAGTATCGGCAGGCCATCATCGATTACGTCAACCTGCTGACCGCCAATAACCTGATCACGATCCTCGACCTGCACTGGAGCGCCCCCGGCACCCAGCAAGCTAACAAACAGCTTGCCATGCCTGACCTGGACCACGCTCCAGCCTTCTGGACCTCGGTGGCCAATACCTTCAAGAGCAATTCATCGGTGATCTTCGATCTATACAACGAGCCTTTCACCACGAGTTGGGATTGCTGGCTCAACGGCAGCACGGCAGCTAACGCCAGCCCCTGCACGGACGTGCCTTTTGCCGTGGCCGGCATGCAGACGCTGGTCAACACCGTGCGCGCCACCGGGGCCACCAATGTGATCATGCTCGGCGGCCTGGCCTACGCCAACGACCTGTCAGGCTGGCTCTCCCATAAGCCAAACGATCCGTTGAACAACCTGGCCGCCTCTTTCCATCTTTACAATTTCAATACATGTAACTACGTCAATTGCTGGGTTCTGACGGTAGCACCAGTTGCCGCCCAGGTGCCGGTGATTGCCGGTGAGATCGGTGAGAACGACTGTGCCCACGGCTTCATCGATATGGCGATGGCCTGGCTGGACCAGAACAACATCGGCTATCTGGCCTGGGCCTGGGACACGTACAACTGCTGGAGCTTCCCATCGCTCATCACCGATTACAGCGGCACACCAACGCCCTACGGGCAAGGACTCTTGACCCACCTGACGGACCTTGCTAATGGCGTCACGCCCACGCCGACGCCCACACCCGTGCCTGGCCACTACTGCGCGGTCCACTACAGCGCCAGCTACTGGACCGGTGGCATGACGGCCAACATTACGATCAGCAACATCAGCAACGCCTCCATTGTTGGCTGGACCCTGGTCTTTACCTTCCCCGGGGACCAGCAGATCACGGCAGGCTGGAGCGCCACCTGGAGTCAGCAGGGTCAGCAGGTCACGGCTCGCGATATCGGCTACAACGATGTCATCGCCGCCGGTAGCTCGGTCTCCATCGGTTTCAATGGCACCTGGACAAGCAACCACACCGATCCGACAGTCTTTACCCTCAACGGCGTGACCTGCAACACAGTCTAGCTACAGGCTGGTCCACGCCGGACGGTGGGGTGGTGACAAGAAATGGCTTGCCCTTCTTAACTCGCAGGTGACGAGCGCTGAGCTGGGGTCAAGTCTGGTCTTCAGCGCGCCAGCCGTGGTGAAGGCCAGACTGTCTGGCTCAGCCTGGCGCCCGTTCACATAAATCTCTTCACCCACACCAACTTACCTGAACAACTGACCAAACAACAAGGAGAGTCCTCTGGAGAAAGGAAGACAGGCTATGCTCAGGAAACAGCTCAAAACCCTGTGCGCTGGCCTGGCGCTCCTGGCGCTGATCGGCGCCCTGGCGCTTAGCATCGTTGTCCAGGCGCACCCGGCCTACGCGGCCTCAAGCGTCACTATTAACGGCGCCACGACCTATCAGACGATCGACGGCTTTGGCGCCTCCGAAGCCTTCGGGCAGGCCGACGCCATGATCAACGCCGGTTCCACGCTGGAGAAGCAGATGCTGGACCTGCTCTTCAGCCCGACGACCGGAGCCGGGCTGACCATTCTGCGCAACCTGATCCCCTCCGACAGCAACCATACGATTGAGCCGAACAGCCCGGGCAGCCCGACGGCCACGCCTCAGTATGTGCCCATCGGGACCGACTGGGGCCAGCTGCCTCTGACCCAGCAAGTGGTTCAGAACTACGGCGTGACGCGCATCTATGCCGACGCCTGGAGCGCCCCGGGCTTCATGAAGACCAACGGCTCCGAGAGCAACGGTGGCACGCTGTGCGGTGCACCAGGTGCTGCTACGTGCAGCACGGGTGACTGGCGTCAGGCTTACGCGAATTATCTCGTGCAGTATATTAAGGATTATCAGGCGGCAGGCGTAACCATCACCAACATCGGCTTTGTCAACGAGCCGAATCTGTCCACCTCCTACTCCAGCATGGTGATGAACCCGACACAAACCGCCGACTTTGCCAAGATCCTGGGGCCGACCCTGGCGAATGCGGGCCTGTCGACGCAGATTGTCTGCTGCGATGCCGAGGGCTGGGACCTGGCTCCGAGCTACACCAGCGCCATTGTCAACGATGCAACGGCCAATTCCTACGTCAAGGTTATCTCCAGCCACGGCTATACCGCCGCTCCGACTTCGCCGCTCAACTCCAACGGCAAGCCGGTCTGGGAGACTGAGTGGTCGACCTTCGATAGCTTTGATGCCGCCTGGGATGATGGCAGCGACGCCTCTGGCCTGACCTGGGCTCAGCATATCCATGTCGGGTTGACTTCGGCCAACCTGAGCGCCTTCCTCTACTGGTGGGGCGTTGCCAGCACCTCAGTCTCGACCGATAACCAGGGCCTGATCCAGCTCAATGGCTCGACTATCACGCCGTCGAAGCGCCTGTGGGCCTTCGCCAATTACAGCCGCTTCATCCGGCCCGGCGCGGTGCGCATTGGCGCCAGCAGCTCGGATAGCAACCTGCTGGTTTCAGCCTATCGCAACACCAACGGCACGCTGGCCATTGTGGTCATCAATCTGGCGAGCAGCGATACAGCGACGACTTTCTCACTGCAGAACACCAATGTGGCTAATGGGGCGACGGTGACCCCCTATCTGACAAACAATAATAACAACACAGCGGCTCAGGCGACCCTGTCGGTGAGCAACGGCTCCTTCAGTGCGACCGTGCCGGCGCGCTCGCTGGTGACCTACGTCATCCCGGCTGGCACCGGCGGCGGTACGCCGACCCCCACACCAGCACCGACCAGCACGCCGACCCCAGCACCGTCTCCCAGCCCGACGGCGACACCCTCACCGACACCGGCACCGACCAGCACGCCGACCCCAACTCCGACTCCAGGCGCTTCTTGTCAAGTGCACTATAGCGTCGTGAGCCAGTGGCCGGGCGGTTTCCAGGGGAGCATCACCATTACGAACACAGGCAGCAGCCCCATCAATGGCTGGACCTTGAGCTTCAGTTTCACGGCTGGTCAGCAGATCACCCAGCTCTGGAACGGGAGCTATACGCAGCAAGGGGCCCAGGTGACGATCACCAATGCCTCCTACAACGCCCAGATCCCGGCAGGTGCCACTCTGGGTGCATCGCCAGGCTTCCTGGCTAGCTGGAACGGGAGCAATCCCGCGCCAACTTCGTTCACGCTCAATGGCGCGACCTGCAGCGTCGTCTAGACCGGGATGATCTGCAGGTGAGCGAGAGAGGACAATAGCCTCTTTCCCTTCCGATCGATCTGGTTCAGCAGTAACAGGCATTCCATTTAAGGAAAGGAGGCAAGAACCGCCCACCGAGCTGACGCTAGAGCAGCGGTGCTCGTCGGAGCTAGCGCACCGCCCAACGCAGGTGAGAGCGGCGCGGCGGGAGGGCAGACGCTCCACGGGCACCTGCTCCACGCATCTTCTCTGCTGAAAACGTGAGGCCTTTTCTCCTGAAGAGGCGCCAGGTAGGCCAGGTTCATCACTGCTCTGCCTGGTGCCTCCTTCTCTCTACAGTCTGACAAGGGGAAAGGTCTTGACAAATCCTTACGGCCCTACCATAGTTTCACCAGAGCGAGATAAAGCTGCTCACGGAAGATAAGGCTCTCTCAATCCACCAGCAGAGAGACTCTGTCAGGCGCGTAGCGTAGTGGTGCGGTCCAGTTCTCACTACGCGGCGCATAAATCGAAGGAAGAGGCAAGGGAGGATAGGCACACAGCCGCTATGGAAGCTCACCAACTATCTTTTGGAGAGTCGTCAGCACCCAATTGCGTCGAGCACTTCGACAGCCAGCAACGGATTGTCGTTCATCAGGGCGAGGCCCTGGACTTTCTGAAGACGCTGCCCTCAGAAAGCATCGCCCTGGTCATTACCTCCCCACCCTACAATCTGGGGAAGGAGTATGAAAGGCGCAAGGATGTGCTGTCGTACCTGCAAGAGCAAGAGGCCGTCATCGATGAGGTCATCCGCGTCACCAGTCCCCGGGGTAGTATCTGCTGGCAAGTCGGCAATTTTGTTGAGGATGGCGAGGTATTTCCTCTAGATATCTTCTAT
>NZ_JADGIA010000163.1 GCF_019683635.1 Thermogemmatispora sp. | reverse complement strand
CTGGCCTTTATTCAGAAATACCCCGACCAGGCCATCAAGATCTTGCAGAAGTACACCCACATCGACGACAAGACTGCCGCCGCCGCTGCTCAGGACTTGCGTACATCCTACGCTACCACGCCAATTGTCAATGAGCAGGGGTATAACGTCACCGCCAACTTCGCGCTTCAAACCGGCGCGGTCAAGAAGATTCCCCCCTTCTCCACGCTGGTTGACACCCAAACCGCTGCTCAGGCCATGCAGGGCTTTACCCCACAGGTGTAGTTCAGGCCCCTCCTGAGCAATACCTGGTCGCTCCTGGCGGCTATTGGTCGCTATTGCGAAACCATAACCGCCGGGAGCCTGACCACAACCCAACGATCAGTCACGCTAGCGGCAAGGAGCCGCGCCCTAGAAAGGATTCATCCTGGCTATGGCAGAGTCCAGCCTCACCCCAACCCAGAAAGCATCGATAGGATACACAGCTTATATGACAGCCGCCGTGCGCGCTCATGAGAGTCAGCGACCAGATCGCCTCTTCAATGATCCCTGGGCCGCCAGCCTGGCCGGCGCAGAGGGAGAACGGCGTTTTCGCCAGCTCGAAGACGCCGGCGGTAGTATCATTGTCCGCACTCGCTTTTTCGATGAATTCCTGCAGAGCACAGTCAATCAATGGAGCATCCGTCAGCTCGTCATGCCGGCCTGCGGCCTCGATACCCGCGCCTTCCGCCTATCCTGGCCAGCGGACACCATCCTGTTCGAACTGGATCAGCCCGACCTGCTGCGCTACAAAGAGGACATCTTGCAAGCTCAACACGTCCAGCCGCGCTGCCAGCGCCGGCTTGTCGCCGTCGATCTGACGACGGCTTCCTGGCCCACACACTTACTTGAGGCTGGCTATGATCCTTCTCTTCCTTCAGTCTGGCTCGTCGAGGGTCTGCTTTTCTACTTACCCAACAAGGCGATCCTCCAGCTACTTGGGCTGATCAGCCGCCTCAGCTCCCCCCAGAGCTGGTTAGCATTTGATGCCATTCATGGCGCTATGACCAGCTCTCCGTTCACACAGCAGCGTATGGAGCGCGTCACCCGGCTCGGCGTGCCCTGGATCGGCACCATCGATGACCCTGTCGCCCTCCTGGCATCCTTTGGTTGGCAGGCCAGCGTTACCTCTAGCGCTCGCAAAGGCTACGAGTATAACCGTCCTGTCTATCCCTTCATTCCGCGCGATCAGCTCACCCCCGAAACGGAGAAGCTTTATCACTGGTTAGTGACTGCAGTCCGCCAGCACCAGGCTTCCCATCAGGAGTAAGCCAGGCACCTCAAAACAGAGGCCAGACAAGCACGTGCGGTCCACTTAAGCAAGGGAGCAGCATATAGTCTGCAGCCATTGGCTCAGCAGAAGCTCTCCCCGGTCGCCGCGCTGGTCTGGCCCTGGCTGCCTGCGCCAGCCTCTCGTCAAGCACAGCAGGCACCGCCGGTCCCAGCAGTTCCCTGCTCAAGGCAGGATCAGATGCACGTCGCCAAACTCATGCCAGAGATAGCCCTCCTGCAGGGCCGCAGCATAGGCCCGCTCCAAATGCTCGCGTCCAGCCAGCGCCTCTAAGAGCGCCAGATGCGAGGCACGCGGCTCATGAAAGCCTGTCAGTAGCCCGCTGACGACACGCAGTCCCCGTTGTGGAGTAATCACCAGATCCGTCCAGCCCTCACCTGGATGCACTACCCCATACTGATCAGCTACCGTCTCCAGGGCTCGCATCGGCGTTGTCCCTATGGCGATGACTCGCCGTCCCTGCCGGAGAGCCGCATTGACCAGCTCAGCACTCTCAGCGGGCACCCGATAGTACTCCTCGTAGGGCGGCTCATGCGCCTCCAGGCTGGCTACCCCCGTGTGCAGCAGCAGGGGAGCGAATTGCACCCCCTCCGCTACCAGCCGCGTGACCAGTTCGGGCGTAAAAGGACGGCTGGCCGAGGGCATCTCTGCGCTGCCGATCTCAGTGACAAACACCGACCGATAATAGTCGATTGGCCACTCCTGCCGTACATAGCCATAGCGAATCGCAAAGCCATAGCGATCCAGATAGGTCTCAAGTGGCTCTGGCAGCTCCAAGGTCGCCACCCAGAGACGCAACTGGTTGGCAGCCTTAGCGCGTGAGCTACGCACGTAGGGGGCATGCAGCACGGCCCGCCCCCCTTGGGGCAATACCAGCACCTCACCAGGTTCGAGGCTGAAAAAAGGCTGCGAGCCTTGAGAGAGAGGCCGCCGAACCTCAACTACCCAGAGACCAGCCGGCAGACATGTCGAGAGATGCAGCTCTAACGGATCGCCTCCGGCTCGCTCAGCCCGCAGCGCGGCTTTCATCGTGCCGCTGGTATTAATCACCAGCACATCGCCCCGGCAGAGAAAAGCCGGCAGCTCGCGAAAGCGCGCATGCACCAGGCGATTGTCGCTGCGATAGGAGACCAGCAAACGCACTCCGTCGCGCGCCAGGCCACGCGCCTCGGGCGGCTCTCCGGCTTCCAGCTGAGGCGGTAGCTCAAACGACAAAGCAGCCACATCCAGCTCCATACTCTGCCGTGACCACTTAGAACCAGCTTCCCTCACACGCCCCCCGCTCTCTGACAGCTGTCCTCGCCAACTCTGCTCTAATCCGCTCATAGACACCTATCGTCCTCCTGAATAGTCAGCCTGCTACTATCGCCGGAATCAGGCTTTCACCTCGCGCGCTAGATAGCGCCCAGAGGGATAGTCTCCCTCAATCAAGGCCAGCAAGCCTGGCACACTCACCTCCGGAGGTGGCCGATCACTGATATCCTCCCCCGGGAAAGCCTCTTGATGCATCCGCGTTCTCATGTCACCAGGGTCAACCAGGTAAACCCGCCACTGCGGCTGCTCCGCAGCCAGGATAACAGTCAGCTGTTCCAGCGCCGCTTTGCTTGAGCCATAGCCACCCCAGCCCGGATATGGCTCGTGAGCTGCATCGCTCGTAATATTGATGATACAGGCACTGGATGAGAGATAGCGCTGCACTCTCTGGATGAGAGCAAGAGGGGCAAGGGTATTGACGCGATAGACTCGCTCTAGAGCCTCTAGGGGATACTCCAGCAGAAATGGCTGGGGACTGAGTCCAAGAATACTGGCGTTATTGACCAGCAGGTCGAGTTTCCCCCAGCGCGCCACGGCGCTGGTCAGAGTCTGCTGGTGCTCAGGGTCGCTGACATCGCCGGCAATAGCCACAACCTCGCTCCAGCTGGCTAGCTCGGCCCGCGCCTGCTCCAGCTCTCCGGCAGTGCGCGCATCGATAATAAGCCGCCAGCCCGCACGCGCCAGCTCACGGGCCAGAGCTAGCCCCAAGCCGCGCGAGGCCCCAGTGATCAGCCCGATACGGTCAGCGCTCAGAGAAGAAGACATCATAGATCACGAACCTCCTTGCTTGTTGAAGCCCTCGCAAGCGAGACCTATCATAGGAGCGTCACGCGGAGCACGCACCGGGCAAGTGGACAGATGACTCACTGTCCTTGTGGGCAGATCAGCCATCGTCAGAGCCAGGAGCATCACACAGGCTTGCGGTCCAGTCGCCTCCTCTTGGAGATTGCTGGTACAGTCGCCAAGATCCAAAAATATGGCCAGACCGGCAGTATCGTGTGGTCAGAGAGGTCAGCACACGATATCGCCGGTCTGGCAGCCACTTTGGTCACGGCCCTGATGCAGCACCTGGGCCTCAACGACCTTGAGCGGCCTCAGCTCGCTGGTCGGACAACACCGGCCCAACCAGCAGGAGAACTTTGAGGTAGATCAGAGCCGCCGCAGATCCATTCTAGATTGCTCGATTGTTTCGATGACCGCCGCAATCTCTCGACGTACACGGTCATTGGTAGCCATCTCCGCCTGCACCTTCTCCCAGCCATGCATGATCGTCGTATGGTCACGTCCACCCAGCTCGGCGCCAATCTGGAGCAGCGAAGCATCGGTCTGCTCGCGCATCACATACATTGCCACCTGGCGCGGCCAGACGATCTCTCGATCGCGAGCCTTGCCTCGCAACTGCTCGGGATCGACATTATAGTAGCGACAGACCCCCTCCAGAACCTCGCGCACCGTTAACGTCGCCGGCGGCTTGCTGTTATAGATATGCTCCAGAGCTTTGGCAGCCAGACTGACCGTGAGAGGCTCCTGATGCAAGGTGGCATAGGCGATCACGCGCTTCAAGGCTCCTTCCAGCTCACGAACGCTGCGACATTCGGGGCGAGCGATATAATCGATGACCGCTGGAGGGACCTGGAAACGCATCGACTCAGCCTTAGAGCGCAGGATCGCCTGGCGATGCTCATAATCAGGCGGCTGAATATCGGCCAGCAATCCCCATTCAAAGCGCGAGCGCAGGCGATCCTGCAAGCTCACAATCGCCTTGGGGGGGCGATCACTGGTCACCACGATCTGCTTATTAGAATCGTAGAGCGCGTTAAAGGTATGAAAGAACTCCTCTTCTGTCGATTCCTTGCCAGCGATGAACTGAATATCGTCGACCAGCAGAATATCGATCTGGCGATACTTCGCGCGAAACTCCTCCGTCTTCTGAAAGCGAATAGCGTTGATAATTTCATTCGTGAACTTTTCGGAGGTTGTGTAAAGGACGCTCAGGCCAGCAGCCTCACCATGATGCCCAATGGCATGAAGCAGATGGGTCTTACCCAGCCCTACCCCACCGTAGAGGAAGAGTGGATTGTAGACATAGCCGGGGCGCTCGGCGACTGCCTTTGAGGCAGCATGAGCCAGGCGGTTCGACTTGCCGACGATGAAGGTATCGAAGGTATAGCGAGGATTTAGCATACTACCGCCTTCAACGGGAGTAAAGAGATGCTCCTGTTCGCCAGCGCCGCCAGCCTTCTCCTCGGCAGAGCGCTCATATCCAAGAAAGATGGCAGCCTGTTCCTGCTTCTCCTCATGGGCTTCGGCGCGATGGGGGATCGGGTGAGCACTAGAGGGGGCATGAGACGTCATCGCAATCGCCGGTGAAGACGAGTCGAGTTTCGCCCGTAAGGCCGGGCGATGCCTGGGAGCGCGATAGGCGCGCTTCAAACGCTGGGTAGGCCCCTCCCCCAGAGCGGCCTCCTGCTCCAATGCCTCTAGCTCCTCGTTGACCGTCGAACCCTTAGTGACCACGAAGCGCACCTCGGGCTGACAGCCGGTCACCTCCGAGAGGAGCGAGCGGATCATCTCGATAAAGCGTACTTCCATCTGAGCCTTAGCAAAGGCCGAGGGCACCCCTACCATAAAGACGTTCTCGTCGAACGAGAGACCCACCGTGCCGCTGAACCAGGTATCGTAGACGGACGGCTGGACCCGGGTCTGTATGTGCTCCAGTGTCGCTTTCCAGATCTGTCTTGCATTCACCGGCTCTCACCTCATACGCAGTTCGTCTCTGCCTTCAGGCTGCGTCAATTCGCCCTAATTTGCTTCATTCGGGCATAGAAATGCCAGGTCACAGGCCTGGATCATCAGAGCAATTCGGCAGCTAGAGGGGTGCCCAGCCCTACGCTGGTAGTACAAGGGTCGGATGAGTAGGACAAAAAACACCCGGATGAACGTATTCCTGAATAGCAGAGGGTAATGGTAGCACTAAACCAAAAGGCTGTAAAGCCCTCTTTTGGTACCAGATGAGAAGCAGACCATAGGAATTCCTTTACCAGTAATATATACTGGGTTCAAAGCGCGCAGGGTGCTCTGGCGAGCAAGGAAAAAAGTACTGTTGCCGTTGGGAAGCGAGAGCCTAGAGGCGAGGCGTATCTCATCCACTCAGACGACGCCTTTCGCCCTATCCACTCCACCTCGCTCACCCAGCTGCTACCAGAGCTGGGGGATGATAGCCTTTCTCCCCCACTCATACACCGCTCAGATGCCCCTGCTCTTATCTGGCTGCTTACCTGCCCCGCTTCTGAGACCTGGCCTGGATGGTATGACAGGCTCGCACGATAGAGTAGTGCAGCGAAGGCGCATGCTCCTGGCTCCTCCTCTTCCAATGCGCCTTTGAGGGAGGAAGAGCGAGTAAGGGAGAGCGCGGCGTCCTTTTTCAGGCTCTACTCGCTGCCATGCTGCAATCCCTTGAGTGAGAGGATAGAAAGGAGAGGCAGCCGCTCTGCTCCTGGCCCCGTGGTCCGCAGGCCATCAGGGATCAGGGAGAGGAGCCGGCTGCTCGATGATGCCCATGAAAGCATTATTGCACTCGGCACAGATTGCTCATTCGCCACAGCATCGACATGGCTGGCTCCTACTCCTGATCCTGGTGATCCTGACAGGATCGCTGACCGCTGCCTGCTCTGGTCTGCTGGGTGGGAATACGCCTCAATCCGCGACCAGCACTCCTAATACAGCTACTGTTGCTTTGAATCAGCTCCATTGGTGCAGTAAGCCCTCGATGCTCTTCCGCGATGAGGGGGCAACTGTCTCACCATCAGCCACCACCGCTACAGTGACGACGACCGCCACCGCCAGCGCCACTGCTCAGGCCACGGCTACCAGCAGCGGCCCACGCACGCTTACCGGTTGGGATCAGGCTCAGCCTTTGCTCGGCTTCACCGTCTACCTGCCTCCGCGCTTGCCTGCTCGCACCTGCCTGGTAAGCGCCCTTGGCACAGTCCACGACCCTATTTTTGGAGGTAACTTCTCTATCTCGTATCTGCTGCCGGATGGAAGCGCTATCAGCCTCTCAGAGGCGCCGCACCGTAATCAGAAGTCGCTCTTCCAGTGCACAGCCTCTCTCGTGACCCCCACGGCAACGGCTCGCCCCCAGACAAAGGCCAGCCCAACAGCCGGGGTGAGTCCAACACCTACACGGACGCCGAACCAGATTTGTTCCGGAGTACGCGGCGAGACCAGCATCGTTTTTTCGGCGCCCGGCGACGAGAAGGCGCTGAAACAATTTTTCGATACGTTGCAACCTGATGTAGCCTGGGTGCCTCTCTCCTGACGAGCTTTGGTCGCTGCCACCAGGCGGAGCGAGAGAAGAAGGAGAGACCAGCCAGGGCCTTGAGAACAGCGAGCTCGCTGAGTTAAGGCCAGAGTACGAGCGCAGAAACAACCATCACGGGGATCTGGGATCCTCGTGGAGGAGAGAGCAGGCCCGAGGTGGCCCGGTTTCGAGCACGTCCTCTCGCCAGGAAAGGAGTCAGGAATATGCAGATACCAGGTACTTGCTCTTACTGCGGCCAGCCCCGAGACCCCCAGGCGCGCTTTTGTACCAACTGCGGCGCTCCGCTCTCCTCTCCAGTCGGAATAGCCAGCGCACAGGAAAACAGGGTCTCTGGCTGGGGAGAGCCGTCAGCGGTTCAGCCAGTACAGCCGATGCCGGACTCAGCTCTGCAGCTGGCAAGCGCTTTGCCAGGTCAGCAGCCCCTCAAGCAAGCGGGGCTGATCCTGCTCTTCATTATTGGCGGCACTTTAGCCGCCCTGGTGGCCTTGGGCCTGCTGGCCTGGTTCATTCCCGGATTGCGCGGCCTCTTCTTCTGCTTCGTTGGCTTAATTGTCGTCACGCTCTTCCTGATCTACCTCTTTGTGCGTCACCTCATTCATGAGGTGTTCAGGCGCCTATTCTGGTAACAATAGCTGTCCTACTCAGTTAGCGGATCTGCGGGCGAGCGGTCTCTCTCCTGCCCTCGCTTGTGTACCCGCTCGACGTGCGGTGACCACTTCTGGTATAATGGCAGCAGTTTTGCGAGTGCGCTAAATACTCCTGCGAGGTATACGAGGAGCACAAAAGCAAAGCCTACGTGCTAGCAAAGGGAGGAGATCTATTATGGACAAGTGCCCCCGTTGTGGTGCAGAAACGCGGCCCGGGGATCGCTTCTGCTTGAGTTGTGGTCAGCCGCTGTTTTCCTCCGCTCCCACCTATGAGCCGGCCCAGGCCCCGCTCTCCGGGGGCGACGCAACCGTGCCAGCTCAAGATGAGTGGGGAGCTGCGGCTTCTGCTCCACAGCCGCCGTCTTTGTCCGGCGGAGGCTGGCCCAATGCTACTATTCCCGCTTCTCCATCTGCACCGACGGAGCTGTCACCCTCTCCAGCTCAGCCTGCTGCGAGCCCCGAAGCGGCAGTGGCCACGGCGACGCCAAAAATTAACAACCCTGCCCGCTTTATCCTGAAGTCAGAAAGCGGCGAGGTAATTCAGGAATATACCCTTGATAAAGAGGAAATTACGATTGGACGCGCTCCAACGAGCGATATTCTCCTCTCCAAGGATAAGCTTACCTCGCGTCGCCACGCAACTGTACGCTACGAAAATGGCCAGTATATCCTGCGCGACGAGCGGAGCGCTAACGGGACCTTCGTCAATGGGCAACAGCTTGAGGAGCTGGTCCCTTATACATTGAAGGATGGCGACCACATTGGTATCGGCGAGCATGAGTTGATCTTCCAGGCTCCTGCTGCCAGCGTCGATGAGCTGCCCACAATTAGCATGCAGCCGGGGGAGATGACCTATCGGACGCGCGAAGATAGCAGTCTGACGGCCAGCTCGATAGACCAGTTTGCGACACACACGGAGGGCGAGTTGTCTCCTGCAGTGGCGGTCGGCAGCGGATCAATCTCATCCACGCCCCCTGTAACCCCCAGCAGCGAGAGTGGCTCCAGCAGCGCGACCGTGGCAGAGCCTGTCGTATTCAGCTCCGCACGCGAGTCAGAGCCAGTGGCTGCCACTTCTGCCGTCGCAGACGTCGTTCAGCCTCCCGCTTCTAGCCCTGCCGATGGCGTCACCTTCAATCGCCTGACCAGCCTGCCTCTGCCAGCTTTGCCGGATATGTCTTCCCTGATGGCAGCCCTGGCAACCCTCGATGGCCAGGTCTCGGCCCTCCAAGAGCAGCTGAACGCAACCCAGGAGGCCCTACGCAGCCACGAGGCCGAAATCGCTCAGACGGCTAATCAGCTGCGCGCCGGCGTCCGCCGTGTGGCCGAACGCATGGATCAAACCATCGCCGATGTGGCCCGCAGCCGCGAGGCATTGGCCTGGTCCGAGCTGATCCAGCTGATGGAAGACGTCACAAACAATCCACGTGATATCGAGTACGTTACACGCCTTGCCCGCAAAGCTCGCGAGCTGAACAAGGTCTTCCAGATCCATCAGAGCGTGCTCAATACCCTGGCCGAGTGCAATACCCTACTGCGCGCGCTCATTGGGGAATGAACGATAGTAGTATCAATTCATAGCGAATTGAGCCTTTTCTTAGAAAATGCAGGAAGCTCACTACGACGCCATCGTCATCGGCGCTGGCCTGGGGGGGTTGCTTAGCGCCGCTCAACTGCTGCAGCGCGGCAAGAGCGTAGCTCTGCTGGAGCGGCTTGATCACTGCGGTGGACGCTTTACGGCCAAGACCTTCAAAGGAGTGCAGGTCAGCACCGGAGCTGTGCACATGGTGCCCTTTGGCAGCAGCGGGGTGCTGGCCCGCACCCTGCGGCGCCTGCAGATTCCTCACCGCCTCCTGGATGCCGATGTCTTCGGCTCCTTCCACGTGCATGGTCGCCAGGTGCGCGCTCGCGGCCTCCTCGGCGTCTATCGCTTCCTAGGCCCGCGCCAGTTCTTCTGGTTCCTACGCCTGGGCTATCTGATGTTTTTCCGCCCGCTGCCCGCCAGCGAGGGCGATTTACCTTTTAGCGCCTGGCTGGCACGCCATATCAACGTCGAGCGAAACCGCGAGCTGGTGGCCTTCTTCGAGCGCATTGCCCGTTTCGCCCTCAGCCTGGAGCTGCACCAGGTTTCAACGGCTGAGGTCATTGCCACGACCAAGAACATGTTCCGCTACGGTGCGCCCGGAATCGTCGAGGGCGGCTGTGGGGCACTGGTAGCCGAGCTAGAGCGCCGTTTGCGCGAGCGGGGAGCCGCTGTGCTGCTGAGCCATGAGGTGCTGCAGATTCTGCATGCCGATGGGCGCGTGACCGGCGTGCGCGCCCGCAACAAGGCAACCGGTGATGAGCTGCTTCTCTCTGCCCCCCTGGTAGTTAGCGACATCGGTCCTCGCGCGACAACCGCTCTGGTCGAAAATCGCCAGGTACGCCAGGCCGAGCTGCTGAAGCAACAGCGTGAGGCAGCCCAGACCGCCGCGGCAGCCAGCGAGGCACCTCATGCTTACCGCGAAGCGGTGGGGCTGAAGGTCCATGTGCTCAGCGATGTTTCTTTGATCCCGCACCGCGGGATCATGTATTGCCTGGACACACAGCGCATCGCTGGCATCGTCCAGCCAACGAACTGCGATCCTCGCCTGGCCCCTCCCGGCAAGCATTTGCTCATCACGCATCAGGTGCTCCAGAGCGAGAATATTGAAGAAGAGAAAGCCCTGGCCATCGCTGATCTGCGCAGACTCTTCGGAGAAACCTTTGAACGACACTGCCGCATTCTGACGATGAGCGTCTATCGAGGCGAGTGGCCGGTGAATCGCCTGGCCCAGGGGAGAGATCTCTCGCCGGTCACACCTTTACAGGGCCTCTTCCTGGTGGGCGATGCCGTCAAGCCCAGCGGCTACCTGATGGTCGAGGGAGTAGCACAGAGCGTCAATTATGTGCTCGACCTCCTCGATGCTATCGAGCGCGGCGAGGCCGCTGGTCCCCTGGGCAGCCCTCACTTGCCAGCCACGACAGCCGCAGACAGCGAAGGCCAGCGCCGGCCAGGCTGGTTACCATTTGGACGAGGACGGAAACGAGCGCGCTCGGGCCATGTGGTACGCCCTCCTTCCCGCCTCAATGCCCTGCGCTGGTTATGGACGGCCCCGGGCAATGCTCGTAAGCAGGTAAGGAGACCCCTCTATCCATGACGGACATCTCAAAGGCTGCTCCCTATTATCTGATCCGCGGCGGGACTCCCCTCCACGGCGAGGTCACGGTCAGCGGAGCCAAGAATGCTGTCACCAAGATGACGATCGCTTCGCTGTTGACCGAGGAACCCTGCACGCTGCGCAATGTGCCGCTTATCGGCGATCTCTACCTGACCCTCAGTCTCTGCCAGGATATGGGTTCCGAGGTGCTGCTCGATGAGCAGGAGCATCTGCTCTCGATCAGAACCCCGGCGATCCACTCAACTTCGGTCTCCGCGACCATCGGCGGCCTGAATCGTATGGCGATCCTGACAGTCGGCCCTCTGCTGCATCGCTGCGGCGAGGCCGATATTCCTCTCCCCGGCGGTGACCGGATCGGGGCCCGCCCGATCGATTTCCACCTTAACGGCCTGCAACAGATGGGCGCAACAATCGTGGAGTTGGGCGGACGCTACTATATGAGCGCTCCCCGCGGCCTCCACGGGGCCACTATTCGCTTGCCTTTTCCTAGCGTGATGGCCACCGAGAACTTTCTGATCACGGCTTCGCTGGCTCGCGGCGTGACGATCATTGAGAACGCCGCCCTCGAACCAGAGATCATTGACCTGATCAAGTTCTTGCAGAAAATGGGAGCGATTATCGAGCAGAAGGTGGACCGCCGAATCGTCATTGAAGGAGTCCAGCGCTTGCGTGGGGCTCGCCATACGCTCTTGAGCGATCGCAATGAGGCAGTCTCACTGGCCATCGCTGCCTACTTGACTAAAGGTGATATCTATTTGCGCGGGGCCCAACAGGATACATTGCTGACTTTCTTGAATACGTTGTCAAAGATGGGCCTGCGCTTCGAGGTGGAGGATGAGGGCATCCGCTTTATCGGGGATGACCGCCCTCCACCGCCAATCGCCCTGGAAACGGATGTCCATCCAGGCTTTATGACAGACTGGCAACAGCCCTTTACCATCCTGCTGACCCAGGCCGACGGGATTTCGGTGGTGCACGAGACGATCTATGAGGACCGCTTTGGCTATACCCACGCCCTTAAAACAATGGGAGCCCATATCGGCCTCTATACCAAGTGCCTGGGAGAAGTACCTTGCCGCTTCCGCGAGAAGCAGTATTTGCATAGTTGCGTGGTTCGCGGCCCAACACCTCTGAGCGCTGCCCGCCTGGATATCCCTGATATCCGCGCTGGCTGCTCGTATATTCTGGCCGCCCTCTGCGCCGCAGGAACCTCCGAGGTGCATGGCGTGGAGCATATCGAGCGTGGCTATGAGCGTCTGGATGAGAAGCTGCGCGCCCTCGGGGCTCAGCTTGAGGTGATCCACCCCTCAGCAGAGGATGACTCGCTGGACGCTCTCGCTTAGCTTCCGCCTGGCCCTATCTGACTCTCTCTTTTCGCTCTCGCCTCCTTGCCCCGGCCCCGGC
>NZ_JADGIA010000162.1 GCF_019683635.1 Thermogemmatispora sp. | reverse complement strand
GTGGCGACGGGCAACGCCTCCTATCAGCTCTACTATATTCTGCTCACCATCCAGTTCTACCTGATCTTCCCGCTCTTCATGGGCCTGCTCAAACGCTGGGATCGCCATCCCTGGCTCTTGCTCCTCGGCAGCTTAGTGCTACAGGTCCTGCTCTTCTACGTCGACTACCATACAGTGCAGCGCAGCGGCAACGCGTTCTGGCACACGGTGGCCGTCTATCAAGATCGTTTCGTCCTGATGTATCAGTTCTACTTTGTGCTGGGCGGACTGGCAGCCCTCCACTTCGAGCAGGTACGCAGCTTTGTCCTGCGGCACGCGCGCCTGATCATGGGCTTCTTCGCCCTGACTTTGCTGGCCCTCTGGGTGCACTTTGCCCAGCAGATCAGCGTCTATCACGAGTCAATGGGCTATGCTACTTCTGTCTTACAGCCAAGTATGGTATTCTATAGCGTAGCGGTTATCGGCCTGGCCCTTTGGCTTTGCGCCCGCTGGGCAAGAGGACTGGCAGGTCTGCCCGGGCAGGAGGTCAACAAGCGCCTGAGCGTGCGCTTCTGGGGCCTCTGCTCGGATGCCTCCTTTGGTGTCTACCTGATCCATGTCTTGATCCTCAACCAACTGCTTGGCCGCTTGCTACCCTTGCTACCAGGCAGCTGGCCCGTGGCCCTGCGTGTGGTCCTGCTCTGGTGTGCCGTTGCCGCGCTCTCGCTGGCAGTCAGCAGTGCGCTGATGTACACGCCCTGGCTTAGCCGTCTGGTAGGACGCGCGGGGCCGCGGCATCGCGCCGCCGCTGGCCATCAGAGTCAGAGGAAGGAGAGCAAAGCCGAGGCCCTGCCCGACGCCGGCAGAAGGCAGCCGGCTCCAGCAGCAAAAGTAACCATCGCCCTCGCGCCGGCAGTCTCGCAGACCGGCCCCACAGATGCCGCTGGCGTTTCCACGCCTCAAGATCTCCGGTCTGGAGCACTGGCCCGCTATGAGCAAGCGTACAAAAACCATAGTCTTGATAGTGGTGGTCCTGGCCTGCCTGATGGGCGCCACGCTCTATAGCCTGCGCGGCCCCCTCGGCCTGCGCCGCAGCGTCGCCTCACCGCTGGCAATCCAGTCCCATCGCGATGAGCAGCAGGAGCCGCTGACGAGTCGGCGCCTGACGCCGGCTCCTACGGCCAGCGCCTCCCTGCTCTCGCCGGCTCTGCCTGGCCTCAACTACCTGGGCTTCACCGCGCACATCTTCTCGCAAGGGGGCAACAGCCTGGTCTACTACCTGTATGTCCCCCAGCCGCTCAATCCCCAGCAACGGTACCCGCTGGTCCTGCTCCTCCACGGGGGAGGAGAGCGCAGTCTGCCCAACTATACCGCTGCACAGAATGAGCAGCTTCTGCTCAATCAGTCCTACGTGCGCGTCTGGAGCAGCGACTACCAGGGGCCGGCCAACCCACACATCCAGCAGCGCTGGCCCTGCTTCGTCCTGGTCCCGCAAATGAAACAGGGGCAGCAATGGGTCAACGTCCCCATTAACGGCGGCTCCTATCATCAGCCAGCTCAGCCGAGTATCCCGCTCCAGCTCACCAAGGCCCTGCTCGATCGAGTGCTACAGGCATACGCCAACAGCATCGATCGCACGCGCCTCTATGTCACGGGCCTTTCGAACGGCGGCTACGGCACCTGGGACGCCATTGAGCGCTGGCCCAACCTCTTTGCCGCCGCCGCTCCCATCGCTGGCGCTGGCGATCCCTCGCTGGCCGCGCGCATCAAGGACCTGCCGATCTGGGCCTTCCACGGCTCCGCCGATCCAGTGGTGCCCGTCAGCGGCTCGCGCGACATGATCGCCGCCCTGCGCGCCGTTGGCGGCCATCCACGCTATACCGAGTTCGCCGGAGCCGGACACGGTGTCTGGGGCTACGTCTACTCGCTGGAGAATAGCCCCTTGCGCGTCAGCGACTTCTTCCCCTGGCTCTTCTCACAGCACCGCTGAGCGGAACAGAAAGAAAGGAAGGGAGAGGTCGTCAGCCACTTCTCAGGCCTGCTTGAGGTGAGACGAGACGCCGCCGCCCTGTCCGACGGGAAGCGGACTGGACAGGGCGGCGCTTGCGCCCCCTTCAGCGAGAGGCATATAATGTCTACAGATGACAGGGAGACCGGCAAATAGCAGAAGCTGAGGAAGAACGAGGAAGCGGGGGCGAAAATGGGCGCAGGTGGAATTGGGCGAGCGTCTCCTGTCTTGCTTCTCGTGCGTTCACTCGCTGCTCTGCGCAAGGGCGCGCAGACAGTGTATTACATTGCAGTAAGGAGAGAACAATGACGACCCAGCCACAGCGACCGCAACCACGCATCGTCAAATTCTATGAAACCACCCTGCGCGATGGTGAACAGACCCCCGGCGTCAATTACTTCCCCGAAGAGAAGCTGGAGATCGCCCGGGCATTGGCCGACATGGGCTTCGATACCCTGGACGTCGGCTTTCCGGTCTCATCACCGAGCGAATTCGAGGCCGTGCGCCTGATCGCCTCGCAGGTCGAGAACGCCGAGATCTGCGCCATTGCCCGCGCCGTCAGGGGTGACATTGAGGCCGCCTGGGAGGCCGTCAAAGTGGCCGCCCACCCGGTGATCGAGCCATTCATCAGCGTCTCCCCCATCCATCGTCAGGTCAAGCTGGGCAAGAGCCGCCAGGAAGTGCTGGAGATGGCCCGCACCGCCGTGGCCTACGCCCGCACCCTGACCGACACCGTCGACTTCGCCCTCGAAGATACGACGCGCACCGAGCACGATTTCATTCTGGAAGTCTGCGAAGCCATCCTCAAGGAGGGCGTGCGCTTCGTCACCATCTGCGATACCGTGGGCTACGCCCTGCCCTGGGAATTCGGCCAGCTGATCGCCGATCTCAAGCGCGAGTTTCCGACGATCCGTATCTCGGCCCACTGCCACGACGATCTCGGCCTGGCCGTGGCCAACGCCCTGGAGGGCCTGCGCAACGGGGCCGAGCGCGTCGATACCTCTTTCAACGGCCTGGGTGAGCGCGCCGGCAATGCCGCCACCGAGGAGGTGGTGATGGCCATCCGCACACGCTCGGCGGATCTGGGCCTGGATGTGCGCGTCGATACCACCAAGATTATTCCTACCAGCCGCCTGATCGCCAAATACTCGGGTATGCAGCCCCAGTGGACTAAGGCCATCGTGGGTCAGAACGCCTTCAGCCACGGCGGCGGCATCCATCAGGATGGGGTGCTCAAGGATGCCCGCACCTATGAGATCATGACCCCCGAGTCGATCGGCCTGAGCGCCAACGACCGCCGCATCCGCATGGGGAAGCTCTCGGGCCGCGCCGCCCTCGCCGCCCAGATGCGCGAGCTGGGCTATACCCTCGAACAGGAGCAGCTCAATCGCGCCTTCGAGATGGCCAAGCTGCTGCTCGGGAAGAAGCGCGAACTGGAGGAGCTGGACCTGCGCTACATCGCCGAAACAGCAATGAAGTAATGCTCGTCGCGGCGCCGCCTGTTCTGGCGGCGCTTTTTGCCCCTTGCATATTGTTGATTTTCTGGATAAACTAAATCATGTAATGGGTTGTAGGAACGAACGCCGGCGGGCCTGAGCTTGATCAGCCAGCCAGGGCGCCCAGCCCGCCGGCCTGCCAGCCAGAGGCTATAGGCTATAAGCCAAGCCAGAGGAGAGAATCATGAGCGCCGGAGAACATCACGAGCACGCCCATCAGCATGAGCATCACGAGCACAACGGCGCGGCCTGCGGTCCGGGCTACGCCTCGCCTGAAGAGGCCACCCGAGCGCCGCGCGAGAAGGTGCTCTACACCATTGCTCTGCACGTTGGCACAGGAATCGAAGCCCCTGACTACCTGGCCACCATTGACGTTGATCCTGGCTCGCCCACCTACTCGCAGGTCATCCACCGCACAGCGATGCCCTATGTCGGCGACGAGCTGCACCACTTTGGCTGGAACGCCTGCAGCTCCTGCCACGGCGACGCCCACAAATCGCGGCGCTTCCTGGTCATCCCGGGCAACCGTTCCAGCCGTATCTACATCGTCGACGCCCAGGACGAGCGGGCCCCCAGGCTGCACAAAGTCATTGAGCCGGAGGAGATCAAGGCCAAGACCAACCTGAGCGCCCCGCACACCGTGCACTGTTTACCCGACGGGCACGTCATGATCTCGATGCTGGGCGATGGCGAGGGCAATGGACCTGGCGGCTTTCTGCTGCTTGATGAGGAGTTCCGCATCGCCGGGCGCTGGGAGCAGAAGGCCGACGCTATGCGCTACAACTACGACTTCTGGTATCAGCCGCGCCACAACGTCATGGTCAGTAGCGAGTGGGGGGCGCCCAAAACCTACTTCGATGGCTTCAATTTAGAGGATGTCCAGGCTGGTAAATACGGGCGCCAGATCCATTTCTGGGACTGGCAGCGTCATGAGATCGTCCAGAGCGTCGACCTGGGCGAAAAAGGGCTGATCCCGCTGGAAGTGCGCTTCCACCACAATCCCGACAGCACACATGGCTTCGTCGGCGCCGCCCTCAGCAGCGTCATCTGGCACTGGGAGCGCGCCAATGGGAGCTGGCAGGTGCAGCCGGTGATCGAGGTCCCCTCGGTCGAACTGGAGGGCTGGCCCTTCCCGGTCCCCTCGCTCATCACCGACCTGTTGGTCTCGATGGACGACCGCTACCTGTATTTCTCGAACTGGCTGCACGGCGACATCCGCCAGTACGACATCAGCGACCCGGCCCATCCACGCCTGACTGGCCAGGTCTGGTGCGGCGGTCTGCTCGGCAAGGCCCAGCCAGTCAAAGGCCACGAGCTGGTCGGCGGGCCGCAGATGCTGCAGCTGAGTCTGGACGGGCGTCGGCTCTACGTGACAAACTCGCTCTACAGTAGCTGGGACAATCAATTCTATCCCGAGCTGGCCAAGCGCGGCTCCTATCTGCTGCAGATCGACTGCGATCCCGAGCACGGCGGCATGAAGATCAACGAGAACTTCTACGTCGACTTCGGTCAGGAGCCAGCGGGACCGGCGCGCGCACATGAGATGCGCTATCCCGGCGGTGACTGCACCTCAGACATCTGGATCTAGCTCGCCCAAGGCGGCCACTGTCCTTGCTTTATTCCCTTCCTCTGCGACGAGGAGGACCCGCGTGGGACAAGGTACTCGGCTCCACGCGGGTCCATCTCGCTGACATCTTGTCGGCCTCTCCCAGGGCGCTAGTGCAGCTCACGCCAGAGCGAGGCGGCCAGAATCACGGGTAGGGCCACTACCAGGAGCACGGCATGCAGCGGCGCCAGGCCCACCGGCAGCAGCAAAAGCAGGACAAAGAGCAGAACCACTCCACTGAGAATGAGTGGATCACCCACGATAAACTGATACAAGGCCCGCAGCGGCCTGAGCAATCGCGGCAGCATCAGCGGCCTCCTCTCTCAGGGAGACTGGCGGAGCTGAAGCCCGGAGCGGCGCGCCGACGGGCCTGGTCCCTGAGCCAGAGCACCAGCAGAGCGGAGCAGAGCAAATAGAAGGCGGCTAGCACCAGCAGGAAAGCATCCTCTAGCGGCCAATTGATACCCAAACCCTCCCCGCTCCAGAAGGTGCCAAAGGTAGTCAGCATGATGCCGACCAGAAACTTGAGCGTATTTTCCGGGACACGCTTGAGCGGGGCCTGCAGCAGCAGCCCGACGAGCACCACCACTAGCCCGGCAGCGCTGGCGCCGAGGGCTGCCGTGCCGAGGGCGCAGCCGGCGCTGCAGCTCGGAGTGATAGCGCTACTGCCAAAGGAGATCACGATAAAAGCCACCTCCAGCCCCTCTAGCAAGACGGTCTTGTAGGAGAGCGCCACGCCAAACGGCTCCAGACGCGGGCGTGGCTGCTCGCCGCGCGCCCGCAGGGCTGCCATCTGTTCCTCAAAGATGGCCTCCTCGTCGTGCAACGGCTTGAGGCCACTATAGCGCAGAATAGCCTTCTTGAGCCATTTGAGGCCAAAGAGAATAAGCAGGATGCCGATCACGAGACGCAGCAGCGCAAGCGGAATCCAGTAGACGAGGGCCAGGCCCAGGGCACCCACCAGCAAGGCCAGCGTGGCGGCGGCGGCGGCAGTTCCGACCAGCGAGCTGCGCCAGTTGATAGTCAATCCCACAACGAGCACAATGGTGAAGGCTTCGACAAATTCGACCGCCGAGGCCAGGAAGGCAGCGGTCAGAATCGCCCAGGCCATAGAGAGCTGTTCCCCTTTCTGTCTAAACAATGATGAGAGCCGCCCCTAACGCGCTCAGGCAAGGAAGGGCCGACTCGCACGCAGGCAGTCACCGGTTGCGGGATGGCCCCGTGCTGAGCGAAGCGACAGGGGCACACACGCGAAGAGGAGACGAATAGACGGACGCGCCACTGAGCGAGTTTTTCTCCTTAATTATAGGTATGATGCGACTGCTCTGGCAAGCAGAGGGATGAGCAATTGTAGTAGACGCAACCTATAACGTTATGTTATCATTGAGAAGCCTGTATCCATTCATCCGATGGATTGATTGATCTCTTGTGAGAAGCTGGAAAGGAGCTTAAACCGATGAGCTGGGACCCCAACCAGGGGGGGCAAGTGCCGCAGCAGCCTACACCGTCACCTAACCCCTATGAGACACCTGCCTCACCCACGCCGTCACCCGCTAATCCCTATGGGCCGCCAGTCAATCCCTACGGGCCACAACCCGCGACAAACCCATATGGCTATGGGCAGCCGCCGGTGAACCCCTATATGCCACCGACCTACTATGGCGGGCAGCCCGGCCCCTATCCACCGGTCATGTCCACGCCGCTACCGCTGGAGCAGGCCCTGCGCGAGCTGCCACGTCAGTACATGCGCGTGATCTCGCATCCGTCGGCAGAGACCTTTGCCCAAGAGCTGGGGAAGGCTTCCTGGGATATCATTTGGGTACAGCTGCTGGGATTCTCAGTGCTGTATGCCATCATTAGCTTCTTCACCAGGCTGGCCTCCAGTGCTTTGCTAGTGAGCATCTTACCCAGCTCTTACAGAGCACTGGCAGGCTCGGCCAGCGTCGGCGGCTCTCTTCTTTCGGCGCTGATTTCCCTGATCCTACTGGTCGGCAGCTTCTTTATTCTTCAAGGGCTGATCTATCTGCTGGCCAGGGCCTTCAAGGGGCAGGGCAGTTTTCTGCAGCAATGCTACAGTAGCATGCTCATCTATGGGCCGCTGCTGGCTCTCCTCATCATCTGCAGTATCATTGGGATCATTCCCTTCGTAAGCATTCTCGGCTTGATCGTGGAGATCATCGCCCTCATTTATGCCCTTGTTCTGCTCGTTTTTGCGACGATGGGCAGCCAGCGCCTGCAGGGCGGTCCAGCGAGCGCCGCGGTGCTGATCCCCGTCGGCGGTCTCTTGCTGTTGTCTTGCTGCGGTATCAGCATCCTGGCAGCCATGATTGCCGCCGCACTCAACCCCACCTACTAAGCGGCAGCCAGGGCGGCTAGTCGGAGAGGAGAGGAGAGTGACGAGCGTGACCAGAGCGTTTCTCTAGAATCGCTCAAGATCGGTAGGCCAGGTCCTCCGCAGGGCCAGCAGCGGTCGACAGACAGCCCGGCTCATGCTATCATGCCAGGATGGGCTGTTCTGCTCCGGGCAGAGCCAGCATACAAGCAAGTGAGCAAGTCAGAGATGGGTTCCCTCGCCGGTGGCCCGTCTTCTGGCTGGCCTGCTAGGCGCGCTCTGCCCGCTCCCTGGATGAGACGCAGCCCCGCTAAGCGAACGCTTGACGAGCAGGAGAGACAAAGGCTGTGGATACACTGATCGGCTCAGTGATCGGGGGATACACCATTAAGCAGTTTATCGGCAGCGGCGGTATGGGCACCGTTTACCTGGCCGAAGACCCCATGATTGGCCAGCAGGTCGCCATTAAGGTGGTACGCGCCGAGGCCGGCGACTTCCCCGAGGCTGAGAAGGCACTGGAGCGCTTCAAACAGGAAGCGCGCGCCGTGGCAAGCCTGGATCATTTGCATATTCTGCCGCTCTATCGCTATGGAGAGGAAGAGACCGAACTGGGTCGGCGCGCCTATATGGTCATGCAGTATCGCCCGGAAGGCTCGCTCTGGGACTGGCTGCGTCGCCGCGCGGGTATGGCCTCCCAGCAGTCGCTCAGCCAGGTTCCTCCCTTGCCACCAGGTCTGCCCTCGGCCTGGCCTCTCACTCTGAGCGAGGCCGAAGACTACCTTCAGCAAGCGGCTTCCGCCCTGCAGTACGCTCACGATCGCGGCATTGTCCACCGCGATATCAAGCCAGCCAATTTCTTGTTGCGCATCGAGGCCGGGCCGCGCGTGCATCTGCTACTCTCAGATTTCGGCCTGGCCAAGTTTTTTTCTTTTAGCTCAGCTACCAGTCACATTTTTGGGACGCCTCTCTATATGGCACCCGAGCAGTTCGACGGTGAGGCGCGTCCCGAAAGCGATCAGTATGCGCTGGCGGTCATGCTCTATTTGCTGCTGACCGGGCGCACGCCCTTCGAAGGCGATCCCGCACAGTTGATGCATCAGCATCTGCATCGGCAGCCGCCTCCGCTGCGCTCCTTCAACCCGGCGCTGCCGGCAGAGTTGGAGCCAGTCTTTGCCCGCGCTCTGGCCAAAAGTCCACAGGAGCGCTATCCTTCGGTGGGAGCTTTCGCCGCGGCCTTCGCCCATGCTGCTCATAGTCGCCCGTCGCCACTGCAGCCACTCTTTGGGCTGCCGACGAAGGGGGAGCTAGCAGGCAATACCGAGACAGCGAGCACCATGCTGCTGCAGGAGCCGCCAGATTCCGTGCTGTCCGCCACCAGGCCCGCAGCGGAGAAGATTGAGCAGTTGAAGCTGCCACGCGGCGGCCAGCCGCTGGCGCTCGGCGGTTCTCCAGGAGCAGCCCCCTCACCTCTGAGCCTGCAGCAGCGCCAGGAAGCGGCCTCTGCCCCAACCGTTTTCGCTCCTTCAGCTTTGCCAGCCACTTCCCCAGACTTCGGGCAGCTCAGGCCACCCCCTCCGACACAGCCCCAGTCGTTGCCAGGGACAGCCCTGGGTCAGAGGGTCCAGCCCCCTTTGCGCCCGCCGCAGCCGCCGGCCCAGCCAGGGCCAGGCCGTGGAGGGAAGATGAGTCGGCGGAGCGCCCTGGCCCTGATGGCAGCAGGAGTTGTCGGTGTGGGTGTTGTGGGCACCGGCCTCTACTTCTTCCTGAATAGGGGCCCGGCCCAGGCCCTGGCCGTGCTGCACGGGCACCAGGATAGCGTCACCAGCCTGGCCTGGTCCCCCGATGGGACGCACCTGGTCTCAGGCTCACGCGATCAGACGGCGCGCCTCTGGCTGGCGAGCGAGGCCCGTGCCTTGCTGACCTACAGCCTGCAGGCCACCCCTATCCTGGCGGTGGCCTGGAGCGCCGACGGAACCCTCCTGGCTTCGGGGGGAGAGAATCACTCAGTGCAGGTCTGGACAACCAGCGGGGCTTTGCAGCAAACGTTTAACGATCTGGGGGCACCCGTCAGCGCTCTGGTCTGGACCGAGCGGCGCGATGTGCTGCTGGCTGGCACGCTCGGCAACGGTGGCCAGGAGCTGCTTTTGAGTGGCCAAACGACGCGCAGCCTGCTCAAGACCCACATTCATGCCCTGGCTCTCGCGCCCGGCGGTGAGACGCTGGCTGTGGCTCTCGATAGCGGTCTGGTGGCGACGCTGAGCCTGAGCAGCCGACGCCTCTTGCAAAGCTACCACCGCCACCGCGGCGCCGCCTTGAGCGTGGCCTGGTCCCCTGACGGGACGCAGCTGGCCTCGGGCGGGGCAGATCACCAGGTGGTGGTCTGGGACAGTGTTTCGGGCCTCGTTCAAGAGCGTCTGAGCCATCCAGCGGCGGTCAATGGGCTGGCCTGGGACCCGACAACACCAGGCCGCCTGGCGACGGCGTGCAGCGACGAACGCGTGCGCGTTTGGACGCTAGGCAGCAACGGCTCCGCGGCTCGCGAGACGGTCTATAGCGGCCATCACGGCAGCGTTACCGCTGTGGCCTGGAGCCAGCAGGGGCTGGCATCCGCTTCAACGGATCACACCATCATTCTCTGGCGCCTCACAGGCTCTTCCTAGCTGCCAGCCGCTCAGTCAGCTACTGAGCCTATCAGCGGGGGCTGGGGGGGAAGTGAGGTACGCGCAGAATCGCTCTCGCTCTGGTCAGGCTCTGGGGCCTGGTTGGTCTGGGGCTGCCTTCGCCGCACTGCGCCAGGCCCCACCCGGCCTTGAGCGAGATGACAGATCCAGCTCTGCCTTCCAGGAGCGAAGCCTTTGAGCCTGGTACAGTTGGCTGATCCAGATCTTTATAAGATGAAGCGAAATGCCGCGGTAGTTATACATATAATAGCGGCTCATAGATGGCATAATTTGTATAGGTCAGACGGCTATAACGATAGCCGAGTGCTATGAGTCGCTGGAGTCTCAAGTCTTGAGGGGAACCAATAGGAAAGACATAGTAAGGAGGAGAAGGGGCCTCCTGGACCAGGGAGCTATAGGGAGGATAACGATTCAGGCCGGGTTGCAAGCCGGCATCGAGCACACTGCATATAATCTGCTCATTACTCTGAAAAGCGATTCGGTCACATGTCCAATAGTCGGTATAGATCCGTGTAGCGCCCCTTTTCTGCAGAAAAGCAATCAAAGCCTGCTGCTCCTTATTCAACACCTGAACCCCAGGGGCCTGGGCTAGGAGCTGAACACTCCCCAGCCACCAGGTAGCGATCGCCATCACCACTGCTACCATTGACCCCAGCCGAACCGCGTGAAAAGGGAGTCGGCAGCGCAAGCGTCGCGAGGGCGAGAAGGCAAGACGCCAGAGGGGAAAGAGCACCGCCGGGATGCTGATGATCAGTCCTACCAGGTAGCGAGAGGAAGGCCAGGGGGTCAGCGCCGCTTGAGGGAAAAGGCAATAGAGAAAAAGGGTGCCGCCAGCGCCCCCTAGAATCATGAGCCTGGCCCCCTCCACATAGCGCGCATGAGAGGCATCGGGTCTGGCTTGTGCGTCTGCCTGTCGCAGGCGCCACCAGGAGAGAAGAGCTTGGCCGCTTGCAAGGCCCCAGAGCAAAAGATAGCCGAGCGAGCAGACCCCGTGAAACGCGCTGCAAAAGCGAGCCTGGGGATCGGCCTGCAATGGCCAGGCACGGCTTGGCCCCAGTGTACACAGGGCGTTGCCTCCTGTTGCCAGAGGCAAACTCACTAACAAGGCCCCGGCAACCTGCAAGGGCAAGGAAGGCTGAAGCGCTCCGCTTTGAGACGGCGGCTTGCTGCTCGGTCCGATAGGGGGATAAGCAGGCTCGTGATAGCCAGGTCCAAGCAAAGAGAGAATGGATGGCGAGGGAGGAACGGTCAGCTTATAGATAATCTCGGGACCCAGGCCCAGCAGGAAACCACTGACTAAGCAGAGGCAGAGCAGTGGTGACTTGAGCTGCTGGCGGTAGCCCTGAAGGATGAACAGAAAGGCAGTCCCCAAGAAAGGCAGCACAAGCGGATCGATCCAAATGCTCACACCAGCCAGAAAGCCCCATAGACCAAGAGCGATCCCATCATAGCGTTTCGACGACTTCTGATCCGCGATATGCCGCTGGCGGCCAAAAACGAGCCAGCAGCTTACCAGCAATACGAGAGAACAGAAGAAGAGGACATCTGGTGATCCTCCAGCGGCCTCAAGTTCTCTAAACAGCACCTCACCAGGACCCGCTCCAACGATGAGCAAAGTGCAGAGCGCCAGCGGCTTGTTATAGATCAGACTAGTCAATAAATAGATCTGTATCAGAAAAAAGCAAAAGAGAAGCAATACACTCAGGCGCAGGGTGACAACTGAGGGACCCCAGATGAGGAAAAAGAAAGCCGCCAGATAGGCATCGATGGGAGCTAAGTAGTCCTGACCGTAGAAGACAAGCGGGTGAGCGCCCTGATAGGCAATGTGCAGCGCCATCAGACCCATTGTTCCCTCGTCGCTATCAAGAGGCGGCCAGCCCAGGAGGATCAGCGCAAAACGCAGGAGAGAAGAAAGCAGAATAACAATAAACGCAAATACATCATATTTATCAAAAATTCTCCATACCTTCAATGCTGTACCTCCGATGTTGCTACAGCCCTTGCTAGAGGGGGCAGAGGAGTAGCCAGAGCAATCCAAATAGATAAACGCCGATTCACGCCTCAAAATCTCTGATTTCACTCCTTCTCTGCAAGGAACGCAACTACTGAAGGACCCTTTTATACTTCCCAATATTTATATATTAGTATGTACTAGAGGCATTCATAGAACC
>NZ_JADGIA010000161.1 GCF_019683635.1 Thermogemmatispora sp. | reverse complement strand
GTGGCCTGTGGCCTGTGGCCTGTGCCAGAGACAAAGAGAGCGCGCCTCACGTTGCTGAGGTAAGCAGAAGAGCGACCTCGCTCGTGGCTTGGCTAGAGCGCTGATGAGTGTGCGAAAGGTGGACGAATGTGAACGAGTGTGAGTAGCGACCGGACCGGGCCATCGCCTCCTTTCATTGGGGCTATCGCCGCCGTCGCCTTGCAATAGGTAGCTCGCCCGTGAGCAGCGAGGCGACAGCGCTGCGACGTGCCAGGCGCTGGAGACGTCGTTTGGGGTAGGCGTAGCAGACAACAAGGGGAGAGGAACTACAGGAGCAGGCCCTGGGCGTATGGCGAGACGATCTCACTCAGTCAACCAGGAGGCGGCAAGCCATCAGTGGCCCGTCTGATGGGGTTGCCTGCCGGTGACCCGCCCTGTTCTCCTCTTGGGGCTGCTGGCACCGCTTCATCTTGAAAAGAAGCACGAAGCGGCTGAGCTTGTCAAGAGAGCAGAGAGCGGCTTACTCTGGCCGTTCCTTCCCTCCCTGTCATAGAGCCTTATTACTATAGAGTGTGGCATTACACGCCGTCACCTGTCAAGATGCACCATGCTGTCGGCCTTCGCGCCCGGTAGAGACGAGGTGTGATATAATGAATGAGAACATGGGCCGGTCAACTGGCGTCATCACCATAAGAGGGCACCCACCGACCAGCGCCAGCCAGGGATGCGGACGACCATGCCAGCCGGGCTGCAGGAGAAGAGAGCGACATGCAACTGCTAACAAAGATTCTGGGAGATCCCAATCAGCGCGAACTGAAACGCATCCAACCGATCATTGATCGAATCAATGCCTTAGAACCTGAAATTCAGAAGCTGAGCGACGAAGAACTGGCGGGCAAAACAGCAGAATTTCGCGCGCAGCTCGCCCTGTATCTCAAGGGGGGGCGTGTCCTGGAGGACGAGCTGCTCAAGCTCTTCCGTGAGGCGATCACCAGCGTTGAGCCTCTGGCCGAGCGTTGCAGCGATGAGCAGCTCCGGGCGGCCATTACTGACTACCGTCAGAAACTTGACCGGCGGCGCGATGAGGAGGAGGTCCTGCGCGATCAGCTGGCAGACGTTTTAGACGAGCTATTTGCTGCTGGCTACGAGCGGCTCAATCCCACCTTCAACGCCCTGCGCGTCGAAGCCGTCATGGACCTGGTGGAAGAGCGGCAGCTGTGGCCAGAGGAGGCGCCCGACCCTGAAGAGGCCATCATGGGCTTGCTCCAGGAGGTAGAACCGGACCTGGCGCAGCTGCCGGAGGAGGAGCGTCGGCGCGCTTTTGCCAAAGCCTGGGCCATTTTCGAAGAGGAACGCCGCCAGGCCCGTAATCCCGATGAGGAGGCTGACGAGCGTTTAGAGCGGCTCCTGAGCCGCATTCTCACCCATCTGCAGCCGGAGCTAGTCGCCTACAAAGCCGAGGCTATGCAGGCGCTGAGCGAGGACATGGCGCGACGCTATCGTCAGAAAGGCAAGACCCTCGACGATCTCCTGCCCGAGGCCTTTGCTGTCGTGCGCGAAGTGGCGCGGCGCGTTCTCAACATGCGTCATTTCGATGTCCAGCTCATCGGCGGTGTTGTGCTCCATCAGGGCAAGATTGCCGAGATGAAGACCGGTGAAGGAAAAACCCTGGTGGCCACCTTGCCCGTCTATCTCAACGCCCTCACCGGCAAGGGCGTCCACGTCGTAACCGTCAACGATTACCTGGCGCGCCGTGATGCCGAGTGGATGGGGAAGATCTACCGCTTCCTGGGCATGAGCGTAGGCGTCATCGTCAACGCCGTTGAGCCGCAGAGTCCCGAGCGACGCGCCGCCTATGCCGCCGACATCACCTACGGCACCAACAATGAATTCGGCTTCGACTATCTTCGCGACAACATGGTCACCGACCTCAGCCAGATGGTCCAGCGTGAGCTGAACTACGCCATCGTTGATGAGGTCGACAACATCCTGATCGACGAAGCGCGCACGCCGCTCATCATTTCTGGCCCTGGCCCTGAATCGACTGACCTCTACGTCAAGTTTGCGCGCCTGGTCCCGCGGCTCAAGCCTGAGATTGACTACACCGTCGACGAGAAGTCGCGCTCGGTCATGCTGACCGACGAGGGCATTGAAAAGATGGAGCGCATGCTCGGCACCCAGAACCTCTATGCCGAGGAACACCTTGATCTGGCGCGCTATATGGAGAATGCCCTCAAGGCGCACGTCCTCTTTAAGCGTGATCGGGACTACCTTGTCAAAGATGGTCAGGTGATCATCGTCGACGAGTTCACCGGGCGTTTACTGCCGGGCCGGCGCTATAGCGAGGGATTGCACCAGGCGATCGAGGCCAAGGAGGGGGTGCAGGTCCAGCGCGAGAACCATACCTATGCCACGATCACCTTTCAGAACTACTTCCGCCTCTACCGCAAGCTGGCGGGTATGACTGGTACGGCCATTACCGAGGCGGAAGAGTTCCATAAGATCTACAAGCTGGATGTGATCGTCATCCCGCCCAACAAGCCGATGATCCGTCAGGATCTGCCGGACCTCATCTATCGGACCGAAGAGGCCAAGTGGCGCGCCGTGGTCAGAGAGATCAAAGAGCGCCACGAGCGCGGACAGCCGGTGCTGGTGGGCACGACCTCGGTCGAGAAATCTGAGCATCTCTCGCACCTGCTCTCGCTGGAGGGTATTCCTCACAACGTGCTCAACGCTAAGCACCATGAGCGTGAGGCCCAGATCATCGCTCAGGCCGGGCGCAGCGGAGCGGTGACCATCGCCACCAACATGGCTGGACGTGGTACCGACATCCTCCTGGGCGGCAACCCTGCCAGCTACTTTGACATTGTGCTGCGCAAGCATGCCGAGAACGTCGACTACATTCGCGAAATGCCTGAGAATACGCCGGAGGAGCGTGAAGAGAAAGAAGAGGCCATCCGACAGTATATCGAGGGCATGACCGAGGAGGAGAAAAACGAGATTCTCCAGGACCTGATTCGCCAGTGTGAGGAGGATCATCAGCGGGTTGTGGAGCTAGGCGGCCTGCACGTCATCGGTACCGAGCGTCATGAGTCGCGGCGCATCGACAACCAGCTACGTGGCCGCGCCGGGCGCCAGGGTGATCCCGGCTCCTCGCGCTTCTACCTCTCGCTGGAGGACGACCTCATGCGCCGCTTCGGGGCTGATCGGGCCTCGAATTTTATGAAGATGGCCGGCATGGACGACGACACTCCGCTGGAAAGCAGCCTCGTCTCACGCTTCATTGAGCAGACCCAGGCTCGCGTCGAAGGCTACAACTTCGACATCCGCAAGCATGTCGTCGAATACGACGACGTCATCGCCAAGCAGCGCGAGGTCATCTATGCCGATCGGCGAGCCGTCCTCGAACGGGCCGACATGCACGAGCGTGTCCTGGAGATGATCCGCAATGAGATTGCGGCTCTCGTTGATCGCTGCATTCCCGGGCAGTCCATCAACGATGAGGGCGAGCTAGAGCTGCTCTTCACCCAAATCGAGCGCTGGGTGCATGTCCCCGAGGACTTCCTGCCGGAGAACCTGCATGCTCTACGCAAAGACGAGCTGAAGGAGCGCCTGAGCGAGCTGGTCATCGAGCACTACGAAGCCCAGGGGCGCCGCCTGGCTGAGCTGGCGGCGGAGCACCTGGGCCAGGGCGTGCCCACTCTGGGCGACCTTGAGCGCTCCATAACGCTGCAAGTCGTCGACCGCCTCTGGATGGATCACATCGATGCCCTCGACGTAATGCGCTCCGGCATCCAGTTCCGGGCCGTGGGCCAGCGTGATCCGCTGACCGAATTCAAGAACGAAGCCTATCGCATGTTTGAGGAGCTGAAGCGCGCCATCCAGCACTACATTGTTGACGAACTGCTCAAGATGCTGCGCGGCGAGATCACCGTCACCGTCCAACGCCCGCAGCCGAAGCCGCGTCAACTGCCGCGCAACCTGCGCACCAACGTCGACGAGATTGCGCGTCTGAGTGGCCAGGCCAAGAGCGACGGCAACGGGGCCCGCCCGCGTAGCAGCGGCGGACGGCGTGCTGCCCGCGGCGGCACAGCAGTCGCCAGCGCTCCCGTGGCGCAGTCAGCGGCCCCCCCGCGCAAGATTGGGCGCAACGATCTCTGCTACTGCGGCAGTGGCAAAAAGTACAAGAAGTGTCACGGCGCCTAGGCCAGGCCCGGACTAGCCAACCCAACCCTTTGAGGATGGGGAGCCGGTTCGCCTCTGCGAAGACGAACCGGCTCCCCACCTTTGCGTTTGCAACCTATAAGCATTTAATTATCGTAAGGCTTACCAGCTTTTAACTTATTTCATAGCAACTTCGCCTGTTCGTGTGTTATCCTTGTTATGGAGCGAGCAGGCCCCGCAGATCTATAGGTCAAAGCTTATTGAAGCGCTTCTGGAGAGAGGAGCAGAGATCATAATGAGCAGTCAATATACTATGAATGGCAATGGCGCACATGGAAAGCGGCAGACGCCCTATAGTGGCCCCAGCGCCGAAGAGCTGGAGCGTTCCTGGCGCGAAGATCCGCGCTGGCAGGGCATCAAGCGGCCCTATAGCGGACAAGACGTCGTGCGTCTGCGCGGCTCCATTCAGATAGAATACACCTTAGCGCGTCTGGGAGCTGAGCGGCTCTGGGATTTGCTGCACAGCGAGCCATACGTGGCGGCGCTTGGTGCGCTCACAGGTAACCAGGCGGTTCAGCAAGTCAAAGCTGGTCTCAAGGCTATCTATTTGAGCGGCTGGCAGGTGGCTGCCGATGCCAATCTGGCGGGCCAGATGTATCCCGACCAGAGTCTTTACCCCTCCAACAGCGTGCCGCATGTCGTCAAGCGCATCAACCAGGCGCTGCAGCGGGCTGACCAGATTCAGCAGGCCGAAGGAAAAGGAGACACCTACTGGTTTGCTCCGATTGTGGCCGATGGAGAGGCGGGCTTTGGCGGGCCGCTCAACGTCTATGAACTGACCAAGGCCATGATCGAGGCTGGAGCGGCAGGCGTACACTTCGAGGACCAGCTGGCCTCCGAGAAGAAGTGCGGCCACCTGGGGGGCAAGGTTCTGATCCCCACGCGCCTGGCTATTCGCAACCTGATTGCTGCCCGGTTGGCGGCGGACGTCATGGGGGTGCCGACCATTCTCATTGCGCGCACCGATGCCAACGCGGCCACCCTGATCACCAGCGACGTCGACCCGGCTGATCATCCCTTCCTCACCGGCGAGCGCACTCCCGAGGGTTACTTCCGCACGCGCCACGGGCTGGAGGCGGCCATTGCCCGTGGGCTGGCCTATGCTCCCTATGCTGATCTCATCTGGTGCGAGACCTCTGAGCCGAATCTGGACGAGGCGCGGCGCTTTGCCGAGGCCATCCACGAGAAATATCCTGGCAAGCTGCTGGCCTACAACTGCTCGCCTTCGTTCAACTGGAAGAAGAAGCTCGACGCTCACACCATTGCCACCTTCCAGGACGAGCTGGGCAAGATGGGCTACAAGTTCCAGTTTGTGACCCTGGCCGGCTTCCACGCCCTCAATCAGAGCATGTTCAAGCTGGCGCTGGGCTATCGTCAGCGCGGCATGGCGGCCTACGCCGACCTGCAAGAAGAAGAGTTTGCTCTGGAGCGCGAGGGCTACACGGCCACGCGCCATCAGCGTGAGGTTGGCACCGGCTACTTCGACGAGGTAGCGATGGTTATCTCGGGCGGCCAGGCCTCGACTGTGGCCCTGGCTGGTTCGACCGAAGCAGAACAATTCCATTGATATCCTTCCATCCATCTTCTGGTCACTCCTGACGGGTAGCGGCGAACGCCGACGCGCTTGAGCGTGCCTGCTCCGATGTCGTACAATGGGGGGGAAAACGACAAAGGCTGGTGGGCGCGTTCAGGCGCGTCAGGCGTATCAGGCGTGCCCCCATTGTGCCAGGCAGAAAGGCGAAGCGAAGCAGATGACGAAGCAGAGCTATCCAGACGGGCTTGAGATCAAAGCACCGGTTCCGCCCGAATACGCAGAGATACTGACGCCAGAGGCATTGCACTTTGTGGTGACGCTGGTGCGCGAATTCGGGGGGCGTCGCGAGGAGCTGCTGCGCAAGCGTGTCGAGCGGCAGGCCGAGATCGATGCCGGCAAGCTCCCCGACTTCCTGCCAGAGACGGCCCATATTCGTGAAGCAGACTGGACGATCAACCCCGTCCCTGCCGACCTGCAAGATCGGCGCGTGGAGATCACTGGTCCCGCTGAGCGCAAGATGATCATCAACGCACTCAACTCAGGGGCCAAGGTTTACATGGCCGACTTTGAGGATGCCCTCAGCCCAACCTGGGCCAACCTTGTGCAGGGGCAGATCAACCTGCGCGACGCCGTCCGGCGCACCATCAGCTATGTCAGCCCCGAGGGCAAGCACTACCGCCTCAACGAACAGATCGCCACGCTGGTGGTCCGTCCCCGTGGCTGGCACCTGCCAGAGAAGCATGTTCTGCTCGATGGCAAACCCATTTCCGGCAGCCTCTTCGACTTTGGACTGTATTTCTTCCACAACGCGCGCGCCCTGCTTGAGCGCGGCACTGGCCCCTACTTCTACCTGCCGAAGATGGAGAGCCATCTGGAGGCGCGCCTGTGGAACGATGTCTTCCTGCTGGCCCAGGAGCAGCTCGGCATCCCGCGCGGGACGATCAAGGCCACGGTGCTGATCGAAACGATCCTGGCCGCCTTCGAAATGGATGAGATCCTCTACGAGCTGCGCGAGCACTCGTCGGGCCTCAACTGCGGACGCTGGGATTACATTTTCAGCGCCATTAAGAAATTCCGCAATCACGAGCAGTTCCTCTATCCCGATCGGGCCCAGGTGACGATGACCACGCCCTTTATGCGGGCCTATACGCTGCTGACTATTAAAACCTGCCATCGGCGCAATGCCCACGCCATCGGCGGCATGGCGGCCCAGATCCCCATCAAGAATAATCCGGCGGCCAACGAGGAGGCGATGGAGCGCGTGCGCGCCGATAAGCGGCGCGAGGCGACCGACGGCCATGACGGCACCTGGGTGGCTCATCCCGGGCTGGTGCAGGTGGCTCAGGAGGAATTCGATCGCGTCATGCCGCAGCCGAACCAGATCGAGCGCAAGCGCGAGGATGTGCAGGTGAGCGCCGCCGACTTGCTGCGCGTGCCCGAGGGGACCATCACCGAGGGCGGCCTGCGAACGAACATCAGCGTAGGGACGCAGTATCTGGAGGCCTGGCTTGGCGGCCTGGGCTGTGTCCCGATCAATAACCTGATGGAGGATGCCGCCACGGTCGAGATCTCACGCTCCCAGATCTGGCAGTGGGTGCATCATCCGCGCGGCATTCTGGACGATGGGCGCAAAGTGACACTGGAGCTGGTGCGCCAGCTGGCGCGCGAGGAGCTGGAGAAGATCAAGGCTGCCGTCGGTGAGCAGACCTATCAGTCGCGCCGCTACGAGCAAGCCTACAATCTCCTCGATGGCATTATCGCCAACCGCGAGTTTACCGAGTTTCTGACACTGCCGGCGTACGAGCTCATCGATTGATGGGCCTGCCGATAGATGCGGGGGAAGGGAGAAGATCCCTTCTCTCGCTTTGTTTTGGGGGCAGCAGCGCAGCACCCTTGTCACACGCGCTTACGCTTCATCGACTGGCGCTGGTCGCCCCTGAGCTGACCAGTGAGCGGCCTGGGCTTCGATGCCCCTGATGAAAGCGGTTTTTGCATCGGTATAAGCAGCGACGTCGTTGGGGAAACGTACCGCCAGCGCCCGCTTCAGGCGAGCGTACTCCTGGGCTGTAGCCGGATGGGCGCGCAGGTAATCGCGAAAGAGCAGATGGCGCTGCCAGAAAGGACTGTTGTACTCCACCATGTGCAGATGGTGGGTATGTTCCTCGCCGCGGAGCTTGCGAAAGTAGCGTCGCTCAGGGATAAAGCGCTCAACCTCTGGCAGGTACTCATAGCCGAGGGCGCGCAGCGGCTCGATGCAGGAGGTAGCATGCGAGAGCTGGGCTACTGCGGCCATAATATCGATAATGGGCTTGGCGGCCAGGCCAGGCACGGAGGTACTGCCGATATGCTCGATAGCCACCAGCCAGGGGCCGATGGCCGCAAGCAGCCGCTGGCGCTCGGCGGCGTACTCCAGCGGCCACTGGGGATCGTAATCGACCAGCACGACGCGGCGGCTCATATGGCACCATACCTTTCCAGCAACGACCAGATCTGCGCCGCGATCTCCGCCGGTGGGCGCAATCTTTCCTGCTCATCGGCGCAAGCAATGGTCTCCCAAGGACCATCGGCGCGGGTGCTGGCGAGCTGCTCATAGACCTCGGCGCAGCGTGCCAGATAGACAGCGTCCTCCTCATGGATATCGCGTGTACCCGTCTGGTTCTGCTGCTGGGCGCGTGTAGCCAGCAGCCTGGTGGCCACTGCCACCGGCAGGCGCAGATAGAGCGTGAGCGTGGGGCGCGGTAGACCGAAGACGTCATACTCCAGGTGCGCCAACCAGGTCAGGAAAGCCTCCCGCTCTGCGCCAGTGAGGCGTGCCCCTTGGTGGGCCAGGTTAGAGGCCACGTAGCGATCCAGCAGCAGGAGATCGCTTTCCGTCGCCAGGCGAGAAAGCAACTCCAAACTTTCCAGGCGGTCGCCGGCGAAGAGCAGGGCGGCTGAGCGCGGCGGCACCTCGGTCAGAGGGCCAAAGTCGCCACGCAAGTAGGCGGCCACACAGCGCCCGAAAACGGTCTCAGTGTAGCGAGGGAACGAGAGACTGGCCACGCGCAGCCCCTGGCGACGCGCCCGCTCCTCCAGCAGGCGCAGCTGCGTCGTCTTGCCAACCCCATCGATCCCCTCCAAGGCTACTAGCATCAAACAACAGGCTCCTTTCCTTTGGCTCTTACCTTCCCCTGTGGCTGCGGGCAAGGTGGGCGGGCTAGTCCAAGGCCCAGGCCAGGGGCAAGGAGCTGGAAGGCTCTCCCCTGGACGGCCTGGGCCTGACTATCCGTCGGACCATTGCTAGAGATCACGGCTGCGCGTGCGGATAACCTCCGTGATATGGGCCACAAACTCCGCCAGCGGCATCGCGCCACGGTTCTCATTCGTTCGCAGGCGCACCGCCACGCTCTCGCTGGCCGCCTCCTTATCGCCTACCACCAGCATATACGGGATCTTCTGCAACTGAGCGTCGCGAATCTTGGCATTCATGCGCTCGTTGCGTGCATCCAGCTCGGCGCGCACGCCGGCGTCCTTGAGAGCAGCCAGCACCTTCTGAGCGTACTCCAGATGGCGGTCGGCGATCGGAATCACCACAGCCTGGACCGGTGCCAGCCAGACCGGGAAAGCGCCGGCGAAATGCTCGATGAGCATGGCCATAAAGCGCTCCGTCGAGCCTGTCACCGCGCGATGGATCATCACCGGGCGGTGGGGCTGACCATCCTCGCCGATATACTCCAGCTCAAAGTTTTCTGGCTGCACGAAATCGAGCTGGATCGTCGCGCACTGCCACTCACGCCCCAGAGCATCGCGGACCATAAAGTCCATCTTCGGACCATAGAAAGCCGCCTCGCCGATGCCCTCGCGGTACTCGATGCCGCGGTGCTCCAGGGCGGCCCGCAGTGAACTTTCGGCCAGCTCCCAGACCTCGTCGCTGCCGACGTAGTCCTCCTTCTTATTTGGATCGCGCAGCGAGAGGCGAATCCAGTAATCGTTGAGGCCGTACGTATTGAAGACCTCCAGCGTCAGATTGACGGCGCGATCGAACTCCTCTTGAATCTGGTCGGGGCGCAGGAAGACGTGGGCATCGTCCTGCGTCACGCTGCGCACGCGTGCCAGGCCCGTCAGTACACCGGGCTTTTCATAGCGATAGAGCGTTGCAAACTCGGCGTAGCGGATCGGCAGCTCCCGGTAGCTGTGCAGCTGTGACTTGTAGAGCAAGATATGATGAGGGCAGTTCATCGGCTTCAGGACGTAGGCGTCGTCCTCCGATAGCTCCTCCTCACTCTGCATGACCGGGAACATATTTTCGCGATACGTGTACCAGTGCTTGGATGTCTTATAGAGCCGCACTTTACCGAGGTGGCCCGTCCAGACATGCTGATAGCCGTAGCGCTCCTGCGTCTCGCGCACATAGGACTCCATCAGATGGCGCAGCATCTCGCCATGAGGCAGGAAAAGCGGCACTCCGGCGGGGACATCTTCGCTCATCAGGAAGAGTTTCAGCTCGCGGCCCAGCTTGCGATGGTCGCGCTTCTGCGCCTCTTCAAGGCGCCAGAGATAGTGGTCAAGCTCTTCCTGCGTGAACCAGGCCGTTCCATAGAGGCGCTGCAGCATAGGCCGGTGCTCATCGCCGCGCCAGTAGGCACCGGCGACCCGCATCAGCTTGAAGGGACCAATCTGCCCCGTGTGCTCCACGTGGGGGCCGCGGCAGAGGTCGAGAAAGTTCCCCTGCTTATAGATGCCGACCTCTTTATCGGGCAGGTTCTCAATAATCTCGACTTTATAGACCTGGCCCTTATTGCGGAAGTACTCCAGGGCCTTTTCGCGCGGCCAGCGCTCGTGAAGAAAAGGATACCTGGCCTCGATAATGCGCCGCATGCGACGCTCGATCTCGGGGAAGTCCTCGGGCGTGAGCGGGCGCGGCAGCTCGAAATCATAGTAGAAGCCATCTTCGATGGCTGGCCCGATGGCGAAGCGGGCCTCGGGAAACATCTCCTGGATGGCCTCAGCCATGACGTGGGCCGCGGAATGGCGCATGCGCTGGAGCGGCGTATAATTGACCGTTTCTTGAAGTTCAGCTTCGACAGATTCGGCTGACATACTTTCCTAATACCTCCCTGTCTGGCCTATTCATGGACACGCTCGTTCGTGGTGTCGTCCGACAACAGGATCAACAACAAAAAAGCCTTTCGTCCCTCGTGGGACGAAAGGCTGAATACGCTTCCGTGGTTCCACCCATCTTCCGCAGGCGCTCATCCTGAGCGGGGTATGCATCTCCCAGTAAGGAAACGCAACCCCAACCAGGGCCAATACGATGGCACTGGCAGGCGAGCCAAGACCTGCGCTCGCGCGACCGCTAACGGGGTCGAGGCGTGTACCTTACTGGCTCGGTACAGGCTGGCGAGGGGTATCCCACTTCCGCGCTGCTTTCCCGAGCAAACTGGCTTGCTGGTGCTCATTCTCGCACGCTGGTAGAGGGCCAGCAGAATGACCAGGCTGGCTCGGAGGCGGATCTCCCTCGGGCAGGCACGCTTGCAGCCGCTGGCGTTGCCTCTCTGAGTGCCCTGCGGAGGGGACATGTCTCGCGTGATCGCCGCTGTGACTGAAGTTCTTTTGTCCTTGAAGACGCTGAGTTTCGCTGTTGTCTCGCGCCGTGACGCCAGAATTGGTAATCTCAATGGCTCTAAGTGTAGCATACCTGTCTCCGAATGTAAAGGGCGACCCCGGAGGAAGGGTGTAAGATAGCGGCAGCTGACCGCGTCTATGCCGACCGACCGTCGATCTTGCTTTTAATAATGCTTGCTTGTTTATAAAGAGATTCTTGTGTAATAAAAATAGATATAAAACAGTTGCCATTAGAAATGATATCTGTTATAATCAATTCATCAATCTTATGTGGGAGGAGTGACAGGCAAAGAGGGCGATGGGGTCATCCTGGGATCTGGCGCTGAAGCGGCTCTTTGAGCTGGCAGCTCAGGATTTTGTGGAGCTTGTTTTGCCCGAGGCGCGTTATCAGCGCGATGTCTCTGGCGAGTTTGTGCTCGCCGATATTCCGCTCTTCAAAGAGCTAGGGGCGCTGCGAGCCGATGTGATCAGTGCCTGTGAATTGACAGGCCAGCCAGTAATGGTGCATTTTGAGTTTCAAAGTGGTCCTGATGCACGGATGGCGGAGCGTCTGCTGTTGTATAATGTTCTTGCGGACCAACGCTATCGGTGTCCAGTCTGGTCGTGTGTGGTTTATCTCCGCCGTTGCGCTGCACCACTTACGCCCTACCAGCGTGAGTTACCTAACAAGAAGAAAGTACATGAGTTTCATTTCCTGGTGCTCAAACTCTGGGACATGCCGGCAGCGGATCTGCTGCAGTCAGCACGCTGGGGCATGTTGCCGCTACTGCCGTTGACACGCGAGGGGCAACGTCGTGAGCTAATTGTGGAGATGAAGCGGCGTCTGGAGCAGGCCAGGCGCTATGACCTGCTGGCTATCGGCTTCTTAATCGCTGCCCTGGCCTGGGCTGGGGCGCCCGCCAGTGAGCGTCAGTGGCTAAAGGAGCAGTTTACCATGTTGGCCGATTTTATTCAGGAGCTGAAACAGACAGACATCTATCAGATGATTCTGGAGGAAGGACTGAAGGAGGGGCGAGAGAAAGG
>NZ_JADGIA010000160.1 GCF_019683635.1 Thermogemmatispora sp. | reverse complement strand
GCCGGTTCGCCGGGAAGCCTGGATGGGGCAGGGGATGGTCACACGAGACCCCAGGAGTCAGGAGAGTCCCGCAATGATCTTCCCAGCCCGTTCGAGCGCCTCGCGCTTCACGTAGTAGTAGGCCCACAGCCCCTGCTTGTGGCAGTCCACCAGCCCGGCCTCGCGGAGGAGGCGCAGGTGGTGAGAAATGGTCGACTGCCCAAGGGTGCAGGCGCGTGCCAGATCCAAGACGCAGATCACCCCCCCGTGCTGCCGCAGCAGACTCAGCAGACGCAGCCGCTGCGGGTCCGCCAGCGCCTTGAGCAGGCGAGCCTGCTCCTGGGCCTCTTCCTCAGACAATGGCGGCATGAAAGAAGACAGGGCCTCATGATTCATTGGGCGTGTTGATGCTTTCATCAGGATGATCCTTTCTGGTTCAGGAGAGAGTCTCGTTGAGAACGCCGGGCCCGCGCGAGAGGAGTCGGGTGGTGAGGCATCCCGTGCGAGTCGGACTGGATGATCGCGCATCTGATCGAATCAGCCCAGACGCTGGTATCGAGAGCGCACGTGGTGCGCTCGGGCCTAGTCAGCAGCTGGGGGACAAGCGTACTGCGCTGGGAGTGAAGAGCAGCGCAGAAGGTGCTCACGGGGTCCACTTCCCGGAGCAAGCCCAGGACCGTCACCAGGCCAGGGCGGATTCGTGAGCAGCGCTCCATGTGTGTGTTCAGGAGCGTCAGCCCTCTTCTTCCCCCTCTTCATCCTGCTGGCTGTCCCAAGCCGCTTCAGCCTGGTAGCAGCAGCAATCGTCGTCACAGAGCCGCGTGTGACAGTCGCCGCAGTACTGGGCGTGGAGGTCCTCACTGAAGCGAAGCACAACCCCGAGAGGGTTGCCTTCGTTATCAACGAGTGCACGAGCACTGTCCCTGTCCTCCACCAGGTCCTGAATGCCAGGGCCATACCGCTTGAGAGCACAGGAGACGCAGTAGAGGTCCGCATCCCCCACAATTGCTGCCACACCAGGCCATTTTGGCTGATTTTGCTCCATCCTTTGCTTCTCCTTTCTTGTTTGCTTGTTTGTTTGATTGGGTCTCAAACAAGCGCTCTTCGCCAGGCAGCGCTTGCCAGGCGACTTCAGGACGCCTCGGCCTCCGTCACGCTGCGCATTCCTCTCCAGAGCAGGGCTCCTTTCTGGATGAGGCCGGTCCTCTTCTCCAGGAAAGGGCTGGAGACCCGCGCTGCTCCACTTCGGTGCGGGTGGGAGCAGCGCGGGTCCGAGGAGAGAGGGGGCGAACAGCGACGCGGGTCAGTGCGAAGGAGGCGGCTTTTGCCCCTGTGACGTCATGGGCATGATCAGGTAGGCGGCCTCGCAGGAAGCGACGGGACGCAGTACGATGGGGCGCACAGGCGTGGTCCACTCGATGGCCACCTTCTCCACCTGGGGGTAGGATAGCGCCTCGAGCACCTCGCGGAGGTAGCTGATGTTACAACAGATTTCGGTGGTCGCAGGGAACGCTGGCCCTCTCGCCTCGATCCAGGCATTGAAGGAGCTGCTGGTCTCTCCAAACTCTGCCGCGGTGATGGTGATGGCGACCTTCCCCGGCTGCCCTGATCCCCCCGACGGTTCTGCCTCTCCTGCCTCGAGCCAGGACTGGCCCGGCAGGTCGCGCTCACCTGGCCAGTGAGGCCAATCGTGATGAGAATGACATCTCTTTCATCGTTACTCATGGGATTCCTCCTTAGTGAAGCGGCAAAAGAAGCTAATAACGGTGTGGTAGCGAAGAGCCTCGGGATGGTCGCGACAGCCACAACCTGTCTTCTCCGGGAAAGCAGGGCACTGCTGGTGGGACGAGGATCTCTTCCTGCGGGGCAAAGAAGCGCACGACCTCCTCAAATTGCGCCGTGCGTCTGGCCGGGGGCAAGGCATCGACGATCCTGCGCCCGTAGCCTCGGATGAGCACCCTAGTATCCAGGATCGCTATCACTCTCCGGTCCTGGCTGGTACGCAACAGGCGTTCGATCCCCTGCCTCAGTTGAAGCACTACCTGCGGCAGGACAAAGTCGCCAAACCAGTCCTCTCCCCTGGCCCTCATAGCGGTGACACGGGCCTCATGCAGAGGATCATCAGGCATGGCGAAGGAAAGCCGGTCAATCACCACCAGTGAGAGCGCGTCACCAGCGATGTCCACGCCCTCCCAGAAGCTCTTCAGGCCCAAGAGGACTGCAGGCTCGGTTCGAAATCGCCGCAACAGCTCACGATGGGGGTGATCCCCCTGACGGAGCAGGGGGAAGGGAAGAGTGAGTGCAAGGCGGCTATAGACCTCATCCAGCATGCGTCGGCTGTGAAAGAGCAGAAAAGCCCTGGCCCGTGAGGCCAGCACCAGTCTCTGCATCTCGTCTGCTCCAGCCTGCACAGAGCGCTCAACCTGTGGTCCTGTCCCATAGGCTGGCTCAGGGAGCGCACACGAGAGGTAGAGGAGGGCACGGGACTGTTAGTCGAACACAGGGGGCACGATTCGCTCGATCACCTCGACAGCAGGCATGAGATCAAGTCCCACTTCCCGACGGAAGTACTCGCAGCTGAGCTGCCTGGTACGCACAGTACACTGGGAGCCAGCAGCAGGAGCGGGGACGAGAGTGGCTGAAACCATGATGACGGTTGCAGTCCTTTCAAACCTTTGGCTGCCCTGAGCGGTAGCGCTGCTTCAGCGCCTTCGCTGCGGCCCGGAAATCTCCACCGTGATACAGCAGGGCATAGGCCTCGAATTTGCTATAGGCACGCTGCGGCTGGAACACTGTCGAGGGAGTAAACACGTAAAGAAAGTCATGCCCCCCATAGTTCGTCGTGGCAGAGTGCTTGGCCCCGACTTTCCCTGGATGGCGCCAGTAGCCTTCTCCTTGCGCGATGCGCACCAGCTCCCATCCCTTGGGGAGCAGAATGCTTTCCCAGGTGACCTGCGGGTCGCGATTAAAGAGGTCGCCCGGGCGAGAGCCGAGATCACGGGAAGCCAGGGATCGGAACGGAGCCGGCGAGGAGCAAGGCGGAAGAGAGGAACAGGTAGCGCGGGGAGGCGGCTCGTCGAATGCCCGAAGAGAGGTGTAGAGCAGCTCACGGTCGGTTGGCCCAATCTGGCAAATGGAGGAGACGCTGCCACACAGCCGGAGATAGGGGCGTCCCGAAGGGTGAACGCCGCCTCGGGAAGGGTCGACAATGATGATGCCTCCTTCCTCTCTGGTTTCGATCAGGACCTGACGCCGGGGGGTCTGTCTCAGCGCGAGCGGCTGGCTTCTCGAATCCGTTCCCCCTGGGCAGCGAAAGAGAAGATGCCTCCCCCCACTGGGCGTGCGTTCCTCATAGCCGTGAGCTATCTCTTCATAGAGCCCATTGAGCGTACGATCGCCCTGGATGCTCTGTCGCCAGGCAAGAAAGGTAGCCTCATCATCGAAATCGATGGCAATGAGGCTGCCGCTGATCCGCCCGGTGACCAGCGCCAGACCTCGGCGGGGATCACGAAACCAGGCTCTCACCTCAGCGACAGTCGGGCGTATGGTCTGCCAGCGCTTCCAACTGGCAAGCGCTGGTCGCTTTGTCCCGTCAGGACGAATAGGGACGACGCTGATGCCGGCCTCCAATGCCGCCAGGGCCGTCTGCAGGACAGGCGAGGCATCAGCAGAGCGAGAGGCGGGTGAATATTGCATGGCGGTCTCGCGCTTACTTCCTCCTTCTTCGCTGGCAACGCTGGTCACGGATTACGAGGTCGAGCAAAACCGCCAGAAGCTGTAGATACATAGATGCTTCTCCTTGATCCATCATGCATGAGGGGCCGCGCTTGGAACGCACGGATCGGGTTGGTAGCGAGCCACGATCAGGCCGATGTTATCTCTGCCCCCACCAGCCAGCGCCAGTTGAACCAGGCGTTGCGCCATCTGCGCAAGCGAGAGCTGGGGAGAGGCCAGTACTGCCGCCAGCTGCGATGGGTCGGGCCCCATTTCCCAAAGGCCATCGGAGCACAGCAAGAGGCAATCGCCTGCCAGAAGCTGCCGGCGAAAGAGGTCAACGGCCACTTCTTCCGTCTCTCCCAGGCAACGGTAGATCTCGTTTCTGCGCGGGTGCGTGTAGAGCTGATCCGGCGCGAGCTGTCCGGCAGCCACCTGGTCAAAGACGTACGAGTGATCCGACGAGAGTTGTGAGAGGACCCCTTGCCGGAAGAGGTACGTTCGACTGTCTCCCACATTGGCAATGAGGGCCAACGAACCGATACAGAGCGCTGCCGTCAGGGTGGTCCCCATGAGCTTTCTTCCGTCGGCTCCTGAGACTGGACCTGACGAACGCCGGGCATATCAAAGGTGACTGCAAACGGATAATCCTCATTGACCGACCGCTGGCCTGCATCGAGGCCGACCCCTACCGACCAGCAGCGACAAGGCAGGAGCGGCGGAGCCTTCTCGAACGGTGCCTGGAGCCAGGCCGTGGCCTGCTCGAGCAGGGCGGTCGCCCATCGGGTTTGATTCATTGCCAGGAGTGTCTGGGCATGGCGCGGATAGGCAAGTGCGACTGCCGTTTCCTGCGACGAACAGGAAGACATCCCAGACATCAGGTTGCTCCTCCTTTCTGTTTCGCCTTCGCAGGGAAGGGACCGCTTGCTGCGAGTGAGTGAACACAGCAAGGACAATCGGTCAGGCAAGCATCAGCTTCCTAGCAGCACAACAGCCGGAATACTCCTGGCCACGATCTCCTCAGCGCCTGCTGGTCGCTCTTCTCGTCCAGCGACCAGGTGCGCGGCAGATAGCGGCCCGCGAGCCACATGATCGGCCTGCTGCTCGCCTCCCTTCAAGGAGGCCATCAGACAAGAGTGAAGGCAACCGCAACAGAAGCCAGGCGATAGGTCAGGAGAGATCGCTGCTGGTGAGCGACCTGCCATCCTGCTTCGCTGTTATCGTGTCACCCGTTGCCTCGGCGTCAGATCACACGAGCGCCGCAGAGCGCTGCGCATGCTCGCAGAGAGCCCGCGGCTTTTCGGGACCATGACTGAGAGTCGTGTCCGCCCAATCGGAAGGAACACGGGGATCGCCTTTCGTTCAGGCGAGGAGACAGGCGTGCATACGCCTGCTGGATGGACGCCACTAAGGTGCTGCCCCTTCGTGGGGCCGTCCATCATCACATCACCCCCACTGTACCCGAGGGCAGGGGAAAGCCCCTGGGAAGCAGGTGGGAAGAGAGCGGGAGGCGAACGGGAATCTCTGGAGGAGCACACCGGTCTCCTGGCTCTCGGCTGGTCAACGACCCCTGGCTTGAGCCAGAGGCTTGCCGGCAGCCTCATCGGCCCGGGCTTCCGGGCTGTTTCACAACAGCCCATTGCCCCGCAGGACAGGAAAGCGCGCGAATATACGGTGAGACTGTCAATCGTCTTGGCCTGTGCCTGCCGTTGCTGACATGCCTCCGGCACCTGGGTGGGGAGCCGCTTGCGTCCGGCCACGGTCCAGAGCGAGAGGGTGCCATCGGGGCGCAGGCAGACAGACAGGCATCGCGTCCTCATGGCCCGATCAGGAACAGCTCTTGTCTGCGTCGGAACGGGAACGGGCGCTGTGGTAGGTGCCAGTTGCTCCGAGCGCTCTGATAGGCGGCGGCGACCAGACGGATGGCGGTGCAGGTCATCTGGGCGTTGAGCCAGCCCTTGACCTGCTGGTCACAGGCCCGGTGCAGCGCCACGGCAGAGAGCGGCTGGCCCCCGTTGAAGCAGGGAGCCGAGAGCGCGGCTGCTGCACCGCCTGGAAGACCGCCAGGGTCTCACGCAGGCCCTCATCAGCCGACAGCAGGAGCGGAATTGCTCGCTGAACCTGGGCCATGCCTTCCTCCCTCTTCTGCTCGCTGGTGACTCTTCTGATCCCCGTCAGTTCCCAGTGTTCCATCGGGCTGGCCCGGCTGGACATTGGGAACCGAAGCGCTGCCTGGTGGGAGACGTCTGGATCGCTGGTCAGAGGACGCAGACAGGGACAGGAGCTTTCACAGCGGGGGCAATGTCCACAGGCCAGCAGGGGCTGATGATAGGCCCCACCATTGCCCTGGAAGGGTAGGGTCGAGAGCAGGCGGGCCGAGATCAGCCCGGCTATATACCTGGCGGTCCAGGCATGCCAGTGCCCCCGCTCTACTGGGCCAGGTCCTCGGCCTCGCGGAGAGTCTGCTTCAGCTCGGCGATGAGGTCCTGGTTCGTGAGCAGCCGGCCCTGGGAATCCTGCTAGTCATCCCAGACCTGTTCGAAGGAGGCGGTCGTCCCGGCCTGGTAGCCGTCGACGAAGGCCAGATCTTGCACTTTGATGAACGGGGTATGGACCACCTTCAACAACGGCACCCGCAGGTTCACTGGCAGGCCCATTGCGCAGCGAGGCGACGGCACGGAGGTCATCGCTGCGGGAGCCGCCGCAGGGGCAGTCTCCGGCCCTGGGAGCAACAGCATGGGGATGAGCAGAGACCTGAACTGCACAGGTCGGAGTAGAAGTGCTGGGAGGCGCCCGTCGGGCCGACGGCCAACCGATCCTCTTCCCAGCGTGTCCCTTTGCCGTTCCAGATCCATAAGGGCATGCCGCCGGGGACCCCTGGATTCATCCAGGGGAGGAAGGCGGCTCCCTCCTCTCCGTCAGCATGCTCCTGGTCCCTCCTCCTGTTCTCTGTCCTCTGTCTATGCCGTCCTGGGAACCTGAGCCGGTGCGTCTCCTCCCAGGGGAGAGGGCGAGGAAGTGGTATTTCCTCGCCTTCCCCTGAGCTGCTGCTCGCGGTGGCAGAGATCGGTCCACCTGAGAGAGTGTCACGCTTGTTATGCTGGAGATGCCTCAAAAAAGAGTTCGAACCGACCACTGACAAAAATGAGTCTGTTCACCATCACAGGAAGATCCGATCCGGTTAACTGCACTCGGCGCAGTTCCAGCACTGGCATCTCTCTAGTGATCTCTAGCAGGCTCTGTTCCTCGACAGTAGGCAGGCGCACAAAGGCGCGATTCCGGGATGTTACGATCTCGATCCCGCTTGTTCGCCGTAAGGCCGTCCAGGTGTTGAAGAAAGGGTCAGCCTGCAGTTGGCTAAAGATCTGATCTGTGATCAGATCAGGGTTATAAAAATTCAAGGAGGAAGGCCGGCGAGTTGGAGGTGGTGTGTCCTTCGATCCTGGGGAGGGACTGGCTCGCTCGGGGGTGCGCGGCGATTTCTCCTGTCCCTGAATATGCCTCATGGGAGACTGTGGTTCCTGTGGGTCTGCCACCAAGCCGTATCTTTGCGATCTCCATCAGCGTGTTGTTTCCCCAAGGAGGTCCTCCTGTCTGTTGTTCTGTCTTTGCCTGCTGGACCGCGTCGCCGACGCGGTCGGAGATCCGTCCGTGCTCCCCGGGCTGTGCCCTCTGCCAGCCTGGTCTTGCAGGCTCGCTGCCTGTGTGGACACACGGTCCTCGTTCCTTTCCCTGTGGGCCTTCGTGCCGATGGGACTCCCGCGCTCCGCCAGTATTGTGGGGTTGTCACCGCTGTTTCCTCTGACGGAAGCGTGTGTGTCCGCTTCGAGGATGGTTGCGAGCGCCATTTCGGCGTACCATTTGCTCTGGAGTCCTTCCGGGTGCTTTCTGCCTAGCCCGTTGAGCAGGTGTCGGCAGCTTGTCCACGCATGTGGCCCTCTGTCCCCATCCTGCTCCTGGAGGGGCCCTTTTCTCGCGTCTGTCCCTTTCTTCTCAAGGAGGAAGTCCTCTGGCTTCAGATCAGTCGTTCTCTCTTGAGCCAACGATAGAGATCGACCCGCGGTCCTGGTGGCTCTGGTGGCGCGAGCGCGTTTGGGGGCCGTGTGAGCTGCATCAACCCCTGCGGCTGTGTGCCACTGATCCTGCTGTCCTGCAGGAGCCAGCACAGGTCCTTCTCCTTCCCGAGCCTCCTTCGCCTGGGAAGCCTCTTCTGACACTGCAGAAGGCTATTGCAGGTGCGCTTCGGGCGCGGCACCGCCTCCGGCTTGCCTCTCAGATAGCGGCGTACTGTGTTGCGCGCGATGCCCAGCACACGGGCAATTTCCCGAAGCGATTTCCCTTGCATTTGCATTTCGCGTATGGTATGAATGGTTCCACTCCTTATCACGGTCCTTCCTCCTCGTGTCGTTTGATGAACACAAGGATAGGGCCTGCTAAGGGGTGGGTCAACTCCTCTTCAGCGTTCCTGGGTCAATTATATGTTGGCTTTAACATGGGCGGCCTATGGATCACACCCAACATACGAGTACGCGTGTTAGTTGACCTGTTTCCATACATCATAGACTCTCTAGAGCATTTTAACACAAAGGAGGGAAAAGAGCTAATTATTGTGTGGAGTCGGGCGTTTCCTCTACTACCTCGCCGATGGAAACACCTAAAACCTGGGCGATCTTACTCAATGGTTGGATGTTTGCACCCTCGTAGGGATGTTGCCAGAGCCTTTTGATCGTATACAAAACTATGTAGAAAGGGGAACCCACGATCATGACATCACCCATCTGGGAGCAGGAGACGACCCCGCTCCCACGCCTGTCCGGTTGGCTGCTGGAGCACTTCTTGTCCACCCATCAATTGAGCTTGCGCGAGGTGGCCCGCGCCGCGCAGGTATACCTGCTGGTCGTCTGGCGCGCCTGCCGAGGACTGCCCCTCGCCTCCTAGCAGGCTTCACGGCTCACCGAGGGATTGTATGCCCTGACCGGGGAGCCGTATCGTTTCCGGCTTGTCACCCAAGAGAACCCAAACGGGCAAGGTGGCTGCATGCACGAAAGGAGGATATTCCATGTCTGAGCCGATTGTGGGGCTGCTGGCCTGCCCGCAGGCGGCCAGAGCGGACGAGCCCTTGTGGATGGCGAGTTGGGCCAACCCGAAACGGCGCATGGAGTGGATCCATCGCTACTACTTCGCTGCCCCCACCTGGGAGGCGGCCCAGGCCAAAATCGAGGCGTGGATGCGCAAGCCGCCCTGTCCGTTGCCCTCCCATGCGCGCATGCATCCACGCGGGTTGATCTTGCGCGAATTGCCGGAGCATCCCCTGGAGTTCTGGCAGATCAGCTGGCAGGAGGAGAGTGAGAAGCACACCCTGGCCTTGTTTGGCAGGTGCGAGCGGGCGGAGGCGAGCCAGCGGGCGCTGGAATGGACCTGCACGCGTTGTGAATCGGCAGAGCAGTTTCAAGTATTGCGCCGGCTCACCGACGCCGAGCGAGTCCAAGCCCGATTCGATCCCCGCGAAGGCTGCGAGGTATTTTTGCCATGCTGAGTCAGCTTAAATCTGGTCGCCTCTATTCATTTCGATGAACGGAGCGGCGGTATCATGCGACACATATCCTTGCCGGGAGTGCGGGGATATGTGTCGCGGAAAAAACGCAGCCCCGCAGCTTTAGAGTTTCATCCTGTGAGCTTCGGTTAAGACGTAGAGTGCATCGACAGTCACCCATTCATTAAGAGAACGCTCTTTCGGCTTGCCCCAGGAAACCTTGTCTTCATTGAGCTGAGGCAGCCTTCCCGGCTTCCCCACACGATAATAGATCCTGCCATCAGTGGTCCAGCCACCATCAGGCAAAGCCTTTTGCTCCAAAAGATCCAGAGCCTCTGCACATCTGCTATCATGCAGAAAGCCCGCCTCCGCCATAATTTTTAAGCCGAAGAGCAGATCATAATGCCAGTAACACGGATAATGAAGTTTGCAGAACTCCGGGTGAATCACCTGACCATCGCCAAGCCTCTTGAAGAGGTGCCGACGGAGAAAGACCGAAGCTGCTTTCGTAATGGCCGCAGTCAGCGCCGTATCGTACCCGGTCTGCTGGCTGTAGAGCGCAAGAGCACGTAAGGGGACATGCGATTCAGTGAAAGAGGAGGTATGCGCCTGTGGATCTTTATCACAATTCCATCCGCCATCTGGCCATTGCCACTGTAAGAGCAGCGCCACCAGTGTTTCAGCACGCTCATCGGCAAGAGCGAGCTTGAGCGTCGAAAAGAGGGCATTGGCCTGTTGGGAGGCGCATCGTCGCGCCCTGCCCTGTAAAACCGGGACACCGTTCACACGATATACCTGTGAGGCATCCTGACATGGGACTAAGCGCTGCATTTTTTCTGAGAGCCAGTACCTATACACCTGTTCGCGCAAGGGCAGTAACGCCCGGTCGCCTAGTGGATAGCCGATCTCAGCCAGATGCACCAGGACCCAGTGAGCCCCAAACCATTTGTGATAGGGATGATCTACCGGCTCAAGCTGGCCATCAACGGTTCTGCCTGAGAGTAAGCGCTGCACACGTGGCGAGCGCCGAATCTCTTCCTGCAAGGAGACGATGGCGCGTGAACGGGGATTCTCTTTCAAGAGCTGCACCCGCGTTTTGTAACGAATGGCCGGTTCCTCAGATGTGAGAAGCCTATCGAGAAGAGATTTTTGCATCTTTTCTCCTTTTCACCAATTGAGAAGCAAAGATCCTTTCCTTCCCACCACTATTGCTTGGAGAAAATTCTCACAGCGTGTCACCCTCCATTTTATCACCGCCTTGATATTGAGCGACGAAGCGTCTAATCGCGGCGGCGTCGAGCGGCCCCTGCTCGGTGATGATCCCGCTGATAAGCTCTGCCGGCGTGTGATCGAAGTAGAAATTGCGCACAGCGACCCGCGGCGGGGCATCACGCCACACTTCCTGGCCGCGATGCTCCTCCAGCAGGGTGAGGTCGCCGGACCAGGGGCGCGGGGAGATCTTGAGCGTCTCGCTCAGCACGTAGAAAGGCACGCCGTGACTGCGCGCCGCCCACGCCAGCAGCGCCGTGCCGGCCTTGTTGAGAACGCCGCCGTCGGCCAGAATGCTGTCGGCCCCGACCACGACGGCCCGGCACATGGGCAGGAAGATATCCGCCTGGGCATCGGTAATCACTGTCAGCTTGAGCGGTTGGTTAGCCACGCTTCGGGCGCGGCACCGCCTCCGGCTTGCCTCTCAGATAGCGGCGTACTGTGTTGCGCGCGATGCCCAGCACACGGGCAATTTCCCGAAGCGATTTCCCTTGCATTTGCATTTCGCGTATGGTATGAATGGTTCCACTCCTTATCACGGTCCTTCCTCCTCGTGTCGTTTGATGAACACAATATGAGGGGGAGCAGGGAGCAACCATTCAGTCAAGAGAAGAGGGGGAACCCGACAGGGTTCAACCGCACTCTCTCTTGAACTGGTACGAGACCCGGGGGTCTAAGAGAGGGAGCGCAAGCACTGCCAGCTCGACTCGAGACAGCTCTCCTCTGACGAGGGGCAACTGCCGAAGAGCGCCTTGCTCCACTCAACCACACATCTTACCCGCCAGGCCGGAGCCAATCACGCAGACACTGCTGCCTGCCTTCCCAGGCTCAGGGAGAGCTTGCAGGCGTTGCCGCCTTCCCAGCATCTCGGGAGAACGATCTGGACGCTTCCCGTCCACCCTGTTCACGGGTGCGCACTGCGCCGCTCTCTGAGCCGCACACGCGCTGGAGACCCTGTTCCCAGGCACTTGCCTCCATCCAGGATCCAGATGGAACCGTGGGCACGGTTGCCCTCACTCCCCCGGCTCAGGGAGCCGCCAGGAATCGCCCCGGTCTGGGCATCCTTGGCGAGTAGACTAGTAGAGGTGGGTCAGGATCAGGTAGCACAGCAGGAGCAGCAGTGGAATGGCCAGCACCATCCCACACGCACACCCCAGTCGGGTGCACCATCTCTTCCTGTTCAGCCGCCAGACCGCTTCCCCAACCTCGACCTGCTGGCACTGGTGCGTCACGCGCAGCAGGTCGACCGCTTGGGACTGGACCTGCCCGGCGAAGGCATACATCTGCTGCGCCCCCTGTTGGGCCTGTGAGACACTTGCCTGTGCCTGCTGTATGCCCTGGAGGGCGACAGCCGACCAGCGAGCCGCAATGGCCTGACTCTCCTGCTGGACCTGGCGCTGCTGCTGCAGACCGTCGTAGGCTGCCCGTTGCCAGAACTGCTGCTGAGCAGCCTGGTCCCGGATGAACTGGCGAATGAACGGCTCCCAGTGGGCATTCCGCCGGACCTCGGCCTGTGCCCGTTCCTCATGTCCCCGGGAGAGCAGAACGCTGAGTTCTGCCACCAGGCCGGCCCGTTGACGCTCCAGCCAGTGCCAGAACCTCTGACGCAGGTCCTGGTCTGCCGGAGTGATTGGGCCGCCCGGGTGTATCAGGAGCACCTCACACGCCTGCTCCACAGCCCATTCCTGTAGCAGCACCTCGAGCGCGGCAGGTAGAGCTGCTTCGTTGCCTTGCAACGCCAGCTGCTCTAAGATGACCCTTTGCCGCTTGAGTGTCGCAAGCTGCATATCACGCTGCTGCTTCAAAGCGGCTCGCGTCAGCCCCTGCTTCTGAGCAGCGACGATGGTCTGCAAGAAAGCCGTCATCGCCGGCTGCAGGTCGACAGAGAGT
>NZ_JADGIA010000002.1 GCF_019683635.1 Thermogemmatispora sp. | reverse complement strand
GTCCGCCACTCCCTCCCCTCGCGGAGAGGGCGTTCGACTTGCATGTGTTAGGCACGCCGCCAGCGTTCGTCCTGAGCCAGGATCAAACTCGCCATCCAGAAGATCTATCTGAAAGTCTCCTCACCTGGAGACTCTCATTGGCATTCTGGTAAAGGCTAGCCGCCTGTAGACCCAGGTTTCCGGTCGTCACTCAACTCAAAGCCTTATCACTCTTCAGTTGTTCAGGTGCACCTGGCACTACGGCCATGTGATCCAGTGAGCACCCGGGGCAGGTTTGGTGTTGTTCCTGTGTTCCCGAGTGCAGTGGAGATGATAGCACTGTTTGGCGCGGCTGTCAAGGGGGTTAGGCGAGGAATTTGGGAAAAAATCAGAAGGTCATCCCCCGCCGGGCAAGCACGCTGCCTGCCAGGAGCGGGGGAGGCCGTCGCTCCTCCGCCGATGCGGCGGAAGTTTCTTGCTTCTTGAGACTTATCCCAGCTCATGCATTGCATAGACCCAGAGGGGAAGACGATGCTCTCGCCCCTCGCTTTCTGAACCTTGCTGCTGCTCACACTGATAGCTATGGAGAAACTGGTGCAATTGCCGGCTATGCTGGCTATCAAGCACGTAGCGCCGCTCAGCGATTTCAACGATCAATCCTTCGCGGCTGGTTCGAAAGACGAGCGATCCCAGCACCAGACTATCGCGCTCCATATCGCTCTGCTTGTTCCTCCTCCTCGTCGTTCTCTCTGTCGGTCCGCCGCTCAGGCGAGGCGGGCCTGCTAGTGGACGGGCAAGAGTCTCCCGCTATGGACATCGTAGATGAATCCAACAATCTCACTTTCTTTCAGAAGGAAAGGAGAAGAGCGGAGCAGGGCGATGTCATCGCGCACCGACTGCTCCAGATCCTTAAATGGCAGAAAGTCGATCGTCGAGGCGTCCACGCCGAATTGCTCCTGCAGGCGCCGTTGCAGATCAGCGTTCTCGAAGGTGAGCATGCCACAGTCGGTGTGGTGAATGACCACGATGGTCCTGGTCCCTAGTAGCTGCTGAGAGATGATGAGTGAGCGCAGAGCCTCCGCCGTGCGTCCCCCAGCGTTGCGAATGACATGGGCATCGCCTTCCTCTAATCCCAGGATACGCGCCGGATCAATTCGCGCATCCATACAGGTGACAATCGCTAACTTTTTGGCTGGCGGCAGCGGCAGCTCTCCTTTCTGAAAGGTGGCAGCATAACGCTCGTTGGCCGCTAGCAGCTCCTCGATCAGCGACATGGCTACTCCCTATAGCGACTATTGTTGACTTAGTTGATCTACTAAAACAACTTGCTCTGAGTATAGGCCGGCAAGAGACGACTGTCAAGAGGGAGATCCAAAAGGAGGATAAAAGAGGTCAATGGCGCACGCTTGGCGTGGCTGACCATTGACCTCTTTTTCAGTCAGGCTCCGACTGGCTGCTTTCGAGCGGTGGTGTGAGGGGCTGAGACGGTCAGTGGTGATCGTGCGGGGGCTGTCCATCCTGCTCTAGATAGTAGCTGACTACCAGGGCCGCTCCCACTCCCAGGGGGATCAGGCCCGGCAGCAGCCAGGGGCCGAGATGAAAAGGGGCTGCCGTCAGCGCCGATGGAAGCATGAAACCCAGGGGATAGAGACCAAAGGTCAAAGCCAGACCGACCATCATGGTAATCAGTCCCGCCCGCAAAGCTCGCCGGTTGCGGCTACGCCTCTGCAGGCTCTCCAGGTCTAGGCCGCGGGCAATCAGCGCCATGCGCTCTCGATGGTCAAGATAGCGTAGCAGGACGATAAAGCCACAAAAGATGATCAGGGCCAGGAGCCAGCCCAAAAGGGCTGCCAGGACGTTCGATGACATGCATCTGACCTCGTTACTGTTGCCTCGCGTGTATAATATATAAGATAAGTCGGTTGAGAAAGGGTCTTGCACTACGAATTTGTTTCGTTCCTGGCCGAGCTTCGCTCTCCAGTCGTACCAGGCTTGATGCACAACCTATGGACGAGGATCTGCTGCATTCCGCTCGCAGCCTGAATCTCCCCCTCTCCAGCGCTGCCCGCGCTCGCCTGGAGCAGGATGACGCTCAGCTCGTCAGAGCCAGCCAGCACGGGGACCGCGAGGCTTTCGCTTTGCTGGTCCAGCGCTACCAGCGGCGCGTCTTTAATATGATTCTGCGCATGCTGCAGGACTATGAGGAGGCTTGCGAGATTACACAGGAGGCTTTCCTGGCCGCCTGGCAGGGTCTACCGACCTTTCGCGGCGAGGCCCGTTTCCCTACCTGGCTCTATCGCATCGCCTATAATTGTTGCCTGCGCCAGCTTGAACAGCGCAGACGCGATAAGGCTCTCCAGAACGCTATGCAGGAACAGCAGCTCCTGGATGAGGCCGGTGGCCAGCGATGCCAGGCTGAGTCTACCCTCGAAGCTCGTGATCGCCAGGCTCTGGTCCGTGAACAACTGGAGGCGTTACCTACAAAGTACCGCATTGTTCTGGTACTGCGACACCTGCAGGAAATGACCTATGAGGAGATGGCGGAGATTCTGATGATGCCAATTGGTACCATTAAAACTCACCTCTTTCGGGCCCGCAATCTGCTCAAGGAGCGTCTACAGGCCCAGCGCCAGGCAGATTCCCAGAAAGCGGAGGTGACGAATGCGCTGCAGTGAGGCTGTCTCCCAGCTCCAGCTCTATCTTGATGGGCGCTTGCCCAGTGAGCGCTTGCAGGCGCTGGAGAGCCATTTGGCGCGCTGCACCCGCTGCCGCGCTGAGCTAGGGCTGCTTGAGGAGGTGGTGCAGCACCTGGAGAGCCTCCAGCCGATTGCCGAGCCAGAGGATCTCTCTCTGCGTATTATGGAGCGTGTCGCTCGAACTCCCCAGCAGCAGCCCGCCTCGATCTTGGCCCAGCTGCGCCCTTCCCCGGGCGAGCTGCTGGCCGCCGCCCTGCTGGCGACAATTGCCTCCCTGGGCAGCCTGTTGACTCAGCCAGCTGTCCTGCGCCTCCTTCCCCTGGAGGGTGGCCCGCTGTTCGGCCTTCTGGCCTCCGCTACCCACCTGCTGCAGACGATGGATACGACGACCCTGATGCTGGTCTGCTGGATAATGGGCACGCTGATAGGCATCTGCATCACACTGCTGGTAGCCGGGGAGGAAATGCGTTCACGCTGGCTGCGCGCCGTCTGGGAGCGCTTGCCTGTCCTGCACTAAGCTGCAGTGCCTCTGGTACCCGGCAAGCTCAGAGGTTGCCTGCTGTCCTCTCCCTTCTTTTCAACGTCTAAAGGTGATGGATCACTCTGGGTCTGCACGGTTTTAGCGGGGGTGTGTGCCTCTTGCTCTTGATCGTTGGCGCTCTCTGGCCATCTGGCCTGGATCACTGCAGCGTCCGCCCTGATTGCGTTGCAGTGAATTGCTCTGCCTGATCTTCCTACGCAGCGCGCTGGTCGCAGCATGCTGTCTCGATCGCGCTGCCTGGCTCTATGAGCTAGCCCTTGCTCCTAGCAGCAAAAAAAAGGCACTGGTTTTTTTCAACCAGTGCCTCGACAGGTCGGGGCGAGAGGATTTGAACCTCCGACCACCACAACCCCATTGTGGTGCGCTACCGGGCTGCGCTACGCCCCGCCATTGACAACTGCAGTATAGCAGAATGGCTTTTCCTTTGTCAAGCCCTGGTCCGCCCGCCCGGTAGTGCCTCCTCGCTCAGGGCCGATGGCGCTGTCAGGTCAGGCATCGAGCGCCTGGACTGTAATGGCCTCGCGCCCGAGCAGTTCCTCAAGTTTTGCATGCAGCTCTGGCGAATAATGCATCGTGTTATCGCGTGGACGCAGGCGCACACGCCAGTGGCCGTTCTCGATGATCAGCTCATAGCGGTCGCGTCCGGGCCGCTCCTGGATGTAGCGGTAGAGATCTTGCAGTTTGATGAGGTCGTCAGAGATAGCACGCTCGCTCTCGCCGCCGGTGCGGAAGCGCAGGCAGACCTGATGGCGGCGGCGATTCAGCTCCTCCTCGGCAGCCTGCAACGGTTCGATCTCATCGCAGATCAGCGTTGGCTCATCGCGACGCATCTGCACCTTTCCCCGCACCAGGACCACCGCTTCTTCAACCCAGCGATCGGCGGTGCGATCGTAGACGCGCGGGAAGACCGTGACCTCGACCGTTCCTGTCAGGTCCTCCAGCTTCGCCACGCACATGGTCTCACCCTTCTTCGTGGTAATACGCCGAGCCTCCAGAATGGTGCCCCCGAGCGTCACTTCCTGGTTCTCCAATTCTTCGCTGAGCTGGCCGGTCGTATGGGTGGTGCGCTTGCTCAGCAGATCGCTGATATAGGCGAGGGGATGGCGCGAGATATAGGCGCCCAGCAGCTCCTTTTCCCAGTTGAGCAACTGCTTACGCGGGATCTCGGGTGTTTCAGGATTGAGACGGAAGGCGAAGCTTTGCTCGACGCTCAGGCTCTCGCCAAAGAGACTGATCAGTCCCTTTTCGCGGGCGGTGCGCTCGCTCTTGCCGATCTGCATGGCCCGCTCGACGGCTTCCAGCAGCTGATGACGCTTACCATCGCCCAGGCTATCCATTGCTCCGGCTTTGATCAGTGTTTCGATCACGGCGCGGGTCACCGTGCGTGGGTCGACACGAATGCAGAAGTCGGCCAGATCGCGGAAGGGGCCACCCTCGGCGCGAGCCTTCAGGATCTCTTCGATGGGACCTTCGCCGATACCTTTGATCGCCAGCAGGCCAAAACGGACACCGCCGTTTTCGACGGTAAAACCCTTCTGGCTGGCATTGACATCCGGTCCCCAGACAGGGACGCCGAGGCGCTTGCATTCGGCTACAGCATTGGCGATCTTCTTAGCATCGGCAGCCTCGGTTGTCATGGTGGCCGCCATGAACTCAGCGGGATAGTTGGCCTTGAGATAGGCGGTATAGTAGGCTACGACTGCGTAGCTGGCGGCGTGGGCTTTGTTGAAACCGTAGCCACCGAAGGGCAGGATCAGCTCAAAGAGCTGCTCGGCCACCTCGCGCTTCATGCCATTCTTGAGACAGCCCTCGATGAAGTCACCCTTGTAGCTCTCGACCTCGTCCATCTTCTTCTTGCTGAGAGCCTTGCGGAATTTATTGACCTTGCCCCATGAGAAGCCAGCCAGGTGGACGGCGATCTGCAACACCTGGTCTTGATAGACAATCACTCCGTAGGACTCTTCCAGCCACTCCTTGAGGCGCGGATCAAGGTAGCTCACCTGTTTCTTACCATGCTTGGCGGCGATAAAGTCGGGAATGCTGTCCATGGGCCCGGGACGATAGAGGGCCACCATCGCGGTGATGTCTTCGATGCAGGTCGGCTTGAGCTGCTTGATGTATTCACGCATCTTGGCACCTTCAAGCTGGAAGATGCCGGTGGTCTCGCCTTCGGCAAGCAGGGCGAAGGCGCGGGCGCGTTTCTCGTTCAGCTCCCGGCTGCGCTCGTCGCTCTCGGGTAGAGGATCAAGCGGCAGCTGCTCCAGGATAACCTCCTCGCCGCGCGACTGCTTGATGAACTTGAGGGTGTTGTCGAGAATGGTCAGGTTGGAGAGGCCCAGAAAGTCGAATTTGATCAGGCCCAGTTCCTCCAGATGGACCTGCTCGTATTGGGTTTTCCAGCCCTGCGAGAGATCTTTCGGGTTAATGGCCTGCAACGGTACAAAGTGCTCCAGTGGCTCGTTGGCGATGATGACACCAGCGGCGTGGACACCGGTGCCACGGACCGAGCCTTCGAGGGCCATCGCCTGATCGATTAGCTCGCGCGCCGTCGGACTCTGGTCGTAGAGGGCACGCAGCTCGCGAACACTGTCAACGGCGCTGCGCAATGTAACCTTGGGTCCTGCCGGGATCAGACGCGCAATGCGGTCACCCAGCTCCTGCTGCCCCATGACACGCGCTACGTCACGCACCGAGTTTTTGGCGGCCATCGTCATGAAGGTGACCATCTGGGCTACGCACTCGTGCCCATACTTGCGCGCTACATAGTCGATGACCTCCGCACGCCGGTCATCGGGAAAGTCCATATCAATATCGGGCATGTCCGAGCGCTCAGGGTTCAGGAAGCGCTCGAAGAGCAACTGGTAGCGCAGCGGATCAACATTCGTGATGCCGAGGACGTAGGCCAGGAGGCTGCCCGCCGCCGAGCCACGCGCCGAGCAACGAATGCCGTGCTGGCGCGCGTAGTTCACGAAGTCCCATTCGATGAGGAAATAAGGAACAAAGCCTTTCTGTACAATCAGGTTGAACTCATAGTCAAGTTGCTGCTTGATGCGCTCGGTCATCTCGCCGAAGCGCTCTTTGACTCCCTCCAGACAGAGATGATAGAGGTAGGCTTCCTGAGAGGGGAACTCAGGGGGAATAGCATAGGCCGGCAGCGAGGCTTTATAGGCCAGCGGATCTACCTCGCAGGCTTCGGCGAGGCGCACCGTATTCAGCAGTGCTTCCGGCAGATCAGGGAAGAGCCGCAGCATCTCCTCGGGGCTGCGTAAGTAGAATTCGTGACTTTCGAATTTGAAGCGCCGCGGATCGCTAAGCTGGCTCTGAGTCTGGACACAAAGGAGTACCTCGTGGGTATGAGCGTCTTCCGCAGTGACATAGTGCAGGTCGTTGGTGGCGATCAGGGGCACACCCAGCTCCCGATGCAGCTCGTAGAGGCGCTTATTGACGATCTCCTGCTCGGGATAGCCACTATGCTCCTGGATCTCGAAATAAAAGTTCTCCGGGCCAAAGACATCTTGATACCAGCGAATGATCTTGCGCGCCTCGTCGATCTTGTCATGGATCAAGAGCTGCGGGATCTCGCCCCCCAGACAGGAGGAGGTGGCAATCAGCCCCTCGCCATACTGCTCCAGACAGCGGCGGTCGATGCGCGGCTTGTTGAGATGCACCCCCTCGGTATTGGCGATGGTCGTCAGCTTCATTAAATTGCGATAGCCTGTATAGTTCTTAGCCAGAAGCAATAAATGGTTATAGTCCTCTTTATAGCGCTTGGTGCGATCATGAAGATCTTCAGTTAGATAGGCTTCCACACCGATAACAGGATGAATACCTTCATTTTTGCAGGCTTTATAGAACTCGATGGCCCCGTACATGACGCCGTGGTCGGTAATGGCCAGATGCTTCATGCCTAGCTCTTTTGTACGCTTGACCAGGGCGTTGATGCGGCTGAGGCCATCAAGTAGGGAGTACTCCGTATGGACATGCAGATGGGCAAAGTCAGGAGCCATGACTGAATATCTGCCTCCGCCGTAAGAATTTCCAGTACTTCAGGATAGAAGGCGCCATCTGCGCTGTCAATGTGACCATCGGCCTATGACCTGCGTCCCGCCTGCACCTGTTTCAGGAGTAATTCCTCCCCCACCCTCTGCTTGCTGCCTTCCGACAACGGTTGTGTCCCCTTGACATAGCAAGCATTCGCTATTACACTTTACCTTGTAACCGGTTACGATACCGGTATCGTAACCGGTAACGTCTAGAAGGCGATAGCATGGCAGAGGCTGCATGCAAGACGCAGTGAGGCAGGAGCATGAGCACGCGCATGACGATCAGCGATATCGCCCGCCTGGCTGGTGTCTCCAAGGCCACGGTCTCGCGGGTGCTCAATCACAAGCCGGACGTTGATCCGGTGACGCGCGAGCGCATCTTGCGTATCATGGAAGAACACAATTTTGTGCCGAGCGTGGCCGCCTCGGGCCTGGCCGCTGGCAAGGGCCACCTGATCGGCGTCCTGGTGCCGGCCCTTACCTGGCCACTGATCCCTGACATCATGCGGGGCATTGCCGAGGTCGTGGAGGAGACCAACTATGAGCTGGTGCTCTACAGCATTAAGACCAGCAACCATGAGCGTGACCGCAGTGACGTCATTAACCGCATTCTGGCGAATCGCCTGATCGCAGGGCTGCTGGCGATTTTCCCGGGCCAGTCAGCGCGTCACCTGCCTGCACTGCAGCGGCAGGGCCTACCTGTGGTCTTGCTTGACGATCAGGGCCTGCCGCCCGAGCAGCTTCCCTGGATCACGGCAGATAACCGCGCCGGCGCCTATGCGGCAACACGCCACCTGATTGAGCTTGGCCATCGGCGCGTTGCTCATATTCAAGGGCCGCTCAAGTATCAGGTCTCACGCGAGCGTTTCCAGGGATATTGCGAGGCTCTCCAGGACTACGGCATTCCCCTGGACCCGTCGCTGATCCTGCAAGGCGATTTTATGCCCCCAGGAGGCCGGGCCTGTGCCTGCCAGTTCTTTGCGATGCCAGCGCGTAGCCGCCCAACGGCGATCTTTGCCGCCAGCGATCTAATGGCCTACGGCGTCATGGGAGCAGCCGAGGAGTTTGGCCTGCGCATCCCCGAAGATGTCTCGCTGGTTGGCTTCGATGACATCTCCTCGTCTGGCCATATGCGCCCGCCTTTGACTACAGTGCGCCAGCCGCTCACGGAGATGGGCCGTTGCGCGCTAGAGCTGCTGTTATCGCTGTTAGAGACCCCGGATCGCCCTGGAGCGGCTCTGCTGCGCGCATCGCCGCTGTTGGCACACTTCGCTGGCTCGTCGCAGTCGCAATCGCAGACAGCGATGACCGCTACGATTGAGAGCGCTGAGCCGCTGCGCCTCCGCCTGGCGACGACGCTTGTGGTGCGGGCGACGACGGCTCCTCCTCCTTGCTATGCCCGCTTGTAGCCACAGCCATGTCGTGGCGATCTCGCTACTGGCGCAGCAGCCAGATCAAGCGGACCAGGATGCTGGCGCCTCTCTCTCGCTGGGGTCACGATCAGGGCAGACCTTCTTGCCCCAGGCGCTCACCAGGTAACAGAGACCGGTGAAGTCTTCAGCGAACATTTCCAGGAGGGCGCGGCGATAGAGGTCGTCAAATTCAGCCGGGGTGGTAACTCCCGCTTCCAGGAGGAAGGGACGGATCAGCAATAGCTCGACTTCGTAGCCGCGACAGAGAGCTTCATGGGCTTCGCTGCCAGCGGAGAAGTCCAGGACATAGGCCCGCTGCTGAATCTGGCAACAGCCGGCGTCGCGCAGGAGGGAGGCGAGCCGCGGCAGGATGCCGAGATGATGGCTGGGCGGCGGGAAACTGCGCCCTGTACGTTGAAAGGCTCGTCTGGTCAACTCCTGAAGCTGCGTAAAGGCCGCGCCGTTGCTTATCGGTCGCTCAAATTCGGTGAGCCGCAGGATGCCCCCAGGTCGACAGACACGTGAAGCCTCATGCACAACTCGTGGCCAGGTGGCAGGCGTGAGGAGGCCCGTCAGGTCGCGGGCATTAACGAGATCAAAGTCGTCGTCGGGCAAGGGCAATGGCTCCAGGAGATCCATGACCTCAAAGCACGCGTTCCTCAGCCCCTGAACCTGGGCCTGGGCTCGCGCATACTGGATGAGCGTCTCGCTGATGTCTATGCCCGTGACTCGCGCCCACGGATAGCACTGGGCCGTTTCCAGTACCCAGCCCCCAGGTCCACACGCCAGATCCAGAATGCTTTCCAAGTGCCGGCCCTCGACTCCTTCCGGCAGAACTCCCCCCATGACCTCATTGACCAGCCTGTCGCGCAACATGAGGCGCGCCGTCTCTGCTGCGTTCTCCGCATCCAGTACGTAGCCGCAGCCTCTCAGGATGTGGTTCTGGGAAGCCACCATGAAATGCACTCCTTCATTCACCTCAAACGCCAGTCCTACGGGGTAAGATTGATATCTGCCCCGACTTCACGAGAAAATAGTCTTTTTCTTAAAGCAGAGTTTTACTGCATAGTAGTATAAGCTGAAAGGTTATTCTGCATCAAGATATTGTACTGCAAGATAGCAGTTATCGGTCACCGAAGCTCTGCCAATTCTGATCTGTAGAAAGCATAGCAGGCTACCCCTCCATAGCCTTGCCAGAGGTTACCCGAAAGTGCTACAATGAGGCTGTTCCATTCAATGGAAACAGCAATCTGTCCCCTGGACGGGACGAAGTGTGGGTAGAAGCACCGTGACCGACTACCATATTGAGGTACGGGCAACCTCGCCGCAGTATGACATCCCGGCCCAACAGCTTGCCCGTGAGCTGTCTTTTCTCTCGCGTGCCAGGCTGCCCGCGCTGGCCGCCCTCGGTGAGAGTCTTCCCTCCCTTTTTCTCCGCACCGCTCAGCTCTACTCTCTCAGTGGAACTTGCTCGCCGGAGGAGATTACACGCCTCGCCCGCGAGCTGCTGATTGATCCTGTCACTCAGACCTTCTCTTTGTTGCCTTCTGCTGGGCGCTCTTCCTCTGGGGCTACTGGTCATATCATAGACGTATTTTTTCTTCCAGGCGTCACTGATACTCTGGCGGAAAGCGTCTTGCTTGCCGCTTCACTGCTTGGAATCGCCGGCCTGGAACGAGTTGCTACGGGCCGGCGTTATTTTCTGGATGAGCGCTTAAGCCGGCAGGATGTGCGAGCAATCGCCGAGGCTTTGCTCTATAACCCGGTGATCCAGTTCTATCGCTTGCTGCCAGCAGAGGGCGAGCGAGCTGCCGGCAGCTCCGGACGTTCAGCTCCTCGTCTATCCTTAGCTGGTCCTGCTCCCTCCCCTTCCTCTCCCCCCCACGTTGCTCGCCTGGCCCTCTCTGAAATGAACGTTGAAGAACTGAGCAATTTGAGCAGGCAGAGAATGCTGGCGCTGACGGTAGAGGAGATGCAGGCGATCCAGGAGTATTTCCGCCGGCAGGGGCGCGCTCCGACCGATGTGGAGCTGGAGACGCTGGCGCAGACCTGGTCGGAACATTGTTCTCACAAGACGTTTAAGGCCACGGTTGTTTATCGCGAGCTGACCCCCGCCGGGGAGACCGCGATCGAGGAGACGATTCCTGGCTTGCTGCGCTCTTTCATCATGCAGGCGACCAGCGAACTGGCTCGCCCCTGGGTGGTCTCAGCCTTCAGCGATAATGCGGGGCTGGTGCAGTTCACGGATGGCTATGATCTGGCTTTCAAGGTGGAGACGCATAATCATCCGTCGGCGATTGAGCCGTTCGGGGGGGCCAATACGGGGGTCGGCGGCGTGATCCGCGATGTGTTGGGGGTTTCGGCTCGCCCCATCGCCTGTACTGATGTGCTCTGCTTCGGGCCGCCCGATACGCCAGTGGAGGAGCTACCCCCGGGTGTACTGGCTCCGCGACGGGTAGCCTCGGGGGTGGTGAATGGGGTACGTGACTACGGCAATAAGATGGGCATCCCGACAGTCAACGGGGCGGTGCTCTACCATCGTGAGTACCTGTGCAATCCGCTGGTCTTCTGCGGCTGTCTGGGCTTGCTGCCTCATGGAAGCCATCCACGGGCCGTGGAGCCGGGCGACCTGGTGGTGGTCCTCGGCGGTCGCACAGGACGCGATGGGATTCACGGTGCAACCTTCTCTTCCGGCGAGATGAGCAGCGAGACACAGGCAGTGGCCGGTAGTGCGGTGCAGATCGGAGCACCCATCACGGAGAAGAAGGTGACCGATGTAGTCCTCCAGGCCCGCGAGCGCCGTCTCTATCATGCCATCACCGATTGTGGAGCGGGTGGCTTCTCGTCGGCGATCGGTGAGATGGGCGCCCAGACAGGGGTGCGGGTGGACCTGGCGCGGGCGCCGTTGAAGTATCAGGGACTGGCCCCCTGGGAGGTCTGGCTCTCGGAGGCTCAGGAGCGTATGGTGTTAGCTGTCCCTCCCGCCTGCCTCGATGAGCTGCTGGAGTTGTGCGCGCTGGAGGAGGTGGAGGCAACAGTCCTGGGCGAGTTTACTGCCGATGGGCGGCTGACGGTCACCTGGGGTGAGGAGGTGGTAGCCGACCTGGAGATGGTTTTCTTGCACGAGGGCCGTCCTCAGCGCACCCTGGAGGCCCTCTGGCAACGGCGCCCTCTCACAGTCGGGTCAGCGACGGCCTCGCCGGAGGCCCTCCCTGATGCGGCTGATGTCCTGTTGACGCTGTTGCGCCACCCGACGATTGGCTCGAAAGAGGGAGTGGTGCGACGCTACGACCATGAGGTGCAGGGGGCGACAGTGCGCAAGCCGCTGGTGGGGCGCGCCGGCAATGGTCCCGGCGATGGGGCGGTCTTGCAGCCGCTGCTAGAGGACCTGAGCGCGCCGCGTGCCGGGGTGGTGCTGACGAATGGGATTAATCCACTGTACGGCAAGATCGATCCCTATCATATGGCCCTCAACGCGGTGGATGAGGCCCTGCGCAATCTGACAGCTCTGGGCGGCGATATCGAGCGGGCAGCGCTGCTGGACAATTTTTGCTGGGGCAATCCTGCCGATCCTGAGCAGCTTGGGATGCTGGTGCGGGCGGTGCGTGGCTGTTATGACGCCGCTTTGGGCTTTGGCACTCCTTTTATCTCGGGCAAGGATAGCCTGAATAATGAGTATCGCTTTGGTGAGCGCCGTCTGCCGGTGATCCCCACGCTGCTGATTTCAGCACTGGGAGTGATTGAGGATGCTTCCCGTACGGTCGACATGGCCCTGAAGGCGGCGGGCAATCTGCTGTATGTGGTGGGCCTGACGCGCAATGAGCTGGCGGCCTCCCATTATGCCGAGGTGGTGGGCCCGGAGCTGTTGCCAACAACGGCCCTGCCACAGGTGGAGCTTGAGCAGGCGCGAACAACGATGAAGGCCCTCGGGGAGGCCATTCGCCGCGGCCTGGTGCAGTCCTGTCACGATCTTTCGGAAGGGGGACTGGCAGTAGCGGCGGCGGAGATGGCCCTGGCTGGCCTGCTCGGCGTGAGTCTCGATCTGGCACGTCAGCCGGCGACCGGTTTGGAGGAGCTGGCCGAAGGATTTCGCCCTGCTGTGCTGCTCTTTAGCGAAAGTCCCTCGCGCTTTCTGGTTGAGGTGGCTCCAAGTCAGCGCGAGGCTTTTGAGGCCCATATGCGGGCTGGGGGTGTGACAGCGCTGGCGGCTCTCGGCCATGTGACAGCCAGCGGGCGTTTTGTAATCAAACACGGGGCGGAGACACTGATCGATCTTTCAATCGCTGAGCTGCAGGCTGCCTGGAAGGGAGAGTTGCCATGAGCGTTGTGCCGCGCGCTTTGGTGCTGCGTGCGCCGGGCATTAACTGTGAACGCGAGACGGCTTATGCCTGTCGTCTGGCCGGCTTTGAGACGGAGCTAGTCCATATCAATAGGCTGCTGCGCGAGCCAGAGCGCTTGCTGAGCTACCATTTCCTGGTATTGCCTGGGGGCTTCTCATATGGCGATGATCTGGGGGCCGGAACGTTGCTGGCCAAGAATCTGACGGTGCATTTGGGGCGGCAGTTGCAGCGCTTTGTGGAGGAGGGCCGCCCACTGCTGGGCATCTGCAATGGTTTTCAGGTGTTGGTGCGCGCCGGCTTGCTGCCACATACTGACTGGAGGAATCTCCGCCAGACGGCCAGCCTGACCTTCAATAGCTCGGGTCGCTTCGAATGCCGCTGGATCTCGCTGGTGACGGAAAGTAGCCGCTGTATCTTTACGCGCGGCATTTATCGCCCCCTGGAACTGCCTGTAGCGCATGGCGAGGGGCGCTTTGTGATAGCCAGCGCAGAGCAGCTAGAGGAGCTGCGCCAGCACGAGCAGATTGCGCTACTCTACGATGGCGATGGCTATCCGGCTAACCCTAACGGTTCCCAGGCGAACGTGGCCGGCGTCTGCAATCCGGCGGGGAATGTGCTGGGCCTGATGCCTCATCCCGAGCGCTATGTGCGCGCGCTGCAGCATCCACAGCAGCGCAGTCCAGCTGATGGTCTCTTGCTTTTCCAGAATGCCTTTGCCTACGTCTGTCAGCTGCTGGGAATAGAGCCGCCAGTGGTTCCTGCCGAAGGCAGTGAAGGTAGCGATGAGAACAGCAGGCGGCGCATGTGGACGGCGCGTCTGGATGGTGAGCGTGAGGGTCGCGAGCAGCCTGGGCACCTGCGCACGTCTGCGACGATGTCGGCTTCAACGAGCGGAGAGCGAGGACGCACAGCGGCGGTGGCCGTGGTAAGACGCGAGCCGGCGCCAACCTCTCTCTCGTACGCAACGAGCGGGGTCAATATTGAGGCGGGTGAACATGCTGTTGAGCTGATGAAGGCAGCGGTGCGCGCTACCCACGGTCCCGCAGTGTTAGCCGGTGTGGGGGCCTTTGCTGCTGCCTTCCGGGCCGAAGCGCTTAAGGAGATGCGCGAGCCAGTACTCGTGGCTACCACCGATGGGGTGGGCACCAAAACACTGCTGGCGGTCCAGATGGACCGCTTTTCAACGATTGGCTACGATCTGGTCAACCACTGTGTCAATGATTTGCTGACCCAGGGAGCAAGGCCGCTCTTCTTCATGGACTATCTGGCCACGGGCCGGCTTGACCCTGAGCAGGCGGCAACGATTGTGGCAAGCGTGGCCCAGGCCTGTCAAGAGGTTGGTTGTGCCCTGCTGGGAGGAGAGACCGCCGAGATGCCCGATATGTATGTGCCCGGTAGCTTTGATCTGGCCGGGACACTGGTCGGAGCAGTTGAGGCGGCGGAGCGCATCGATCCGGCAACGATTCGCGCCGGCGACGTCTTGCTCGGGCTGCCTTCCAGTGGTTTGCATACCAATGGCTACTCGCTAGCGCGGCGCGTCTTTGCCGCTTATCCGCTGGAAACAGTCTTTCCGGAGCTGGGGGAGCCGCTGGGCGAGGCTCTGCTGCGTCCCCATCGCTGCTATCTGTCGGAGATTATGCGCCTGCGCGCCGGGCTGGGGACAGCTCTGAAGGGGCTGGCTCACATCACCGGCGGCGGTTTCCAGGGTAACGTTGTGCGCATTCTGCCGCCAGGTACGCAGGCGGTCATCGAGACCGCCTCCTGGGCGGTGCCTCCACTCTTCACGCTCATCGCTCGCTTGGGCCAGATCAACGATGCCGAGATGTATCGTACCTTCAACATGGGCCTCGGCATGGTGCTGGTAGTTGCGCAGGACCAGGTGGACCAGGCCCTGCGCCTGGTGCCCGAGCTGGTACCAATCGGCGAGATTCGTGAGGGCGAGGGAGTCACTCTGACCTGAGTGAGAAGCGTCTTTCTGAGACCAGGATCAGCCTATTCATTAGCCCGCTGAGGGAGCTTCCACCGTGGCAAACCCGCAGAGCACAAGATAGAGCAAGAAAGGAGCAGATACTAGCATGAGCACTGGGAATGAGGAGCAGGTGACCTTTGGGCCTCTGCTGGCAGAGGGCAAGACCAAGCAGATCTATGCCCACCCCGAAGACCCCAATCTGGTCTATATGGTCAGTAAGGACCAGATCACGGCGGGCGACGGGGCACGTCGCGACGAGCTAGCCGGCAAGGGGCGCTGGAGTACTATCACAACGGCCAATGTCTTCCGTTTGCTGAACGCGGCAGGCATTCCTACCCACTTTGTGCGCCAGATCAACGATACCACACTGCTGGTGAAGCGCTGCCAGATGGTGCCCATTGAGCATGTGCAGCGCCGCATTGCCACCGGCTCCTATCTGAAGCGCAATCCCGAGGTCAGCGAGGGGACGCGCTTTGACCCTGTGGTCATTGAGACCTTCTTGAAGGACGACGCGCGCCACGACCCGCAGATCTGGGACGAGGATATTATCAGTATGGGCCTGGCCACCGCCGAGGAAATCGCCTGGATGGCCGAGCAGGGGCGCCGCGTCTTCGAAACCCTCGAACGGGCCTGGGCGAGCGTGGACGTCACGCTGGTCGATTTGAAAATTGAGTTCGGGCGCGACAGCGAGGGAAAGCTGCTGGTCGCCGACGTGATCGATAACGATAGCTGGCGACTCTGGCCCGGCGGCGATAAGAATCGCATGCTCGACAAGCAGGTCTACCGCAATCTCAAGGAGGTCACCGAGCAGGATCTGCAGGGAATCGCCGATCGCTATGCCCTGGTGGCTGATTTGACCGGAAAACTTCGCATTTGATCTACGCTGTAGGGCGGTGCAGTAGACGTTCTGCACCGCCCGCAGCGTCTTGAAGGAGAAGCAGGAAGGAAGCCATGGAGCGACTGCGCGATGCCTGCGGTATTGTTGGGATCTATGCCAGGCCGGGAGAAGAGAGTATCGATGTGCGTCAGTATCTGACACTGGCGCTGACGGCTTTGCAGCACCGCGGCCAGGAGAGCGCGGGCATGGCGGTGTATGATCAGAGGGGCTGCATTACCCACCGTGTGGGCATGGGCAAGGTGCGCGAGGTCTTTGCAGACATGGGTCAGGGCCTGCCAGCCACGCGCTGCGGCATTGGCCATGTCCGCTATTCAACCACCGGCTCTAGCTGCGTTGAGAACGCAGGCCCGTTCGTGGTCGGCGACAATGCCGAGAGCCGGGACGGTGCACGCCCTGGAGCGATTGCGGTAGCCCATAACGGCAACCTGGTGAATGGTCCGGCCCTGCGTGCGCGCCTGCCGCAGCATCTGCTCTCTTCGACAACGGACAGCGAGGCCATCGCTCTCTTGCTCTTGCTGGCGGAGGGCGCCACGCTGCGCGAGCGCATGCTGATGGCTTTCCCTCTATTGAAGGGTGCTTACAGCCTGGTGATCCTGGCCGAGGGCAAGCTCTATGCAGTACGTGATCCCTGGGGCATGCGTCCGCTCTGTCTGGGGCGCATCGGCGACATCTGGATCGCTGCCTCGGAGTCCTGCGCTTTCGATCGCATTGGGGCCACCTTTGTGCGCAATGTCGAGCCAGGCGAGCTGATCACGATCGATGAGCAGGGCCTGCACTCCGAGATTCTGGTTCAGGCCCCGCGCCAGACGCTCTGCGTCTTCGAGTATATCTATTTTTCAGATGCCACCAGCTACGTGAACAATCGCTACGTCTACCTGGTCCGCGAGGCTTTGGGCCGCGAGCTGGCCCGCGAGCACCCGGTGGAGGCTGATCTGGTGGTACCGGTGCCCGATTCGTCGATCCCGGCAGCTTTGGGCTACGCTGCCGCTTCGGGTATTCCCTACGGCCAGGCGATTATTAAGAACCGCTATAGCGATCGCACCTTCATTAAACCCGATCAGCGTCTGCGTCAGATGGAGGTCGATCTCAAATTCAATTTTGTGCGCCCCAAGGTCGAGGGCCAGCGTCTGGTCATTGTCGACGATTCGATTGTGCGCGGCAACACCATGAAGCGTCTGGTGGCAGCTCTGCGCCATCAGGGAGTGCGCGAGATCCATTTGCGGTCGAGTGCACCGCCACTGCGCCATCCATGCTACTTCGGCATTGATATCCCCCATGAGAGCGAGCTGGTCGCGGCTGGACGCAGCATTCAGGGGGTGGCCGATTATATCGGCGTCGATAGCCTGGGTTACCTCAGTATCGCCGGCCTGGGTCGCGCCATCGCCTCGGTTCGCCATGCGAGCAGGCGGACGGAGTCGGTAGTGGCAGCAGCGGAAGCGGACCAGGCAGAGCCAGTTGAGGGCGAGGAGCCGGCTTTCTATGAGAAGCTGCTGCATCGCGAGTTTTGCTACGGCTGCATGCGCCGTGAGGGCTGGCCCTTTGATCCGCTCGTGGCTGCCGACGAATCTTCTCCCCTGCCGCTCATGCGTCAACCCTCGCACTCATGAGGCCAGAGGAGAGAGGACAGAGCAAGACCGGCAGACAGACAGGCCAAGATGAACGTGAATAAGAGTGAAAGCTGATTCTCCCCTCTTGAGGGTAAGATGCCACAACGTACAGTGTGAGGAGTGATGCGGGGCATAAGGAGGAGCTACTGACCATGCGTGTACTGGTAATTGGTTCGGGAGCGCGCGAGCATGCGCTCCTCTGGAAGCTGGCCCAGAGCCGGCGCGTCAGGCAGCTCTGGGCCGCTCCAGGCAATCCAGGCATGGCTACGCTGGCCGAGTGCGTGCCCATTGGCTTAAACGAGCTGGAACGGCTGGCCGATTTTGCCGAGCGACAGGCGATCGAGCTGACGGTGGTCGGTCCCGAGGCGCCCTTAATCGCTGGCCTTGTCGATGTTTTCCGTGCCCGGGGCCTGCCGATCTTTGGGCCAACACAAGCCGGTGCTATGCTGGAGGGCAGTAAGGCTTTCGCCAAAGAGCTGATGGAGACGGCGGGTATTCCTACAGCACAGCATCGGACCTTTCGCGATCCCGCCGCCGCTTTAGCATACCTGGAGGAGCACGGCGCCCCCGTGGTTGTCAAGGCCGACGGCAATGCCGCTGGCAAAGGGGCCATCGTAGCTCTGGACCTGGAGACCGCTCGAACGGCGGTGCGGCAGATGATGGTTGAGCGGATCTTCGGCAGCGCCGGCGAGGCAGTGGTCATCGAGGACTATTTGCAGGGAGATGAAATCGGTTCGACGGCGATCTGCAATGGGACCAGCTTCGTGCCGCTGGTTCTGACGCAGGATCATAAGCGTGCCCTGGATAACGACGAGGGCCTCAATACGGGTGGCATGGGGGCCTATGCTCCGCTGCCTTTTGTGAGCGCCGAGACCGAGCGTATTGTTCACGAGCACATCATCGCCTCGACACTACGCGCCCTGGAGGAGCGCGGGATCACTTTCTCGGGCGTTCTCTATTCGAATATCATGCTGACCGAGCACGGACCGATGGTGCTGGAGCACAATACACGCTTCGGAGACCCTGAGACGCAAGCCATGATGCTCTTGCTGAAGGCCGATCTGCTCGATCTGCTGCAAGCGCCCGAGCGTCTGGCGAGCGACTCTCTCTGGCATCCGGGCTACGCGGTCAGCCTGACGCTAGCCTCGGGCGGCTATCCAGGCAGCTATCGCACAGGTCTGCCTATCCAGGGCCTGGCCGAAGCGGGACGCCTGGAGCAGGTGCAGGTCTTCCACGCCGGCACGGCTCTGCGTGATGGCGAGCTGGTAACGGCTGGTGGGCGCGTCCTGAGCGTGGCCGCTTATGGAACGACGCTCGCAGAGGCACTGGAGCGCGCCTACGAAGCAGCCCACCTGATTCGCTTCGAGGGCATGCACTACCGCCGTGATATTGCCAAACGTGGCCTGCGCGCGTTGCAGTCTTAGACCGGGACTAGCAAGCGAATAGCAATGAGGTCTGACTTCTGGAGAATTGCAGGCAATCTCGCCTGATTTGAACATTTCACTAGAGAAGGAGATTATCAGCTTATTATGGCAGCCAAAGTCGTGATCATCATGGGGAGCAAAGGCGATCGTGGCCATGCGGAGAGCATTGTCAAGACGCTGCAGGAGCTGAATCTTCCCTATGAGCTGCGCGTCTGTTCGGCCCACAAGGCCACGCGCCGTCTGCTGGAGATCTTGGAAAGCTACGAGGGAAGCAGCGACCCCATTGTCTATATTACCATTGCCGGGCGCTCCAATGCCCTGTCGGCAGTAGTTGATGCCAATACCCGCTTTCCGGTGATTGCCTGTCCACCCTACAGCGATCGTTTCGCAGGGATGGATGTCCTGTCGTCGCTGCGTCTGCCGTCAGGTATCGCTTCGCCGACGATTTTGGAGCCAGACGGGGCGGCCCTGCTGGCGGCCAAGATGCTGGCGCTTTTTGACCAGGACCTGGCCCAACGGCTGGCAACCTACCGCGAGCGCTTTGCTGCCGAGCTGGAGCGCGCCGATGCTGAGGTGCGCGGTCATGGTGGAGCCGGTGCCTAGAGCCGAGGTGAACGCGAGTCAGGCAGGGCCAACCAGCGAGGCGCAAGCCTTGCCTCATTTGCGCCTGGGGGTATTAATCTCCGGCAGCGGGACCAACCTTCAGGCCATCATCGATGCCTGCGAGAGCGCGCGGTTGCAGGCGGTAGAGATCGCTCTGGTGGTGAGTAATGTGGCCGGGGCGGCTGGCCTGCAGCGCGCCCTCAAGCATCGCCTACCGGCGATCTACCTGCCGTGGCGCGAGCGCGAAGAGGGAGAGCGACGTCTCGCGGCCTTGCTGGAGCTTTTCCGCGTCGATCTGGTGGTGCTGGCGGGCTGGATGCGCATCCTGAGCGCCGATTTTCTGGCACGCTTCCCGCGGCGGGTGATCAACCTGCATCCGGCACTTCTGCCCGATGATCCCAGCGCCGACGTGTATATCGCCAGCGACGGCAGCGCGATCCCGGCCTTTCGTGGTCTGCACGCTGTCCGTCAGGCGTTAGAGGCCGGGGTCAGAGTCACGGGGAGCACCGTCCATTATGTTACGCCGGCGGTCGACGCCGGGCCGGTGCTCTGCCGGGCGGAGGTGCCTATTCAGGAGGGCGACAGCGAGGAGACGCTGCACGAGCGCATCAAGGCGGTCGAGCACTCGCTTGTTATCGAGGCCATCGAGCGCTGGCGTGCACGCGAGCTGCTTGAGCTGCGACGGCTCAGTCACTCTGGGGGAGGCCCTCCCCAGGAAGGCTAGCTAGCGGGGGAAGTAGCATCTAATCTTGCTACTTCCCCCTCTTATTGTCCCTAACCGGCGTAATATGTAGATTTATGCATTGCAGGCAGGTATAATAAAGGCAGGCATCCCTTAAGCAAGTTAAACGAGAAGGACCGGACCAAAACGGAGCCAGACATGGAAGAGCCTGAGCGCCAGCAGCCACCTCGGCAGACCTCCGTGCCTCCCTGTGAGCGCTTCGAGGGCGCTATGCTCTATGCTTCGATCGGCGACGCACTGGGTTGGCCCACTGAGTTCCTCATTGCGGGAAGCCGCCAATGCTCTTTTGAGCTTCCCGTGCGACGCTTTGTCCCCTGGACAAAGCGTGTTGGCGGCAAATGGTGGGGCTACGAAGATACGATTGGCGCTGGTGAGTACTCAGATGACACTCAGCTGATGCTTGCCGTTGCCCGCTCGATAGACGAGGCAGGTCACTTCATACCAGAGTACTTCGCCTACATAGAGCTGCCACTTTGGCTGCAATATGAGCGCGGCGGCGGTCGAACCGTCAAAACTGCCGCCCGCAAGCTGCTCGCTAAGAGAGCCAGCTGGCTCAATAATTTTTACCAGCAAGGGGACCTCGACTATCGTCAGGCCGGGGCTAATGGGGCTGCTATGCGCAACCTCCCGATCGCCCTGGTCCATGTCGACAACAAGCAGGAGCTTATTCGCGATTCGTTCTATAATGCCATTATTACCCACGGTCATCCACGCGCCATCTTAGGAACCATCCTCTTCGGCCTGGCAGTCCACTGCGCGCTCACTTTATCAGCGCCCCCGCCGCCGCCTCTCTTTATCGAGTGCATCCTCGACGGTCTGCGACAGGTTCCCCAGGTCATTCGCAGTGATCAACGTCTGCAAGATTGGCTACATACCTGGAACCGCGGCCTTTTGAATAAGGAGCTGAACTTTGTCCAGCTTTATCAGAGCACGCTCCATGAGACAGTGCAGTATCTGAAACAGATCCCAGCCTTCTTGCCGCGTGATCCCAAAGACTACTACACCTTTGTGGGCGCGCTGGACCCGCAGACAAAAGGCTCAGGCATCGCCACCGTCTGTGTTGCTATCTATCTTTTCCTGAAATATCTCCAGCGACCTCAGCAAGGTATCATCGTCGCTGTCAATACCTTTGGCAGTGACACTGACACCATTGCCCTCTTTCTGGGCAGCCTCCTGGGGGCCTTCCACGGACTGAAGGCTATTCCTCCAACTCTCCTCGATGAGGTTCAGGATCGCCGCTTTCTGCTTGATCTCGCTCGCCGCCTCCACACAATCGCCAAGGCCGCTGCCAGTCCAGCAGAGCCAGCCGCCGTGATCAGCGACCGTGAGGCTTCCTACTTCAGTATTCTTTCCTGGGAAGTGGCCTTTCATGAGATGTTCCACGGCGAATATCAGGATGGAGATAGGCTGATCCATCCAACCCTTGGCTCAGGGGCTATTCAATATCAAGAGGAGCAGCCACTGCGCCGCGATGGCTATGTTGCTCGCCTGGTCCGCGTTCTGTTCAAATGCGGTCAAACCTGCGTTTTCCACTCACGAGTGAAAGAGAATGGCTCTCCCTCGGAAAGCCTGGCGAGCGAGGTGGTGCGGGCCTTGCAAGAGCGGGATTAGAGCAATTGGAAGGATATATACGTCTCCTTGTCACCAAGACGATCACATAGAGCAGAAACAATGAACGAGGACAGACCTTCTTGAGTGTGGGAAGGGTGGCCTCTCGCTCAGCAAGCATGCTCTTTTGCTGCATTGCCGGCTCGCAGGCAGTTGCAGAGATAGCAGCATTCATCTAGTCTCTTCAGCAAGAGCGTCTTCTCCTCACCAAGTATCTTCACCAGAGGAGTATTTGACCGGTCGCGGCCCAGTAACGTCCATCCATCCTTCCTCGTTAAGGCGACCGCCCCCATCGCCGTGCCACAGGCCAGGAGCGCAGTCGAGAGGTCCAACGGCTTCCTGCTTACAACAAGAAGCGGCAGATCCTTACCTCGCTCAGTCGCTCCTGAGCGGAGGCGAGGCAGAAGCAAGCGAGCACTGGTCGGGAAGCATCCAGAGGTTATAGAATGTTAGACAGAGTTCGCGCCGGATGCCGCCCGACTGTCCGTGTTCGTGGAGGTAGCCTTGCCAAATGAGAGTTGTGAAATTGCTCTTTATCTGCCACCTGGCGGCGCTTGTCTTCGCCCTGGGTGGCCTTCTCATCATTCTGCCTCATCCCGAGCTGTGGAACAGCACTCCCATTGGAGTACGCATCTTCCAGTTCGCCCTACACTGGGCTGGCTCGCTGCACATCCTCTTTGGAGCAGCCACAATGCTGCTCTTCGGCCTGCTCTGCATTGACGCGCGGCGCACCCTGGTCTTTTTCGCCGCCTCGGTCCTGATCTCCATCATTGTGAGTCTGCTCAGTCTGACTGGCATTCCCCTGAGCACCGCCACCTTCTCCGCTTTCCCTGGTCCGAAGCTGGCCGGCATCGTTCCCTACTCACTCCCGCTCTCATGGTTCTATATGGGCTTTACGTCCTACCTGCTGGCAAGCAAGCTGACGGATCGACTCGGGCTGGAGCGGCAGACGCTCTGGTCGCTGGTGCTCGGCACCTACTTTCTGACAGTCTGGGATCTGGCGCTGAACGCTGTCCTGGTGAGCGGCCATTTCTCCACCTCCACCGGCTTGCTGAACGGCTACAGCAGCGCCTACGGCCTGCCGGTGGGCAATCTCTTCCTGTGGATCTGCAATTGCCTGCTCCTGATGATTGTCAGTCGCTGGCTGTGGCGCTCCAACCTTGACGCGCAGCATCTGGCGATCTGGCTGCCCTTTGCCGTCTACACAGCCAACACCGGCTTCATCATGGCCCTCAACCTGGGCAGCGGCCTCTGGTCGCCCTTGCTCTTGACGGCGGTCTTTGTGCTGGTGCCGGAGTCGCTCGTAGTCTTTCCGCGCGAGGAGGTGCACCCGCACCCCCACCACCCTGGACGCCGCGCGCTGAGCCAGTCGACCTGGCTGCTGATGCGCATAGGCGCCCGGGCGATCTCGCACTGGGCGGTTCGCATCCGTGTCGAGGGGCTGGAGCAGGTGCCGCGCAGGGGTCCGGTACTGATTGCCGCCCGCCATTTCCACTACTTTTACGACGGCTACGCCCTGCTGCGAGCCATCCCGCGCCGTCTCCACACGGTGGTGGCCCTCGACTGGCTACGTTCAAAGTCCTCGCGCTTCGCCATCGAGTTGGGCTGCTCGCTGGTCGACTGGCTTGTCGTCCTGCGCAGCGAGCAGTTCCGCGAGCAGCAGAGCAACGACACCCCCCGCGCCTACAGCCCGCGTGAAGTTCGGCGCTATCTGCGGCAAATGGCCACACGGGCTGTTAGCCTGCTGCGGGCTGGCGAGGTGCTGGTGATCTTTCCAGAAGCTTACCCCAATATTGACCCGCATCCCTCGCCGAAAGCGGACCTGCAGCAGTTCCTGCCCTTTCGCCCCGGCTTTGTTAAGCTGGTCGAGCTGGCAGAACGCGATGGCCGCACCCAGGTGGCGGTTGTGCCTGCCGGCCTGGCCTACACTCCTGCAAATGGGCGACGCCGGCGCTGGCGTGTGACCGTGCGTTTCGGCCCCCCACTCTACCGGAAAGATTTCGCTTCCGCCGAGCAGATGCGGCGCGTCGTCGAGGAAGAGGTGCAGCGGCTTTCCGCTGCTCCACCACCGCCCTCTGCCTCGCAGGCGGAAAGCCCGCTTCCAGTCTAGGCTGGCTAGCGCTGGCCGGCCCTCCCACGTTGGCTTGAGCGCCGTTCGTTGCTCAGGGCCCTGGCAAGCCTGGGGCCCTGCTTGTGCTCGAAAACAGCATGCTTGCTAGTCACTTACTCAATATAAGTATGTAAAAAAGGCGGAATCATAGAGGCATGCAGAAAATAACGCGCTTTCTGAGCGCTTTGCGCACAATCCTGCTCGGTGCCAGTGTGCTGCTGGGACTCTGGCAGGACTACCGTATTCAGAAGGCTATTCGTGAAACGGCCACACCGCTTCCGCGACGCCTGCCCAAGCCGGCCCCGCGGGTCTCGATTATTCTACCTGTGCGCAACGAGCAGGAGAATATCGACGGCTGTCTCGCTTCGCTGCTGGCTCAGGACTATCCCGACTTCGAGGTCATTGTTGTCGACGACGGCTCAACCGACGCCACGCCCGCTCGCCTGGCGGCATGGCAGCAGCGCGATCCACGCCTACGCGTCCATCGCATCGAGGAGCTGCCCGCTGGTTGGGCCGGCAAGGCCCATGCCCTGCATACCGGCGCCACCCTGGCGAGCGGGGAGTGGCTACTCTTTACCGATGCCGATACGCGTCACGCTCCCCAGACCCTGCGCCGCATGGTGGCCCATGCCATTGCCCACCGCCTCGATCTGCTCTCGATGTTCACCGAAATGCAGATCATCGGTCTGGCAGCCCGCCTGCTCACGCCGATGACGGGCCTGCTCTTAACAGTGCTGATCACGCCCGGCGAGATTCGTAGCGCTGCCCGCCCGCGCCAGGCTTTCGCCTTCGGCCAGTATATCCTGGTGCGGCGCGAGGCCTACGAGGCCACCGGCGGCTTCTCAGCTCCCGAGGTGCGCGCCTCCTTCACCGAGGATATGGGCATTGCCCAGGTCTTCAAGCGTCAAGGCTGGCGCGAGGACATCGTCGGTGGCTGTGGTCTGGTGAAAAATGTCCAGTGGACGACCTGGCGCAGCGCCTGGCGCGGCCTGCGCAAGGGCGCCTACGGGAAACTAGCCCCCTATCCGCTGTTGAGCCTCGTCGGTGGGAGCTTCCTGGTCTACTACGGCCTGGCACCCCTCCTGACCTTGCGCGCAGCTCTGCGGCCTGGGCACTTGCGTCAGGAACGCCTCTCGGCCCTGTTGGCTCTGCTGGCCCTCTGCCTGCAGGTCGACAGTAAGCGCCGCTTCGGTCAGGCTTTCGGCCTGCCAGCACGCTGGGCGCTGTTGGCGCCTTTCGCCAGCACGGCTTTCGGCTTTCTATTGCTGGATACCATGCGTCTGGCCATCAACGGCCAGGGAGCCGACTGGAAAGGTCGCCGCGCTCCTCGCTTGACGAGAACCAATATGCTACCTTTATTGTAGGACGGCATTAGTAACAGCACAGCTCCGCTGCCACTGATGAAGGAGCAGCGGAGCTACGGTCTGCGTGACTGTCCCTCGGCAGGCCTGCCTTAGACAGGCGAGGTGTCTAGCATGAAACTCTCGCAGTTCTTCTTACAACTGCAGTTGATTTTCTTGCTCTTCATCGCTCTGGTTGCTTTCTGGCAGCGCCATCGCATCAAGAAGGGCATTAAAGAGTTGACTACTCTCGATGAGGCTCCCCTACCGGAGCCATCTCCACATGTCTCCATCATTCTGCCCGTGCGCAACGAGGAGGCGCACATTGACAATTGCCTCGCCTCGCTGCTGGCTCAAGACTATCCCGACTTCGAGGTTGTGGTCATCGATGATGGCTCCACTGATGCCACGCCCGCTCGTTTAGCGGAGTGGCGGCAGCGCGATCCACGCCTGCATGTCTATCGCATCGAGGAGCTGCCCGCCGGCTGGGCCGGCAAGGCCCACGCCCTGCACACTGGCGCCATGCTCACGCAGGGCGAGTGGTTGCTCTTCACCGATGCTGATACGCGCCATGCGCCTCAGACTCTGCGCCGAGCTGTGGCCCATGCTATCGCTCATCACCTCGATTTGCTGACTCTCTTTACCGATACCCGCCTGCCGGGGGCAGCCGCCCGTCTGCTTACAGCAATTGGCGCTACACTGCTGGCCATGCTGGCAACGCCGGGCGAGATGCGTAATCCGCATCAGCCGACGCGTGTACTAGCCGTTGGGCAGTACCTGCTGGTGCGGCGCTCTGCGTACCTGGCCTGCGGTGGCTATAGCGCTCCTGAGCTGCGCTCGACCTTCTCAGATGACCTGACGCTGGCCTGGTACCTCAAGCGCCACGGCTGCCGTGAAGATATTGTGGCCGAGCGGGGGCTGGTCTTCAACGATCAATGGACAACCTGGAAGAGTGCCTGGGAAGGCATGCGCAAGAGCAACTATGGCCTGGTCGCCAGCAGCCCGCTCCTGGGCGTGGTTCTGGGCCTGGCCCTGATCCTCTACGGCCTGTTACCGCCTTTCACCCTCATACGCCAGCTGTGGTACAGGCGACGCCTGGCCCGGCAGCAGCCGCAGCGCCAGCGAGACCATCTATCGCTGCTGATGAGGGTGCTGGCGGCGCTCGCTCTCTTCTTCCAGATCGACACGAAGCGGCGTTTCGAGCGCGAGTATCGTCTGCCCTTCGCCTGGGCGCTGACAGCTCCCGCGGGTTGGGCTACGTTTGGCTTGCTGATGCTCGATACGACGCGGCTCGTGCTCAAGGGACGTGGCGCAACCTGGAAAGGTCGTACCGCTCCGCCGCAACACCGCGCCGTCCATCCGCTGGCCTTTATGGGTCAGGCTCTTGAGCGCCTTCGCGCGGGCAAGGGCAGCGTCAGGGGCCTCAGCTGCCGCGCCCACTACTTGACAGGACTTTGCAATGGAGAAACGCTTTCGTCTTCTTTCCTTGTTGCACAGCGCTTATCTGTGCCTGACCGCGCTGGGAGCCGGCTGGCAGCTTTGGCGCGTTCGACGCACACTCAGGGAGACACTGCCGCCCATTGAGGCGGACCTGCCGGACCCGGCTCCTCATGTTTCGATCATTGTGCCGGTGCGTAACGAGGAGCAACATATCAGCTCCTGCCTGGCCTCTTTGCTGGCTCAGGATTACCCTGACTTTGAGGTGCTCGCCGTTGATGACGGCTCAACCGATGCGACGCCGGCCCTGCTGGCGATCTGGCAGCAACGCGACTCGCGCCTGCGCGTCTATCGCGTCGAAGAGCTGCCCGCCGGCTGGGCCGGCAAGGCCCATGCCCTGCATACCGGCGTCACGCTCACCCAGGGCGAGTGGCTGCTCTTTACCGATGCCGATACACGCCACAAGCCTGACGCGCTTCGCCGTATGATGGCTCATGCCCTGGCTCAGCGACTGGACTTCCTTTCAATGCTGACAGACGCCCGTCTTGTGGGCAACGGCTCCCGCTTGCTGACGCCGGCGGGGATCGTGTTAATGACCCACTTTGCAACTCCTGGAGAGATGCGGGACCCACGCAAGCCTGGCCGGGCGCTGGCCGTCGGTCACTATCTGCTGGTCCGTCGCTCAGCCTACGAGGCAAGCGGCGGCTATAGCGCGCCCGAGCTGCGCGCCAGCTTTGGCGATGACGTGGGCCTGGCACAGTTCTTCAAACAGCGAGGCTGTCGCGAAGACTTCGTCGATGGGCGCAACCTGGTCGCTAATGAGCAGTGGACGACCTGGCGCAGCGCCTGGCACGGCTGGCGCAAGAGCGTCTACTCGGTGACGGCTTCAGCTCCGTTGCTCTGTCTAGGCGCCGGTCTGGGGTTGATCAGCTATGGCCTGCTGCCTTTGCTCAGCGTACTAACCGCTCTGCGCCAGCTGCTTAGGGGACGCCAGTGGGATCAATCCTTGCCGCTGCTGCCCCCCGCCCTGTTGACGCTGGCCCTGCAGGTGATCGCGCGCCGCAGCTTCGAGCGTGAGCAGCGGCAGCCATTCGCCTGGTCGCTGCTGGCTCCTGTAAGCTGGATAGCTTTCGGCTTGTTAATGCTCGATACGGTGCGTCTGGCGCTGAGCGGACGCGGCGCCGAGTGGAAGGGACGCCTGGCCCCCCGTCAGCCGCCGAGCATCCATGTACCGGGCCTGCCCCTGCAGCGCCACGCCAGCAGCCGCCGAGGCTGAGCAGCGCTTTGCCCTTCGCGCTCAGCTCACAATCTCTCTGCCTGGCAGCGATGCTGCTGCTTACTTATCTGCCTTTGCCTGTGGTAGAATAGGTTCACCATGCATGATCTGTGGGCAGATGTCGATCAAGAATACTCTCAGATGGCAGCACGCGCGGGGACGCGCGCCCGCTCCGTTCGCCAGGGAGATCTGTTGACCTCCCTGCGCCTCTGGCTCCAGGAGGAGTACCTTGCTGGCTATTGCCGGGCACTGCGTCAGAATCCGCTCTACCGACGCTGCTACTGGATCGATGCGCTCGGCGGCGAACCAGAGAGGAGAGCGCAGGCCGCCGGCAGTAGTGAAGCTGACAGCGGAGGCGAAACCGGTCCAGGCCCGCGCGAGCGCTCTAGCGGCAGGCGGCGCGCTCAGATTCAGCCGCAGCATCCCTGGCTGCAACCTTTGAGCGCCCTCCATGCTCGCTTGCTTGCCGAGGGTCGGTCGCTTGCCCTCTACGGGCTGCTGCTGACAGGCCCAGCCGGCGGACGCAGCGCCAGTCGCCCTGGCTCCAGTTCCAGCAGTCACAAGGCCGGATTGGTGATTCCCCGGGAAGGCGGCCTGGTCGCCGCCAGCTGGCCGGAAGCCGCTACTGCCATCCTCCAGCTTCTTGATCAGGCCCCAGCAGTTTTTGCTCTGAACCCTTTGACCCCGGCGCTCTTTCGCTATGAGGATCTGGAGCCGCTCTGGCAGCGCGCCGCCCCGACAGAACTCTGTTTGCTGATCATGCATCGCCAACTGGAGAGCCGACTGCGCGCCGCTCGACGCCTGGAGCAGCAGGCCGTTGCCTTGCACAATCTGCTGCGCAGCGATCGCTGGCGGGCCTTGATGCCTCGCGATGAGGCGGCGCCGCTCTCGCCGGAGGCGCTCGCCGAATTACTCGACCTTTTGTTATCCCAGATTCAGCGTCACTTCCCTCTGACACAGCGTATCGCCCTGCCACGGGCCAGCGGCCCGGCCCTCATTGAGACAGCTCCCTATACCCTGCTCTTTGCCACACGCCGCCAGGATAGCCTGCTAGCTATGAATGACGCCGTGTGCATCTATTGGCGTCGGCTTGAGGAGCAGAGCCAGGCGGACCTGCTAGGCAGCGACTGGTTCCAGGCTCGGCGAGAGGAGCGTCTGGCCACTGCCCGTGAGCAGCTCTATCAGCGTACACTGCAGATGGGGCGCGCTCTGCGCAGCCGGCGCTGGCCCGACTTGCGCCAGCAGCTCATCAGCAGCACCTTTGGCCAGTTCACACAGGCCGAGCACGATGCCGTCATTCAACGTCTGCTGCACGAGGGCCTGGTCCGCTGTGAGTGGCGACGTCCTCGTCCTACCCCGCCTTCAGAAGAGGCCGACGCCTCCGAGCCGGTGCCTGGTCCAGACGATCTGCTGATCTGGCCCGGAACACGCTAGCGAAGGCAGCCGCGTACGGCCCAGCACGCCAGACACAGGGAAGAGAGACTGACAGGGAAGAGTAAGGAGACATTACCAGGGGGAAACGTCGGTCAATGGGGCAACCGGCGTTGTTGGTAACGTCTCCCATAGGGAGAAACGCAGGAGCCGGCCAAAATCAGAGCAGTAACCTGCTCTCCCAAATAGCCCCTCGCCCGGCAACGACGATATCAACGGGAGGGTGATGTGGACACCGAGAGCGTCTCGCAGAAAAATACATTAAATGAATTGACTGGAGCTGAGTGGCTCTATTTCACTAAAAGCGTACTCATCACAAACTACCCCTCCGTCTATGGGCACGACCTGCGTAAAGCGCACGGCGCCAACAAGCCACCGCAGCTGATGAGTCAGCTCATCGAGTTCTTTACCAAGCCCGGCGAGTGCGTGCTTGATCCTTTCGCCGGCGTTGGCGGCACGCTGATTGGGGCCTCCATCTGCAAGAAGCCACGCCGGGCCGTTGGCATCGAGATCAATCCCCGCTGGGTAGAGATTTACCAGCGTATTCTGAGCGAGCACCGCGACTCGCTGCAGCCCCAGACCTTGATCCAGGGCGACTGCCTGCAGGTGATGCAGGACTTCGCCGAGCACTCTTTCGATTTTATCGCCACTGATCCCCCGTACAATATCCACCTGGCCCAGACCATGAGCAACGGGCGCTACGCCGCCACCTTCCCCAATCGTCGCACCGATTATTATATGCGCTCAGATGACCCGCGCGACCTCGCCAATCTGGCCAGTTATGAAGCCTATTTAGAGGCCATGGAGCAGGTTTTTGCGCAGTGCTTCCGCGTCCTGAAGCCGCGCAAATATATGGTTGTGATCGTGCGCAACGCCTACCAACACGGCGAATATATTTTCACGCATGTGGACCTGGCCCGGCGCGCCCGTCAGCAGGGCTTTGTCCCAAAGGGAGAGATCATCTGGTACCAGGCCGGCACACGGTTGCGCCCCTACGGCTATCCAAGCGCCTATGTTCCGAATATTGCCCATCAGTACATCGTGGTCCTGCGCAAGCCGGCAGCCAATCGACGCAGCTAAGCTCAACAGCCCGAGTCTGAATGAGCCAGTTCCTCAGCGAGTGGACAGCGTAGGTTATAATTACCAGAAAGCAGCGAACAGGTAGTGCTCAGATCTCTCTGATAGCAGCGCAGCAGAGGAGAGAAGAAGGGGACAGTGCCTATGCCAAGGAAGAAGCCAACACCTCCGCGTCGTATTCCCGATCCCGATGCTTTTGAGCCACGCGAGCGCATCGAGGAATTTGTGAATGATGAGGAGGATAGCGAACGCTTGCAGGAGGAGGTAGCGCGGGAGAGCAGCGATGAATATATGGTAGAGCGTGGCGAGGGACGACATGAGGCGGGTAAGCGAGACGTTGAGCTGTACATTCGAACCTACAATACGCTGTTGCGTAGCTCGGGCGAGGTGAGTCTGAAAGCCCTGGTCCAGGCCCACTACAATATTGACTCTAGCCTGCACCCAGATGCCCGCTCGCCTTACCCCGATATGTCAGCCCTCATCTACTGCGCTCTGCGCCTGCCCTCTGCCATCCTCTACTGCACGCATGTCCTGCTTGGACAGTCCGAAGAGGTCTTTCTAAAACAGGGTTTCCAGGTTGATCGCTGGCAGGCCGTGACAGCGCCAGCCCGCCGCCGCAAGTGGTTCTACGATGGCAAAGAAACGCTGGCGGTCTACGTGGCGAGCGTGAGCGATACTGACGATATTGTCCCGATCCTGGTGGCCTTCCAGATCGAGTGGAACAAGCTCTACTATCTGATCAACGCCGATCCGACAACGATCCAACTGCTCTCGACGCGCATGGATCGCTCCTCACCGGTTTTTGCGGAGATCACACGCGTGCTCCGCCAGCGCCTGCATATTGCAGCCGATGACTGGCGCCGTCTGGAAGTGGTCTGGGGTGACCGCTTGTGGGAGAATCTGCTGATCATCGGACGCCAGCGCAAGAGCTTCACCCTGCGCATGCTCGGCGGCTCCCACGTCGGCTTTGTTCGCGCGACCCGCAAATGGTGGGCACCAGTCGAGCGCCTGCTCGACTCGCTGGGGCTGCGCGAGCGCCCGGTCTACTTCGTGTCTAGCAATACCCACAGCCTGGTCAATCTGACCTCTGGCTCCGTCTTGCGGCGCGAGGCTGAGCTGATCGACTTCGCCCTCAGCGGCCAGGACCAGTATCTGGCGAAGGAGTGCCGCAAGCTGCAGTCCGGCGAAGTACCCGGTAACTGGCAGAATTTCCTGTACTTTGCCGCCCGCGAGTGGGCCCGCACGCCCGAGGGCCAGGAGGCTATGCGCCAGCGCGTTGCCGAGGAACAGGAACGCGGCATCTGGCACGTTGGCGCCCGTCACGGCCTGGAGATCGATGCCCAGATCTTCGAGCTGGCCCGCCTCCATCCGACCGATGTTGATCCACGCTGCCGCATGCCCGGCATGGACCTGCTGGCCAAGAGTAAGGCCATTATTCTGAATATCGACTACCCGCTGGGTATGGCCGCCTACCGTATGCTGCGCGAGATCATGGAGAATATGTCGACGATCCTGGGCATCTATATCCTGGGCAAGGCGGCCACGCTCAACGGCAGCATCGGCGATGTAATGATCTCGAATGTCGTGCTGGATGAACATAGCCAAAACACGTATTGGCTTGATAACTGCTTCTCTGCCCAGGACGTGCAGCCGTACCTGATCTATGGATCAGTGCTTGATAATCAGAAAGCTGTCTCGGGCAAAGGCACATTTCTCCAAAACCGCCAGTACTTCGACTTCTACTATAGCGCCAACTACACGGTAGTGGAGATGGAGAGCGGCCCATACCTCAACGCCGTCTACGAGGACCAGTATCTGACCCGTTACCCCATCGGCGAGAATATTAACTTTGCGCGCCTGCCCTACGATCTCGGCATCCTGCACTATGCCTCGGATACGCCCTATACCCGCGGCAAGAATCTCGGCGCCGGCAGCCTCTCGTACTTCGGCATGGATTCGACTTATGCCTGTGCTGTGGCAATCGTGCGCCGTATCTTCGAGCGCGAGATCCGCTATGTGCAGGAGAGGTATGGAAAGGCGGAGCAGCGCGAGGAAGCAGCCGCGGCTCGCGACGGAAGACAGTCGCCGCCCGAGTCAGGCCAGGACGATTCGCGCCCGATGGAGGCTTCACTCACCTAGCCGCTGGTTGAGGAGGAGCTGCGTCGGCTCCAGGCGACGCGAAGGCGCCTGAGCAGGTGACTCCACAAGGAGGCTCGCCCGCGCCCGGCCTCAGCGGCTGACGACGCTGGTGCGGCCTCTTCAGCTGCTTGCTCCCTGACAGTCGCTGTTTCAAGGGATGAGCTGGCGCTCTCTTCGAGCCGTTCGGCTTCACCGGCGTGCAAGCCGACGGCCTGGCGATAGGCTGCGACAAGCTCGCTGGGACGCTGAAAACGCCGAGCTGGCTCCTTCTCCATCGCCTGCCTGATGACCTCGTCCAAAGCCTCGGGCAAATCGCTGCGCCAGCGCTGGAGCGAGGTAACAGGTGCGTGGAGATGCTGCGCGTATACTCCTTCGCGGGAACTGTCCCGAAAGACCGCATGTGTGGTCAAGAGTCGGTAGAGGACGGCCCCGAGGGCGTAGACATCGGTGCAGGGTCCACAGGAGCCTTCTCGGAGCTGCTCCGGCGCCCGTCCTTCACCGCTGCCATAGTCAGGGTAGCCTTGACCGGCGGGTGTGGCCAGCTCCAGCAGGTGCATGACTCCAAAATCGCCGATGGCGAGACGCCCGTCGCGCAGCAGAAAGATGCAATCTGTGCTGAGATTCCGATGAATGATCCCTTGCTCGTGGGCGTATTCCAGGCCCTGTGCGATCTGCTCCAGGTAGTCGCCGATAGTGCTCAGGCTGGGCGGGCCGCTTTTCGTGAGCGCCGAGATCAGGGTCTGCATAGGTAGGTTGGGCGTTACCAGGTACGAACCTCCCAGATAACTCCCGTAGTCGACCAGGGGCAGAATGTGACGGTGCTGAAGTGCCGCTACCTCGCCCGCTACCTGGAGAAAGCGCTCCTGATATGCCGCCCGTTCCTGGGAGTCCAGAGCACACGGGGCCAGAATGAAACGCACCAGGTAGGTACTGCCTTCGTCGGTGCTGCCCAGAAAAACCGGCCCCAGCTCGTTGCGCCCGACGAGTTGCTCCAGATAGTAGTTGCCCAGGGTGGTACCGATTAAGCTCTCACTTGGTGGAAATGCAAGCATGGCCTTCCTATCCCTCTCCCTTCGGCCTCGCTCTCTGTCTCCTGCGCGGATCTGAGTGACATCTGGCTTTGACCTCAAAGCTGTCACTCCTCCTCTACCTCTTGTGAACGCGATTCTGGCACCTTACAGACCTGGTCTTATCACCAGCAAAAACGCAAGGGCTAGGTGATTTTGGTAGGCATGACGATCACTGACGCCCTTCTTCTCCAGTGCTCTGCCAGTACTATAATAAGCTACGTACATAAGCTACGTAGAGCGCGTGATCTCGGTCGTCTACCGATAGAGGCCGTTCGTGCGGCCTTGCCTGCAGATCTCAGCTCAGTCCTGCTCGGCTCAACCTTCTCGCGAGCTGACGGCAGGCAGGTTCTCCTTCTTACCAGGTATGAGCAAGGATAAGCCGTCAAACCAGAGCGAGCAGTCTCCACTAGAGCCTGTCACAGCTCAGGAGGCGGAGAAAGAAGAGATCGCTTTTGTCCCGCTGCCAGGTTCTGGCCAGACGTGGCCGCGTGCTGCGGCTCTGAGAAGCGGGCGCCGTCTGTCAGGGCTGGCGGCCTTACTCGCTCTGTTCTTAACGGCTCTGCTGCTCTACTATCTCTTTCCTGTAGGAGAGATTGCCCAGCAGCTTGTGAGGTTCTTCACCACAGCAGAGCCAGCGAGCGTCAATAGCGCCTCCTACTATCTCAGCGTCGATGTTCCGTGGACGCAGATCACTGTCGACGGGCAACCTTTGAAGCAGAAGCCGATCCTCTCCTTCAGCAGCTCCCTGCAGCTTCTGCGCGGCACCCATCTGATCAGCTGGCAGGCCGACCCTTTTCGCGAGCAGTCGTGCACAATCTCCGTGCCTCCCTCCCCAGGGGACAGTTGCCCGATCTCGACCGCTCAGCGCCAGGGCGGGCGGCAGGTCCAGGTGCTCTGGCTGCGCGACCGCCTGAGCGATCTCGCCCCCGCTCAGCAGCAGGCCCTTTTGGCAGCCTTGCGAGCAGCCTGGCAATCTGCCGCCTGGAGTACCACCATCGAACCGGGCGAGCGCTATATTGATCTCAGCCAGCCTGGCTATAGAGGGGTTGCCCAACCCGGTCAGCCATTGCAGGCCACGCTCCAGCTGCAGCTGATGCTGGACCTGAGCGGACGACGGGCCAGCTACCTGGCCTGCCAGACAGGCACTCCTGATGGCGAGAGCGGCGATTGCCCAATCCGTGAGGAGAACTGCTTGCAGCTCTGTGCACTCCCTCCCTGGCAGTGGCAGCCCTCTTCTCCGTCGGGAGCACCCTTCCTACTGAATGGCTGGCATCTTGTGGCTTTGACTACTCTTTCTTGGGATATCGTCCGCCGCGACGGCCAGCCGATCGCCTTGCATCAGCCCCTGGGCCTCTACAGCTTCGCGCCCGAGGCGATTCCGCTCGCCTTCAATATCACCTGGACCGGCTCCCGGTGGCAGGTGCAGCTCTTAACCGGCCCAGCGCTTAGTTCGGCGCTCTTCATTGATGGCCAGCAAGTTACGCTTGATCCAGCCTGTGTAGATGCCCAGCATAGCTTTGCTGAGTTTGATCAGCGGGTTGTTGGTGAGGTCGAGCAGGTTCATTTTTTCTCGTCCAGCAACCCGGCTGAAGGCTGCTTGATGATCTTCAAAGCAGGAGGCCAGACGGTAGCATTCCTGGAGCGCTGCGGCCTCCTGCTGGCTGTCAATCCTCCGGCCCACCACCTGCAACCCGATTGGCCAGTGGCTAACGTCGCCGAGCAAGCCCTGGCGGCCCGCCTGAGCCATCTAGCCGGCTGGAGCTGGTGGCTGAAGCTGCCGCCGCAGTAGCGCCTCAGCATCGGTCGCTGCCGGGCGGTCTATTCGGACCACAGTGATCGGAAACCGCCCGAAGGCAACGCTGCCCGGCAGGCCCCGGCAAGACCAGTAGAGCCGGTCAAACCAGGCTAAGTGGAGCCGGGAGTATCCTGCCCTCGTTCAAACGAGGCGAGAATGGCCCGCCAGGTCCCTTCCCCTCCGATGTGCTGCACCTGGACGCCAGGCATCTTTGTCGCTGGTAACTGGACCTGGCCGATACAGAGGATACAGACAGGATGACCACTACGCTGAAAGCCCTGCAGAGCTGAGATCAGAGCCTCATTGATTGTGCTGGTCACCAGGACCACCGTGGCCCCAAAGGGCAGGCGTGAGCGTTCGGCGCCCATAACGGCCTCAATAGGCTCGCCGTAGCACGGCTCAGCCCGCGCCAGGGCCTCTAAAATGCGCTGACGCTGCCTGGCGCCACTCGCCGGAGGGAGGCGAATCATGCTTGACCGCGGCTCTAGGTCGTCATGCGATTGCCCCGAAGGCAGAGACTCGGGGCCAGCCCCACTACCCGCCAGGCCAGAGAGCATGCCATTACAGTAGAGACCAACGGCGTAGCCTGCCTGCAGTCCCCAGTCGGCCACTGAGGCCGCCGTGCAGATGGCCAGTTCCTTGAGCTCCTGGCTCACCCCCAGCTCCAGCAGTGAGAGAGGCGGCGGCATATTCAGGAACAGCGCCAGCATATAAGTGGCGCTGGCTTCGTAGACCTTGCTCTGCAGGCGCATGGCTCGCGCCGAGGCTTTCCAGTGCACGCGCCTGAGTTCATCGCCCTGGCGATAGTCGCGGATGCCGCTGACGCGCGCAGGATCTTCCAGCAGGCGCTGGGGCATGCGCCGCTCACCAAAAGGATGGCGCGCCGGTAATCCCAGCCGGGTGAGCGGGACAAGTGGAGGGTAGACAAGGATCTGCTCCCGATTGTCCAGTTCCTGGCTCCGGCTGACAAAGCCGAAGAGATCCCCACTCCACAAGACAGTGGGGCCAAAGGTGTGCACTCCGCGCGCCAGACAACGCAGCCGATAGCTGCGCGAGATACGCTCGTACCAGCGCGGACTAAAGAGGCTTTCAATGATGGCCCTCCTGCCGTCCGGAATGAGATGGGGACTCAAGCCGCGGAAGACCAGCGCCAGCGGCACGCGATCGCTCACTCTGACCCAGGAGAGCGGCAGCAGCTTGGCATTCTCCAGTAGCTGGGTCAGAACGATCTCCTCTCCAAAGCTAGCCCGCTGCTGGCTGAAAGAGCGTTGATAGCGCAGGTTCACCAGACAAAAGGTGCCCCAGATATCGATCAAGAAGAGAATAAGGAAGAGCAGCAGCCCACTGATCAATAGCAGTAGCTGATGGATCAGGACACTGACCAGTAAGATGCCGAGTGAAAGAAAGTACCAGCTACGTTTCATGACTCAACAGGCACCGGCACGCTTGCGATGATCGAGGTCATGAGCCTCACCAAGGATTGGCCACGGAGGCTCGTTTGACCCGTGGGGATCAGGCGATGAGCCAGAACAGGTATCGCCAGGCGCTTGATATCATCGGGCAGCACGTAGCCACGCCCTTCGATAGCCGCTAGAGCCTGGGCAGCGCGATAGAGGGCCAGGGTACCACGCGGACTGACCCCTAGCTCGATGGCCTCGTGCTGTCTGGTGGTCCGTACCAGCTCAATCAGATAACCCTCAACGCTCTCTTCAATCTCTACCGTACGAATGATTTGCTGGAAGCGCGTGAGCTGCTCAACACTAAGCACAGGCTGCAGCTCGGCCAGCGGCTGCCGCTGGCGAAAACGGCGCAGAATCTGGCGTTCCTCCTCCGCCGTGGGATAGTCCAGGCGCAGGCGCATAAAGAAGCGATCGAGCTGGGCCTCCGGCAGGGGGAAGGTGCCCTCCAGTTCAATGGGGTTCTGGGTAGCAATCACCATAAAGGGCCGGGGTAGAGCAATGGTCTCGCGCTCGACGCTGATCTGGCGCTCTTCCATCGCTTCTAGCAAGGCGGATTGAGTGCGTGGCGTCGCTCGGTTGATTTCGTCGGCCAGGACGATCTGAGCCAGCAGTGGGCCGGGGCGGAATTCGAACGTACCCTGCTTCTGGTTGAAAAAGGTGATCCCGGTGATGTCGGAGGGTAACAAGTCAGGCGTGAACTGGATGCGCTGGAAAGAGCAAGCCAGCGAGCGAGCCAGAGATCTGGCTAAGGTAGTTTTGCCGGTCCCCGGGACATCTTCAAAGAGTACGTGCCCTTCGCACAGGAGCGCCACTAGCAAGAGATCGATAACTTCTTCCTTACCGACTATGACCTGTCCAATGTTGTGGCGCAGCGTTCTGGCCGCTTCACTTACTTGAATAAGCTCTTCTGATCGAATCATCCTCTTGGTCCTCGGGCTGGCAGTAGGGCCTGCCTTCAGGTTGTCGCAGGCTCGACAGGACCGCCAGCCGAAGAGAAGGTAGCTTCCCCAACAGCTACAAGCGAGGAGCGTCAGCCTGATCTTGGTCCTGCCTTCCTCGACGCTGCCTCGTGCTCCCTATGCGAGCCTTTCCTTCTGGAGATACGCCTGAGCGACGGTAGCTTTCACACATCAGGTGCATCGGGCCAGGCTCCGTCTTGGGTTTGCTTGCTGGCCAGAGGCAAAGTGGCCAGGAAGGCGGGCCAGCGATACGATTCGATTGTAACAGCGCCGCTGGCAGATGCCTGCCCCATCTCACAAAGATGCCAGCAGTCGCAGGCTCCCGCATTTCGGCCTGGAAATACTTGAGGAGGAGCGCTTGTGCTTCGCTGTCTGCTGGCAGCGCTGGCTATCCCTCTGCCACGAGAAGAAGCCGCTAGGAGTGATTGCAGGCGAATCTCTTCCTCCTATTCCACCAGGAAAAGAGCAGAACGGTTATAAGCTTGCTACTACAAGATAGCATATTCAGCAGCAATCGTGAAGCAGGTAAACAGTATTAGATTTTCACTAGCGAGGCGGGCAACAGCAAGATCGGAGCCGCAGGAGCAGGCCAGGTGGAACAGGCAAGAACGAAGACTGTCGACCAGGCTTCGGCTATCTTACTTACGTTAAAGAAGAAAAACGGCTGGCAGAGCGCACTCGCCATCCAAAAGCCAGGCGAGCGAGAGAGCCGCCGGGGGCTGGCGAGAGATGATGGAGAGCAACCTTCTACTCGCCGTTGCGCAGATCACTGCTTGCTCCAGATAGGGACTGGCCTGGCTCACGGCTCGCTCACCCTTTCGGCCTCCGCCGCATCCATCGGGAGCGTGCTCTACCCAGCGTGGCAGGCAAAATTGACCGCTGTGCTCTTCAGGCAACGGCACGGTACGGCAAAGCAGGACAGGCCCCTGGCGGCAAAGCGATCAGTCAGGAGCGAGCAGGTGCCAGAGCTGGGCCTGGCTAATCGGCAGGGGAAAAAGCGCCAGTTGTAATGCGTACCGTCACAGTATTCGAGCTAGCCGCGCCATTGGAGCCGAAAACAGTGGCATGGACACGGGCCTGAGCGCGTCTGCTCACAGAGAAAACCTGCACGTGCCAGGTCAGTGTAGCCATACCGGAAGCATCGGTATTACCATTAACCACAGCAACAAAAGGCGCCACATTATAGGTCACCTGGAGCTGGACGAAGCTGTTCGGCTGATTCGTAATGACAGTGACCGTCACATCGCTATTGTTAGGTACGCTGCCGGGGAGACCAGAAATCTGCACCGCTCCGTTATTGGCGCCGTTATCAGCAGTACGGGTCGGCTTCAGCGCGGGTGTGCTCTGCATGGGGGGCTGGCTGCTCTCATTGCTTCCCTGTCCGCCTGGCGTAGGAAAGGTCGGACGCAGGTCTACTGTGCCCGTCGGTGCCACGCCTGGTGGTGGCGTCAAAGGCACACGAGCCTCCATGCTAGAGTTGCTCTGAATCAGGGTACCACCGATAATGACCGAGAAAATTATCCCCGCGATCAGCACCAACACGCTGGCGAGCATCAGAACCTTGTAGGCCGGGTCCTTCTGCCAGAAATAACTGATCTTCCCCAGTAGCGTCGGCGGCGCGCTCTGCCGCGGACGCCGGATCAGCATCTCTGGAGCGATGTAGGTCGTCTGCTGTTGCGGATCAGCAGCCCACTCTCCCGGCTTCGCACCGGGCGCTGCCGGCAGGATCAGCTTGCCGGAGGGCGGTTGGCCTCTCACTCCTTGTTCATCTCGTTGCTCTTGATCTAGCATCGCGCGTTATCCTCAATTTCAACATTTCAGTATAATCGTGCAGATCGACATCCCTGCGACCGCCGCCGGCAGGGGAGACTACGGGATATTACTCCTTATTTGATAACGATCAAAGCCCTGTTTCTGGCACCGAAGTACCTCGTTTTTGCTCCTCCTCACCCCCAAAAATCTTCCGTAGGGGTCCTCGCCAGCTGCTCGATGTGTTGTACAACTACCTCAACCGCCAGTTGATCCAGTGGCTGGCTTCGCACGGTCACCACCGCAGGCCCGAGAGGACGCCAGACCGCCGGGTCCGTGGGACCAAAGAGCGCAACGGTCGGCACACCGAGCAGGCCGGCCAGATGGCTGAGACCGCTATCATTGCCCAGATAGCAGCGCGCACGTTGGATCTGGGCCGCGACCCGCAGCAGTGGTAGATCGATCAGTACTTTTATCCTATCCGGCGGTGGGGTGGGCAGCACACGCACCAGCGCCGCCAGCTGCTCATGATCGGCAGGCCCGGCCAACACCAGCACTGGCCAATCACGCGCCCAGGCCCAGCGCACCACAGCAGCAAAGTGGGAAGCTGGCCAACATTTGGCCGCAGAGCCACTGCCCGGATGAATGACCAGGGGCGCCTCGCTGAAGAGCGGCGGCTCCTGCTCAAGCACAGCAGAAGGCAGCCGATAGCGACAGCTCTCTGCCTTGGCCAGATCAAAGGCCAGTCCCAGCGTCTGCGCCAGATAGGACGTCGCATGTAGATGGGTCCCCGCCGGCGGGCGGCCAGGGCGGACCGTTGCCGCGCTCACCCCAGCCTCGCGCAAATTGCGCTCTACGAGGCCCTCGGGATCGGCCAGCCAGCATACCACCCGCTCCGCCCGGCGCAGGCGTGCACCCAGTCCAGCCTGGTCCAGACCCCCTGCGGCAAAGAGCGCACTCCAGCCCAGGTCAGCATAGTCCTCAACAGCATCGGCCACCCCAAGCCAGCGCGCCAGCGGCAGCACCCGGGCGTTTCCCACCAGCGTTAGACTGGCGGACGGCGAGGCCGCCCGTAAGGCAGACAAGACCGGAAACGTCAGTAGCGTATCGCCAATCGCCCCGGGGCGAATCACCAGCAGCTCCCCAGGCTGCTCATCTGCCCTGCTCATACTCATGGCTTACCACTTCTTCGCCAGCGAGAGGATCTCAACAAGAACCGCGGCGGCCACAATGGCGAGAGCCGCCATGATGCTCCAGCTATGTAAGGCGCGCAGGATCAAATTGAGCACAATGCAGAGCGATAAGAGAGTCCCCTGACGCAGCGCATGCCGGATCGTCGCCCGGTAGAGACGCGAAGAGATGAAGAGCAAGCCGAAGAGGTAGGCGAGCGGGGCGAAAGTGCAGATGAGCGCCCCCAAAAGGAGCACAAAAAAAGCCACGAAGGCCAGCAACCCTTGTGGTGGAACAAAATAAGTAAAGAGGAGAAAAGCCGCCCAGACCGGCAGGGCCAGCCCACCCAGGAGAGAGAGCGCGGCACGATTGGAGATGCGATAGCGTAGGTGTTGCTTAGCCATAGCTTATTTCAACAGGCTGAACCCCTGGTTGTTCCCCAGCGGGGCCTCCTGGAGGCGGCGGCTCTCGCGAGCCTCCGAGCTGAAATACTTCTGCCAGATATCTGGGGCATCCTTGCTTTCGCCTCCGTGCCGGGTCAGGCGCTGGCGAACACGGCAGATCACCGGCGTATTGACAGCAGCTCCCGCCACAATCACCTGGCCCTTCGAGAGAGCAGGCAGATTATCCAGCAGATCACGACCAACCCCTTCAATAGCAGCGGCAACACTCTTCTGATCGATCTCGTTGACAATGCGCATAATGCACTGCGTCTGGCACTGGCTCAACACATCGGCGTCGAGCTTGCCGGGCCGCTGACTGATAATGCCTACGCCGATGCCGAACTTGCGCCCCTCAGCCAACACCTGCTTGAGAATCTGGGTCGAGACCACCTCAGTGCCGCTCGGCGCAAAGTGATGACCCTCCTCTAGCAGCACAAAGACTGGATAGGGCAGATAGGATTCACCAGAGTGCACTTTGCCGCGTTCGGTGTTCATGCGCGCCTGATAGAGGCGGCGCAGGAGCGTGGCGACAATGACCTGCTGATCGCGTTCATCAACTTCGTTAAGCTGCAGTACCGTGCACTGACCGGGCTTGAAGATCTCGCGCAGATCCAGATGCTGGACATCATCGAAGGTGAAGCTATCGACAAAGCGCTGCTCGATACGCCACATCAAGGCATGCATTGTAGTGGAATCGTCAGCCCCCTCGCCGTCTTCATCGTTCTTGTTGCGCGCCACTTTGCGAATAGCCTCCATCAAGTCCTGCGCGCTCCAGGGCGTACCTCGCTTCGTCTCGTTCACTTTGCGCAAAGCCCGGTTCAGCAGATACTGCTGCTTTTCAGTCATTTCAGGCAGGAGGTGACGCATGTCCCCCATGTTCAGGGTTGAGAGACGGACCTTGACCTGATCGGGGCGATAGATACGCACCTGGGCCCGGTAGCCCTCGACGCCCTCCTCGCCACTCTCCTCAGAGAATTCGGGAAGATTGGGCAATTGATCGAGCGTGCCGTATTCGCCATGCGGATCAACGATGAGCACGCAAGCCTTATTGTAGGGCCGCATCAGCTCCTCGATAATCACGCTGGCCAGGTAGCTCTTGCCGGCGCCGGTGCTGGCAATAATAGCCAGATGCGTACTGACAAAATCCTTGACCGAGAGCACAATGGGCACCGCCCCTGGAGTCCGCGTCAGCAGCGAGCCGATGGTTGCCGAGCCAGGCTGGCCGACGCGCTTGCGGCAGAGAATCTGCGAGAGCATCTCATCGTCCGCCAGAAAAATCTGCTTGCCCGACTGGGGTGGTATCCAGGGATTAATGAAGGAGCCGCTTTCGGGATCATAATAGCCCATGATGGCTACGTGCAGTTCGAAGAGTTCGTTGGCCCGCGCATCGTAGCCCACCATCGCCGCGACCTGGGCCGGCGAAACCTCCGGCTCCGCCAGGAAGGTGTCGGGATAGAGCTGCAGCGGGACACGCTTGATGATACGGCCCAGAACGCGCCGCGCCACCGGCTGAGCGCCGTTTTGGCCCCATTCATCAGGCTCATTCAGCTCATAATAGACATACTCGCCGTTCTTGAGCACCTGCTCATCGTCGCGCGAGACAAAGGTATATTCATGGGCCGACTCACCCGGTCCCTTGGTAATGCCCACAGGCTTGCGACCTGTGCGCCCTCGCGAAACAGGTGGCACATTGGCAGAATCACTTACCATAGCCGCTTAACTCCATCTCAGGTGAGAGATTGCCTCTCCAGAACTGCACACGGACGGCAGACCTGCACTGCCCCAGATCCAGATCCGCCCTGGTCTCGCAGCCTCAACCCTTAGCGGGCCAACCGGTCCCAGCCGCCAGCACCGAGCGCGGGGCGACCTGACCCGGCTCGCCCAGTCCTTCCTTGCTTCCGCCACGCACGCTGGCCCCGGCCTAGCCAGTGGTTTCAACCTTGAGACGCCAGGCGAAGTTACGTTTGACAATTGAGAGCAGAGAGAGATTCTGAGGAAATAGGCGTTCGAGCTGATCGATGATGCAGAGCGCTACCATCGGTAGCAAGCTATTGCGCTGGGCAATGATGTGAGGCAGGTAGCCCATATGGAGATAGGGCGGCTCATCCGGCCTGTCGGGGTCGCTGAAGAAATGGAAAGCCCGCACCTGCTCGTCGTCCATTGTTTCAATCTCGCTGCCCAGCTCCAGCGAGAGCAGAGGAACACCATGCATGATGGAGAAGACCTCGGTCTGGCCCTCGGGAGTGGTTCGCTCCTGCATCATGCCGAGCACCATGACATAGATCAGCACGGCGCGCTCGGCAATGTAGTCCGGCGAGAATAGCTCAACCTGAGTCTCGTTAGAGAGGCGCGGCCCCAGCGAGCCGAAGCTCGGATTGAGCAGGATGGTATCATAAATCACGCCGACGGCGTAGGTTCTCGGCTCCGTACTCATACCCAGCACGCGATGCAGCTCCGCCTCGGGATCATCGCCCTGGCGTGCACGCACAGCAATACGCACAAAGCGTCCGAAGGCATAGTCTTCAGGCGCCGGCTCGACCTCGACCTCGCGTGGGCCATAAATCTGACAGACGTAATTGATATGCGAGTCGGATTTGACGATCTTTCCTATGAACATGCCGATGCCTCGTGTGCGGGCATGGAGTAGCACGCCCTGTATCTATTGTACCTGCTACTTCTCTCTCTTGAGAAATGGTCTAGATTCACCCTCTCCTGAAGAGCGTCTCTTACCCCTGGTCATGGCTCCAGCCAGAAGAAAGGGTCAGCTTCTCGGAAGCGACGGGCGGCAGTGGCCCGTCTCACCTGGCGGCCATTATACCATACTGAGTGTCGCGGGAGGAGGCAAGTTGGCCTTCTAGCTCTGCCGGCTCAGGCCAGACTACAGGCTTCTTGGCCAGATGAGGGTATGGTAGGCAATGAGAGGCCAGAGAGAAGACTTCAGGCCGGGCAGATAAGAAAGAAGGGGCACATCGGACAACGGCCCGGGTCAGCGGGAGTCGCGGCGTAATCGTGTTCTTTGAGGCGCTCCAGACTCTCGACCAGCCTGGAGTAGAGAGTCTGCTCGCGCCGCTGTCCAAGCTTGACAGTCTTGATCTCGCCCGTGGTCAGGTTATCGCTGTGAAGCTCGACCTCCTGCCCGGGATAGTGCTCACGATAAGCATGCATATAGAGTAATTCGCGCGTGTCCGGCTCCGGCTCCTGCTTGCGTCGGCCAAAGCGCGTACGCACGAAGCGCACCGGTTGCTCAGGCTGCCGCGGCATCTCGACGCGATCGACATCGACGCGAATCGTTTGCCCGGCGATCTCAATGGTGAAGCCTCGCCAGAGCTGCCAGCGCTGCGTCTCGGCGCTGTCCAGCAGCTTGCGATGGAGCTGCTCAGCTACCTCGCGTCCATGCCGTTCGTACAGCGAGGCAAAAGGGGATTCGTGGCCGCCAAGCTCGCGCCAGTATCGGCTATAAAGTTCATGCACATCTTCACGCGTCGGCGGGGTCGCTGACACCTGCTGTCCCTCGGCGGTGGCCCGCTGCGCTCGTCCAACCCACTCATAGAGCGTCTCCAGCGTTCTACGCGTCGCCTGAACAAAGAGGGAGTAACCTTCTTGAAGAGGCTGGAAACGATAGATATAGTTGTAGAGATACTTACGCGGGCATTGCTGATAGCATTCGACAGCAGAGGCATTGAGGACTTCCGGCTGCATGGCGCGGATAAATTCTTCGTGGGGCCGGGTCAAAAGAGCAGCCTCAGACTCCCCGCGCCTCTCTTCTTCGTCAGCCGCGGCTGGCTCGTTCTGACCTGGTCCTGGTCCGCGCCATTCTATCCTGATGAGGCGCTCAGGTGGCAGACCGGCCAGCAGTGGCTCCAAAAAGACGGAAGGTTTTGCCGCACGCTTGCCTGGGCGACGGCTATAGCTTAGAACGAGATAATCTCGGGCGCGCGTGACGCCGACATAGAAGAGGCAGGCTTCGCCGATCTCATGGAGGGCGGCCTCATCGCTTTCGAGGGAGAGCATGCCGTCGGGGGGCGGCACGGGATTATAGCGTCGCGTGGCAGGAAAGCGCTGCTGATTCAGTCCAGGCAAATAGATCACGGGAAACTCCAGACCTTTGCTGGCGTGGACAGTCATGACCCGCACCACATCCGCCCCATCCCCCTGGCTCTCCTCAAGACTCTGCTGGCGCGTGCTGCTGTCCTGACGCAGCATCAAAAGGACGCGTAAATATTCCAGGAAGCCACGGACCTGCTCATAGAGAGGACCAGTCTGCGCAGCATCCGCTAGTGGGCTGATAGGCTGATTCTCTGCCGGTGCGGGTTCCTCGCGCAGCTGGCGCTGTTGTTGCAGGTCATAGCGTCGTGCCAGCTGGAGCAACAGGGCATAGTCGGCCAGGATGGCCCGCGCCTGGGGATCATTGCGGGCCAGGAGGCGGCGCACCTGATCGGTTTCGACCAAGAGATATTGAGCGAGCAGAGACCAGATATCGGGAGCCGAAGCCAGGCGCTGAAGCAGCTCGCTGAGCAGGCGCAGTGAGCGCCGCCCGGCATCGCTGAGGGTCTCGGGAATATCGCCACGCAGCACGAGCAGGCCCGGGGCAACCTGCTGCTCACGCGCTGCCAACAGGAGGGCCTCAACATCGGTCTGACTCAGGGAGTACTCCGGCCAGCGTGCCGCGCGGAGCAGCCCCATACCGTTCGGTCCTGCCAGCAGCAGGAGGGGGGCCAGCGCATCCTTAACGTGTTCCTGTTCCAGGGTACCCCCGTTCTCTATGACCGGCAGGCCCGCCGTCGCCAGCGCTTGCGAGATGCGCCGGGCCTGAGCGCGCGTGCGGCAGAGCACAACCAGATCGCGGTAGCGATATCCCTGGCGAGCACGCGCCTGGAGATCAGCGACCAGGCCCGCCAGCTCGGCGGCCTCATCCTCGGCCACCGCCAGCGTCACATACGGCTCTGGCAGCGAGGGGCGTACAGCTTCGTTGCGCCGCAGCGCTGCCTCTTCACCGAAGTGTCCAGCCTCCAGACGCTGAAGGCGAAAGGCTTCTGCCAGCGCGACAATATCGGGGCGCGAGCGATAATTGCGGTTCAGCGAGAGGATTGCAGCCCCCGGATAATCTTCACGGAAGCGGGCGATGTTGGCCGGAGAGGCTCCTCGGAAGCCGTAAATGGCCTGATTCGCATCGCCCACCACCCAGACACGGCGGGCCTCCCCTGCTAGTAGGCGCAGCAGAACGCCACTGGCTCGATTGATATCCTGAAATTCATCGACAAGGATATGCTGGTAGCGATGCTGCAGCTGTTGCAGGAGATCAGGATAGCGTTCGAGGAGCTGCACTGTCAGCATGATCAGGCCGCCAAAGTCGATGTCGCCACGCCGCTCCAGTTCCTCTTGATAGAGGGCATAGACCGCCGCAATTTCACGGGCACGCTCCGCCCGCTCGCGCTCTTCAACGGTCTGGGCCTGCTCCAGCATCCGCTCCGCCAGCTGACGATAGCGTTCAGGGGTCACCAGCTCATCTTTGGCCCGCGAGATGGCCTTGAGGATCTCGGGGAAGTAGAGCGTGGGCTGCGTCAGATGGTGATAATAATAGAGGGGAAGGCGAGGCGTCAGGCTGCGCAGTAAGAAATAGCCCTCGGCGTCGTCAACCAGGGTAAAGTCTGGACGGAGGCCCGCCAGCTCGCTATACTGGCGCAGAAACTCGGCGCAGAACGCGTGAAAGGTGCTCACTGCCGGCAGCTCCCAGGCGGCGCTCTTCGGCCCGGTAGAGGCCCGCAGAGCCTGACTCAGACGCTCCTGCATCTCTTCAGCGGCTTTGCGCGAAAAGGTGAGGGCCAGAATAGAGCGCGGCGCGACGCCGCAGGAGCGGATCAGATACTCGGCGCGCCCGATAAGCGTACTGGTTTTACCGCTGCCCGGCCCGGCGATCACCAGGGCTGGGGTGGACGCAGCAATGGCCGCCTGCTGAAACTCATCGTAAGACCGGCCCGCCCTCGTTGGTGCAGGCGCAGATGAAAGAGCAGGCCCTGGGCGCTGCTGAGGCTCTTCTGCGGGTTGCTCTTCTGGCTGGACTTGTGGCTCCATGACAGGAGGATATTCTTTGAGTAGCCCAGCCAGACGGTTAAGCATAGCGGCCTGTGAGACCCCGAAGCGGTTAGCCAGATAGGCCGGCGGGAGGCCATGCTCCACATAGAGGGCACGCACCGCCTCCAGAGGCATCAGCAGCTCGGCAGCAAAGAGATTAGCAGCCAGCTCGCGTTGGCTGCGAGGGCTATAGGACTGACCAGGGCCGAGCAGCTCCTCGACACTCCCCTCATCAGAGAGTGCCCCGATCTCCTCGCGAATCTCCTCCTCTCCGCAGAAAGCGATCTGGTCTTGCTCCTCCTCAGCAAGCACTGCCAGTCTTCGTTCGAGAGGCTCTAAGATCTCTTCAAGTTCGGGTAGCAGAAGGAGCATCGTCTCATTTAGAGGACGATGGAGGATAACATGACCGAGTTCATGCGCGAGCGTAAAGCGCCGCTGAGGCTCTGGCAGATTACGGCAGATCCAGATCAGATTGTCGCCAGGCTCCAGATAGCCGTAGGTACCTGGGGGGTGATCAGCAGGGTGAAAGGTGGCGATCTCCAGCCCAAGCCAGGCAACCAACTCATCCAGCGGAAGGGCCTCGGCCTTCCAGGATGGCCTGACGTAGCGATAGCGCTGGCGCAAATAGCGAGCCGTCAGCGTGGCCAGCGCGCGGGTCTCTTGTTCCATAGATGGCGCCTCCCTCCCCGCAACTCGTTCTTTGCTTCCTGCCCCTCCTGTCGTCCTGCCATCTCGTTGGAGACCACAGGCCGGTCAGAGAGAGGAAGAAAGAGGAGATCCACAGATTCTGCAGCATTATATCATGATATCATGCCCGTCCGCGGTGGCCAACCAGCGACGAGGCAGAGCCGACAGAGCCGGAAAGATGGCAGGCGTCCGCATGAGGGCCAGCGATCGAGGGCCAGGCCCGGCCCAATCAGGGTTGGCAGGCGCAGCGGAGACCGGGCAGAAACCTTCTGTGCAGTGGCCTTGATTTTGCTATAATTGAGGGAGACAGGCAGGCGGCTAGTCCTACCTGGTGCGCGCGGCGGGCGAGACGGCCAGGCGTAGCGCGGCGGCAAGGGAGCGGACACGCCCTCATACCTATGGGAGGTTCCTGGTCATGGAAGCATCCGAAATATTGACTCGCGCCAGAGCGGGGGAAGAAAAGCCAGATGGCTGGATTGTGCTGCCGCTGCAGCGCGGCAGAGTGATCCTCTCGATCATCGGGTGGCTCTTCGGGGCAGCTCTGGGCCTCATCCTATTTGCAGCAATCTTTCCTATCATGGTACCCGAAAACTACCACAGCGCCTTCGGAGCGATTGCCAGCACGATCTTTCTCGGTATTCTCCTCTTCATCGGTCTTGGCAGCATCTGGTGCCTGATCAACGACGTACGTCGTCTCATCAGAGCGCAGGATTATCTGATTGTCATCACGCCCGAGGACTTTGTGCAGCAAAGCGGGAGCAAGGTCATTCACGTTCCCCTGATCAACGTCCGCTATGTGACAGCCAGAGGCCGGGCCAAGCCGGACCGCACGCCACCCACCAACCAGCTTGCGCAACTTGGCAGCGCCAGCGAAAACATGGTGGGCTTTCTCTTTGGGCGTGGTATGACCCAGTCGCCAGAGGAACGGCGCAAGGCGATGAATTCGCGCGCCCCTACCTCGCTCGCATTCATCGACACACGCACCAATAGCGAGGTCGTTGTCACTACGGATACAGCCTACGGCGATCCCTTCCTGATCGCCGCCTTACTGAAACAATACGCCGCCAGAGCGCAGCAGATCGCCTAAGCGGCGGGATCAGGGAACGAGCCGCCATCTCTCTTGCCCGTAGACCGACCGTGCGCATGCACGCATATACCTCCTTTTGTCTTTTCCACGCCATCCTGTGGCCACCGATAGGAGTGCCCTATGCTGCTGGCTATTGATATCAGCAACACCAATATCAAGTTTGGCCTATACAACAGTGAGGCTCTCAAACATCACTGGACCGTCTCCACTGTGCGCCAGCGCACTGCTGACGAGTATGCGATGGTACTGGGCACGCTCATGAACCATAGCGGGCACGCTTTCGGCGACGTGCATGCCGTTATTTTCTCGTGTGTCGTGCCGCCGTTGACGCCAGTTTTCCAGGAACTGGTTCAGCGCTATTTTCATCAGGAAGCCATCATCGTCGATCACACGCTGGATCTGGGACTGCACCTGCTGGTCGATAACCCGTGGGAAGTCGGTTCAGACCGCATTGTAACGGCCATCGCCGCTCATGAGCTGTATGGTGGTCCCGCCATAGTCATCTCTTTCAGCACAGCCGCCACCTTCGATGTGATTTCAACCCAGGGCGACTTCCTCGGTGGCGCCATTGCCCCAGGGCTGATGATCTCAGCCGAGGCCCTCAGCAATGCCGCCGCGCGCCTCTTCCGCGTCGAGCTGACCCCTCCGCGCTCGGCCCTGGGCAAGAACACCACCGAGAACATGCAGTCGGGCATCATCTACGGCCATGTGGGCCTCGTCCAGGGGCTGATCCACCGCCTGCGCGCCGAGATCCCCGAGGTGTCCGATCAGAACGAAGTAAAGATCATCGCCCACGGAGGCCTGGCCAATTTTATGGCTCCGCTCATCCCTGAGATTCAATACGTGAACCAGTTCCTCCCTCTGGAGGGTCTGCGCATCGCCTACGAGCGTCTGCGTAACGGCTATCGCCAGCGGGAGCGCTAGCGAGAGGCCAGAATAAGCCGGTCCTCTTTTTCAACGGGCTGCCCCAGAGGCTGACTGCGCCTGGCCGCTAGCAGCCAGGCCAGATGCTCCGCTCCCAGAGAGTAAGAAAGGCGAAGAGGGTGAACCTCTTCGCCTTTCTTGCTGCTATGGACCCTGTTCCCACACTTTGTTGCTAGGAGACTAGTTCTTCAGCAATTGGGCAATCTGATGCAGATCGCTGGCGGCCTGATGCAAGGCCGTATGAGCTGTTTTCTCGGCGCTGCGCACCTTCGCGAGGTTGCTGGTGTAGGCGGCGTGGTCCTGGTTATAGTTCTCTGGGGTCAGCGTGGGAAGCGTGCTCTGCACAGTGTCAAACTGGGCTTCCGCCGTTGCGAGCTGAGCTTTGAAGTCGTTATAGAGGCTCTGCAACTGGGCCTGCTTGCTGGCGGGAGCAGCGGCGATGGCCTTCTCGATGGCAGCCTTGGCCGTCTCCATTCTGTTGGCCAGCTTCTGCTCGATATCAAAGTGGAGTTGCTGATAGTCGCGTGGCAGTACAACCGCATAGATGCGGAACTGCCAGAAAATGTTTCTGACGTCCTGGCGGGCAGCCTGGGCCGAGGTCTCAGCGTCGAGCTTGCTCTGCAGCGCTTTCAGGCCGTTCTGGTTAGTGGCGATGTCGGCCTGGAGAGCGCTGGCAGCATCAGCAGTGATGTGTCCAGCCTGCTGCTGCTGCGTCACCCGACTGCTGAGTGTATTCAGGGCATTCAGGCGCGCCGTGATGAGCTGGTTTCCAACGTTGATGACGCATTGGACATCGTTGCGGGCGCACTGTCCACCAGAAGCCGGCGCCGCCTGGGCAATGGCCGGCAGAGCCAGATAGCCTACAAAGCCCGCCACCACGAGGCTGACCAGAGTCAAGAGGGTCAGCTGACCGGGTCGCTTTAGCCCCTTGAATAGTTTCATCATCTCTTTGGCCTCTTACACTTTTCTTGAATGATATGTTACAGGAGAATGGTCAGAAGACAGTACCAGATGCCAACCAGCCAGGCCCCTTCCTAGGGGAGAGAAGCATTATCCTGGCCCTGATCACTAGAGTTGGCGTCGTTTTGGGACTGGTCCAGAGATGGCAACGTACCCTGGACCTGCTGGTCAATCGACTGCACCTGCTGCGCCGGACTGCCGCTTCCCGCCGATGGTGTGCTGCTCTGATTGCTCGTGCTCGCTGGTAGCGACTGACTCTGCGAGCTGGCCGGAGCAGTCTGGTTTTGCGAGCGCAGAGCATGCCCTGCGCAGGCCGTCAGGGCCAGCATCGCCACCAGCAGAGTCAGCAGCAAGGCGAGGCTGAGCAGTGGGCGGATAGCGCCCGCGCCGGGCGCTGTTGACTTTTTGCTCATGTTCTCCATAGACTAGCCTATTCTCTATAGCAGTAATAGCCTGATATCTGATCAGTTATGGCTTTGCGCACGGATCAGGAAAACTTCCCGTCAGGCCAGGACCTGTGGTGCCGTCGTAGTGAGATGACCCATCACAGAATGAAGGCACCTGAGCTTTTCACTCCGCAGAGGAGTATAGCAGAAAAACCTCAAGAATAGCTCAAGGTCAACCAAAGATTTGCTCAATGCTGCCGGCGAGCTGCTCTCTGCGCGTCTGCTTCTTCGGCTCGACAGCTCTCCGTTGTCAGGCTATCGGGTGCAGGCCGGAGCGTAGTGTGGCGGATAGCGGTGAATAAAAAAAGAAGCTGCCAGTCGAGAGATCTCGACTGACAGCCTTCCCTTTTGTTCCGCTGCGGGAACAGGGAGCAAGCGCCGTGCCAGACTACTGCTTCTGCTGGCTCAGCCCCTCGGCGTAGCGGCGCTCGATCTCCTCCCAGTTGACCACGTTCCACCAGGCATTCAAGTAATCGGCGCGGCGGTTCTGATACTTCAGGTAGTAAGCATGCTCCCAGACATCGTTGCCCATCACAGGATAGAGGCCATCCATGTAGGGGCTATCCTGGTTAGCGGTCGAGATCACCTGCAGCTTCCCCTGCTTGTCCAGAACCAGCCAGACCCAGCCCGAGCCGAAGCGCTTCAGTCCAGCATCATTGAACTGAGCCTTGAAGTTCTCGAACGAGCCAAAGGTCTGCTCGATCGCCTTCGCCAGATCGCCACTGGGCTGGCCGCCGCCATTAGGCTTCATGATGCGCCAGAACATGCTGTGATTGGCATGTCCGCCACCGTTATTGCGCACCGCGGTGCGCACATTCTCCGGTACCTCGTTGATGCGCCTCAGCACCTCCTCAACCGGCAGGCTGGCAAAGGGATGGCCCTCCAGCGCGCTGTTGAGGTTAGCAACATAGGTACCGTGATGCTTATCATGGTGGATTTGCATCGTTTGCGCATCAATATGTGGCTCCAGAGCGTCGAAGCTATAGGGCAGAGGTGGAAGTTCAAATGCCATAGACCTTCTCCTTTTTTACACCCAAGAGATTGCCAGGATGGCGCTTCAGAGAGCGAGCTAGCCCTGGCCCGACTCGTTCCACTCGCCTGCGCTAGCGCTAGCTGGCGGGCAAAGGAGAGAAAAGCGAACCGGACCCGGCAGCAGGGCAGCAGGTCCGGCAAGCGGGCAGACACAGATACGCATGTACACGAGCATGCGCGCCCGAGCACATGGGGCAGTCGAGGGACTGGCCAGAGCGTCGCGTCGCGTCAGCCAGCACTAGAGCACTCTCCTGTTTAGTTGTATTCGATAAGATATGCGATTGTCAAGCAGATGCATACCTTTCCGTCAGGCCACACAGGAGCGTCGACCGTCCGCCGACTGTGCTTGCCCCGACATCTCCCCACCAGCCAGATGCGACGCCAACGGGCAAGCCAGGTCAAGCTTGCCTCATGTATTAGTATAGCGTAAAGAGCGCTGGCCGCCTCTGAACGAAAGGACAGTGCCTTGACAGGCAGCCAGTCTTACCCTCAGTCCGTCTCCATAGCCAGCGCAACGCCAGCCAGCAGCCAGCGAGCGCGCTCAGTGCCACCAGGGTAGCGTCAGACCTCCGTAAAGGAGAAGGCCGGCCCCAGCGGCCAATAGCAGAATGACAAAGACATGCACGCGCCGACTCAATGCCAGCAGGCAGGCAGCAGATCCAATGACCCAGGCCCGCCAATCGCTGGCGCTATGGCCGATGATTGTCCAGGTATTACCCACAGTGATTCCAACCACTGCCAGCGAGACCCCGCGCATCAGCGCCTCGACCCAGCGCAGTCCCCCAAGGCGCTGATACAGCGTCTCCCAGATCAGCGCCACAAACGGCGGAATCATGATCGCCAGCAGCGCCAGAGCAGCCCCCAGATAGCCATAGGTCAGGTAACCCAGGGCAATGACCCAGAGACCGTTTGGTCCAGGACTCAATTGGCCAATGACCAGGGCCTGGCTAAAGTCGCTCTCTTCAGCCCAGTGGTTAGCCAGCAAATCCTGATGCAGGCTGAGAAAATTGCTGAAACCGCCGGTTGAGAAGAGCGAGGCTTTGAGAAACAGCCAGAAATAGAGAAAAGGATTCTTCATGGCTGCTCCTTGTTATCAGACTGCTGCTCTGCTGTGGCCAGGGAAGGTGCTCGGACGAAGAGCAATCTACCCGCGAGAGCGGAGGCCACCACAACGAAGACCACAGCGATTTTGCCAACGATAAGCGCCAGGGTCACCAGAGCAATGAAGGCCAGGCTGAGCAGCAACATGCCGATGCCTTCCTGATAGCCCTGTTTCAGTAGTGGGCGGGCAAAGTTGATAGCCACTACCAGCATGATCCCAGCTGTCGCAGGCACTACCCCGCGGAACATGGCATCGACAAAGGCCAGGTGCTGAATCTCCTGAAAGCCGGCGGCGATGAGGGTGGTGATCGCCGCACTCGGTAGCAGCAAACCCAGCAACGAGACGAGGACGCCCCAGCTTCCAGCGAGCTTGCGCCCAATGAGCACAGTGATCGCTACCAGATTGATGCCCGGGGTCATAATACAGAGATTCCAGTCACGGGCAAATTCCTCAATCGTCAGCCAGCGATGCCGTTCAGTAAACTCACGTTGGATCAGCAAGAGTGTCGAAGAGCCGCCGCCGAAGGATTGCAGGCCAATCAAGGCCCAGATACGCAGCAGCTCCCAGACCGATGGCGGCGGCTCCCTCGTCTCCTGGAGAGCAGGCGTCGTGTCCACAGTGACCGGTAAAGGCTGAGTCGATGGCTTCTGTCGATCTGCGTGGAAGTTGTTCATAAGCGTATGGTAGTGTAGAGATGCTACAGGAGGAGTTTGGCAGTAACCAGCTCAGCCTTTATTCTAGCACATAGCTTCAGGGATAAGCCAGCCAGCGGCAGGCCCCAGGCTCTCCTCTCTCGCTCAGGTATTTGCCCCATGTCCCCAAGGAAGTCAGTCAGCAAGCAAGGCGGGTAGCTCTTTTTCTAGAACGACCAGACGCTGCAAGCAGTCTTGGAGGGCCTGACGCTTTCGTTGCACAAGAAACCACTGCGCCCTACCGCAAAGCAAAGCCTGCTCTTGCAGGCAGGTAGCGGCAGCAGCCAGACCGGCCTCGCTTAAAAAGAGGGCGGCGTCGAGCAGGCGCCGGGAGGCGAGAGGCAGAACGAAACCCACAAGCTGGCGCTCCAGCGAGCGCGACCAGCGCTCAGCCTGCAAAGCGACCATCAGACGTTTCAGCGCGGCCACGCCACTATAGAGAACAGGGCCTTCGAAAGACTGGCCCAATTGAGCGCGGATGAGAGACAGGGTGCGAGCGATGAGCACAGCACGCTCAGGAGCTGGCCGCTCCTGAGCCTGGAAGCGCATACGGAGAGTGAAAGGTGCATGAGGGTAGCCGATCTTCTCCGCCCGCCAGGCTTGCAGGAAGTCGCGCACAGGCAGCCAGGCATAGGGATACTTTTGAGGATCGTGCAGCAAGAGATATTCGTCGTGGACTGCCAGCACCAGAGCGAAGTGATCGGCTCCACGCAAGTGGCTATGCTCGGGATGATAAGTCAGCCACCCCAGGTCAAGCGGACCCACCAGGGCCGGTTGCTCCTCGACAGCAGCACGCAAGGTAGCTAGAGCCTGGCGCTCATCAACAGAAGCAGCGTCAGAGGGAGGCCATTCCTGGCAACTCCAGCCAAGAGTCTTCAGCGCCAGCGATATCCCCTGATTGGGGTTAACAGCAGCGTTGGAGAAAAAGACCTGTGGTCCTGTCGGCAGTTCCAGATAGAGCTTACCGAAAGGGAGGGTTGTCAGGCATTCCAGGAAACCTGGTTCAGGGAGCCAGTCGCGCTCGGCGCCTGCCGCCTGCAGCGCCATCGCCAGGCTATGCGCATAGCAATAATCGCTGTTTCCCCAATACCTCACCAGGGGAGGCCGAGGCGAGTCGGACGAAGGGGGTGGGCCGGGGTTCCACTCCGACTCTGGCCTTGAAGTTTCCACAGATTCAATCTCCTTTTCCTCGATGAACTTCTGTTAAAAGTGTAGCCGGTATTTTTACTTTTATCAACCAGGGAAAAGGGGGAAGAAGAGCAGAGCAGAAAAAGGGAAGCCCGGGCGGAAACCGAGGGAAGAACGTGCCCGAGCTTCGAGAAGGAAGAGAGACCGACGCTTGTACGAAGCAGCGAGAAAACAGTTTACAGCTCGCTGCGGAACAGCGACAGATAGACTACCTCAGAGCCGGCGTAGACAATCTGGCCGAGCCACCCGCCGTGGCTGATCGAGAGCAGACGCAGACCGGCATGCTTTTCAGCAGGGCGGGCCTGCTTATGGAGCGAAGTCACTGTACAAAGCTGTGCAAGATGCTCCCCCCGCTCGCGGCGACGCGCCTCAGCAAGACGCTGCCGGAGATCGTCCAGATCGCGCAGGCCCTCCAGATTGAGGGTTGGGCGAGATGGAGCGCGGCGCTGACGCTCGGCCAACAAGGCGGCTGAGCCATAGCAGTAGATCAGTAGCACAGGCAGTAACTCCGCCCAGTAAGCGCTATTAGGAGCCACCTCTACCCCGACCAGCGTGCCAGCCAGGAAGAAAGCTGCGCCGACCTGACCGGGCTGCCACTCCAGCGCCTGGCGGTAGGGCAGCAACTGAGCAAAGTTAGGACGCAGCCAGCGCTCCAGATGGCCACCGTAATTGACTCCATAGCGGCGCGAGTAGGCAGCAATCGCCGTCCAGAGGCGACTAAAATCCTTGACGCCCTGCAGCTCGAAGGCCGCGCGGCGCAGCCCCAGAGGCAACATGCAGAAGCGCTGTTGGGCCTGGCGCAGAGTGCCGCTCTGAGCCTGCTGGATGCAGAAGCAATCGTCTGCCGTCAAGGTCTCGCTGGCATCGAGGAGCAGCACGCGACTGGTTGCGTGATTCTGCACTCCTGGCTGAAAGAAAGCCACGTGCATGGGCAGCACCAGCACACCATCGGTGGCGCGATTGCGCAACACGAGCGTTCCATAGCCAGGCGACCCGACGACCTCCAGGGAGCGCATAGGAGGAACAAAGCGGGCGCGACTCTGCTCCTGCTCAGTGCTGACCGGGAAAAGGCCGACGACCTCCAGCATGCCCCAGGAGACGAGCGGACCAGGGGCCAGGTGGGCCAGCAGCCCTGGAAGAGGAGAGGTTTCCGCCGCCTCCTGCTTGACCTGCATCTCCATCATGGTTATCACCTCTTAAGCAAGAGTTGTTGCACCTGTTCCGCATCAACCGGAGAGATAAACTCAGCCGTGTAATCTAGGAAGAGCCTGGTCAGCACCTCACGCACTCCTTGCTCATGCAACACAGGCAACAGCAGGAAATCGTCGCCCAGATGGCGCTGTTGCAGCCGCTCGGAGCGAGAGTAAACTGGCACCACCTGATAGACAGGCATGGCCAGACCCAGCAGACGCATACCCTGCAGGACCAGGGCCGCGTCGCCCGAGCGCATATTTTCGTAGCCGTCAGTAATCAGCAGAATCGCCTGCGGCTGCGTGCGAGCGGCTTCCAACAAAGCGCTTGCCAGATCGGTTACACCCCGTGGTCTCGGCAGCAGCTCCTCGCTGGCAAGGGCGCTGCCACCTACCTGATAGAGCATCACCGAAGTCACGCGCTGCTGCAACAGATGCACCAGAGCCAGCGCCAGGGCCGCCGGATGATAGGCTCGCTCGCCCGATGAGGTCATCGAGGCCGACAGATCCAGGACCACAGCCAGCCGGCCTTCGATCAGCGGTAGCGAGGCCACCGCCTGCTCGGTACACCGCCACAGCTCCTCAGAGTAATTCTCACTCTTCACCCCCCGATGGAGGGCCTCCCTATAGAGCATAGTCAACGGTCCATCCTGGCACTCGACCCGTGCCTCCGAAGCGGAGAGCGAGCGCACACGGCTGGCAGGCATATCGCGATGATAGATGCCGCGCAGGCCGAAGAGGGTCTCGCGCGGGAGACCCTCCCCGTGCTCTAACTGCTCACGCGCGGCGATGCGCTTTGCCAGCGTGGGGTCGCTTGGATCAAAAGGCACCCCCGCAAGGAAGCAAAGCGTCTCTCGCGCGATAGCCGGATTGGGCGCGTAGTGCAACAGCTCGCGTTGCAAGAACTTCTCTCCGACCTCGCTCGGCTGCGCCAGGAAGCGCCGGACCGAAGACCACGTACGCTCGCCCAGCAGATGCTTTAACAAGAGCGTGACCCGCTGTCGTCGGGCTGCCGCAAGCTGCGGGAACTGCTCATGACCGATCAGCAGCTGCAGGCCGATCTCACGTGCGCGCCGGTTATTGATGCGTCGCTGCCGGATCACATCGGCAACCAGCAGAGCCTCCTCAGCTGGCAACACGCGCAGCTGTTCAACTATACGCTGCCTGGTGACAGTGTGGGCTGCTGGCAGGCGAATCAGATTGGCAAGCATCTCTCGCTTGTGCGAGAGATCTGCAAATGGATCAGCCAGCAGGTACAGGTAGAACTCGGGAGCCGCCTCGCACAGTCTCTGATGCAATGTCACCATCTGCTCCTGTCCGGTCAGCGGAATCTGGCGGCAATTCAGGTACTCGATGAGCAACTTCTTGTCCATAGGCAGCTTCTCCGTCACAATACTACATGACGATAAGATTAAAAAATGCAAGAAGCGCGCAAAATGGGACGAATCACGACGACAGCATGTCGCGGTGGGTCACGCGTGCGCGCGCAGGCAAAGACGGATACAGGAACCAGAGAACACGGGTCGACCGGCGCTGACAGCTTTGGGAGCTACGCCTGCCGCCCTCGCAGAAAGTGCTGATGTGCACAGAGGAGACTTCTGCTGAGGAAGGTGGCGGAAGCGTAGCCCACCAGGCGATTCCAGGCATCCCTCTTAAACGGATATTCCGCCGCAGATGCTGTTTGTAGGTAATCTCCTGGACCCGGTAAATCTTTGAGTATGACCAACATATACGCTTCCTGCCCTGTAGAAGATGGTGAACAACAAAAAAACAGCAAACTGCCTTGTCCCATCAGGAGGGACGGAGCCGGACAGGCAATCAAATCAATAGACTACTCAGGGGAAACAGCGCCGCCAGGCTGGGCTGTCCCAGAATCCATCGCGATAGAGCGCGTAATCACCTTTTTCCGCAGATGATTTGGCTGGCGCAGGAGGGGTCATTTGAATGCAGGATGTCTTATCCAGACTCGTGCTTGTAGGCAACAGGTCCCGTGTAGGGGCCACCGCATCCAAAAAGTTCCTGACAGGCACTATATAACATACTTCTGGCTGTTTGTCAAGTATTTCCTACACCATTTTGAGAGAAGTCCGCCACAAGATTCATCACGAAGAGGGCCGCGAGATCGCAAGAATATTCTCTTGAGGATAGCCCTTTGTCAGGCGGCTGACCTGATTCTTCCGTCCCTGACTGAACAGCAATGCTTTCTTGCCTCAGAAAACACCTCAAAAGAGGTGCTGCTGGGGGAATGGAATCGTTCGCCCAGTTGTAATCACCTATGGAAGCCAGCTAGCAAGCAGTTGTGATACGCTGGCAGCCAGCTTCTACTGGCTCAATTATTCACAAGAGCCACGTTTTTCGCCTGCTTGCGGGCGAAGGAGAGGGTCATGACAACAGTGACAACACCTGGACTGGAACGCTTTCGTGGTCTGGTGAGCGACGCCCTGCTCTCCGAGATTTACGATCTGGCGCGTCCGCTCCAGGGCGTGCATGTTCTACATATTAATACGACGGCGCAGGGTGGTGGCGTGGCTGCTTTGCTGCGCGTGCTACTGCCGCTGGCCAGGGAGCTGGGCATTCCTCATACCTGGCGCGTGGTTCAACTCGACGAGTTCGCCGCTACCTTCATGGCACGGCTGACCGATATGCTGCAGGGAGGCGAGCCGGGTCTGATCACTCCCCAGGACCAGCGTCAGTTTCTGGATTCGCTCCGGTCCGCCATGCAGCCGCTCGTCGATGAACGCGCTGATCTCTACTACGTCCACGATATCCAGCTCGCTCCTCTGGGGCAGCTGTTTCCATACATGCGCCCGGCCCTATGGTTCAACCATATCGATACTGCCCGGCCTGATCCCGCGGCGCTCCAGTACATCAGTCAATTCCTGGATGCCTATGCGCTGTGCACATTCAATACGCCCTTCTCGGTGTTCCCACAGTTGCCTGCCGGGCGCACCGCGGTGATCACGCTTGGCATCGATCCCTTTAGCGAGCGCCATGCCCCCTTGAGCGAGACCGAAGGGATGGCCCTACTGGCCGGCAGTGGTGTCGATCCCACCCGCCCCCTGATTACGCAGGTCTCACGCTTCGGGCGCTGGAAAAACCCGTGGCAGGTGATTGAGATCTATCGCCTGGTGAAGCAGCGCCACCCAGAGGTCCAGGTAGCGCTTGTTGGCGCGCTGGAAGCCAGCGATGACATCCGCGCGCAGGCTATTCTGGCAGATTTACAACAGCGCGCAGGCGACGATCCCGATATTCATCTGCTTTGGGACCCGGCTCAGCTGACCGCGCCGGTGGTTAATGCCTTCCAGCGCTTTTCGCAGGTGATCCTGCAGCGCTCTAGTCGTGAGGGGTTTGGCCTGACAGTGACTGAGGCGATGTGGAAGTATCAGCCGGTAGTGGGGACATCGGCGACTGGGGTACGCTACCAGATCACGCATGGATACGACGGCTTCCTCGCCGATGATACCGAGAGCGCGGCAAGCTATACGCTGCGCTTACTAGAGGAGCGCGAGCTGTGGCGCCAGATGGGTGAGGCTGCCCATCGCAGCGTTCAGGAGCGTTTCTTGCTGCCCATGATGCTGCGCGACTACCTGGCGGCCCTTCTGCGCGTCCGGCAACTGGTCGCTAGCGCCTGAGTCCAGATCTCTGCCCTGTCGCTTCTGCTTCTGATTGGCAGCCTATGGGGCCAGGCTGCCAATCAGAGACGACGACGGCCAGGTCCTGGCCAGGCTGCCCGTCCTGTTCCTACCCCCCTCCTGTTTCTCTCATGTCCTTCCCTTGCCAGGTTACTCACCGCTAACCAGCTCGCTTGCCTTCCCTTGCCCTCCTTGCTCCTCGCCCAAACGAGGGAGCACGTCGGCGTAGACGCCGCGGTAGGAGGCTGGCAAGAGTGCGGCAATGCTGCGCATGACGCGCTCGGTGGCCTCTTCGATCTCCTCACGGGTAATTTTGGGGCCTTGTGGCTTAAAGAGCAGCGGCTCACCGTAGACAATATGAATTTCGGGACGGAACTTCTTGAAGAGGTCCTCGCTTCCCCAGATAGCGACGGGCAGAACCGGCACCCCAGTGCGCAGAGCAATCATCCCCAGGCCGGCATGAGCGCGGGCCAGCGTGCGTGAGCGGCTGCGTGTGCCCTCGGGGAAGATCACCAGCACGCGACCAGCCTTCAGCACGGTCTCTGCTGCCCGCAGAGCCTGACGATCTCCCTCGCCGCGGCGCACGGGGAAGGCGCCAAGGAAACGCGCCAGCCAGCGCAAACGCCCCTGGAAGACCTCTTCTTTGGCCATGTAGACGACCTTCTGGGGCAAGTAGATGGGAATGAGAGGGATGTCGGTCCAGGCGAGGTGATTGGAGGCGACAATATAGGGACCCTGACGCGGAATGTGGTGACGACCGCGCGGGCGCATGCGTGCGATCACGGCCAGCAGGAGCACGGCCAGCGCTCGCAGAATCTCATAGATCAGCGTCGGTGTCTCGTAGGGTTGATAGAGGTCTTTTTCACGCCGGCTGGAGGCCGTGCGCTTCAGTGGCTGCCGGTTCTCCGGCTGTTCCTGCTCGGAGGAGAGGCTGACTTCCTGTTTCATCGCTTTCCCCGAATGTGACAGATGCGTTCTAGAACTTGCGCTACGCTGAGATGATCGGTCTCGATGACAATCGCATCGGGCGCCGGCTGCATGTTATCGCGGTCAATCTCATCGCGGCGTCGAATGTCGGCGAGCACTTCCTCAAACGAGGGAAGGGCCGGGTGATCAGGGCCCAGGCGCTCAAGCAGCTCGGCATAGCGTCGACGCCCGCGCTCCTCCAGGCTGGCCGTCAGATAGATCTTCAGTTCGGCATCGGGCAGGACGACGGCGCCGATATCTCGCCCCACCATGACGACGCGACCAGCGCGAGCCAGCGCGCGCTGCGCCTCGATCAGGACACTGCGAACTTCGGGATGAGAAGAGACTAGCGAGACGGTGCGGGTTACTTCAGCACTGCGAATAGCCCAGGTGACGTCTTCGCCGTTGACGGTCACTGTGTACTGACGTCCATCGTCAATATGAGGATGGCCGATGACGATGCTGGCCTCGCGCGCCAGCCGTCCAAGGGCCTCCCCATCGTGGGGATCAAGACCTCGCTGGAGGGCCAGCCAGGTCAATGCCCGATACATGGCCCCGGTGTCAATATAGAGATAGCCCAGACAGCGCGCTAAGCGCTCTCCTACCGTGCTCTTGCCCGCGCCGGCTGGCCCATCGATGGCAATGCGTTCCGCCTGCTCCATGTGATTTCCGCGCCTTTCGGTCGGCTTGCAAATGTCGCTAAGATTATACCATAGCTCCCCGGCAAGGCAGGCCCTCCTTGACGTTCCAGTCTCCCTCTGGCTCAGCTCCGCCGCTGCCCCTCCTTTAGCTTTCGTTCATTGTAGTGGAGCGTTCTTTCGTCAGAAATGGTATCCTTCTTATGACAAGTGCTGTCCACCTGATTAGAGGGAGCCGTCAGCAAGAGAGGGAGGGACGGCATTGACGCCGGCCTTTCCCCATTCCAGTGAAGGAGGTCGCCACGATGAGCAAGCGGTCCAAACACGTTGAGGTGCAGCGCCCCACGCGCAGCGAGAGCGTCTATGCTCGCTATCTGCGCCTGCCTGAACTGTTATCTCTGCAGAAGTCAGAGGAGGAGCTGGCCCATCACGATGAATTGCAATTTCAGATCGTTCATCAGGTGTTCGAGCTATGGTGGAAGGAAACAGCCTTCGAGTTGCGCAGCATCAGCCGCCTGCTTAAGGAGGCTAATCTCAGCGAGGCTCTGCGCTTGCTGCAGCGCGTGATCCGCATCCAGTACTTGCTACTAGAGAATATGCGCATGCTCGAAACGATGTCTCCCTGGGACTTTCACGCTTTTCGCAAGCTGCTAGCCGGCGGCGCGGGGAGCGATTCGCCAGGATATCGCGAGCTGCAGCGCCTCTCGCCACTGCTCTGGGAGGATTTCCGCACCCTGCTGGCCACTGCAGGTGCTTCGCTTAGCGATATCTATCTTCAGGCCGGGCGCTATCCTTTGTTGCATGCCTTCGCTGAGGCCCTCATCGATTACGATGAGGTAATGCAGACCTTCCGCTTCCGGCACTATAAGCTCGCCGAGCGCATGATTGGCGCGGCAACGACTGGCACAGGCGGCACACCTATGCCCCTCCTCGAACGTACTATTCATGATATGTTCTATCCCGAGCTATGGGAGATACGTGATCGCCTGAGCACACTCGCTCAGGAACAGGGCCAGATCTAGCTCGATAGAAGAAAGCGTTCCTTTCTGGCAGGTCTGGCACAAGTATTGGATTTTGGCTCTTCACATTTTTCGGCATTTGTCATATGCTTTGAACGAGTCTAGCAATCAATCGTTCAACAGTAGAAGGTCCTGGAAAAGGCATATTGACAGTGAGTTCAGAACACGAGAAAGTCACACAGGCGTCTGAAGAGACGCGGACTCAGCCGCAGCCGCCCCCACAGATGGAGCAGAGAGCGGATCAGCAGTCAGTGAGTGGGGAGAAGCCGTTAGAGAGCGGGGCCGCGCCGGCTGCCGAGAGAGGGCAGTCTGCTGTCCCAAGAGAACAGGGTGTCCCTCCGGCGAGCCAGGCCGCCAATGACATGGCCCCTGGCCCGGCGCAGTTCACGTATTGGGAGCATGCTGGCTCAGGCCCGATGCTCCCTGGTGGTAGTGGACCAGCATGGGGCGTCTGGCCCTTACCGCCAGCGTCTCCGTTGCCACCAGCCGCGCCGGGGTACGTTCACCCTCCAGCCTACGGTGGACCGCCCTTTTATCCGGGCTATCCACCTTATCCGAACTATGCCGGTATGCCGCCGGTGCCGCCCTGGCCAGGCCCAGGCTATTGGTATCCAGGCTATCCGCCCTACCCAGGCTACTCAGTCTATCCGCCCTATCCAGGCTACCCAGGCTACCCAGCCTGGCCTGGTTATGCCGCTCACTGGCAGCCTGGCCCTGCTGCTCTCCAGCGTCCACGAGGCAATTACCAGGTGACGCTAGGAATCATTGGCCTCATCTGCTCAGGGCTTGCCCTGCTGGCGGGACTGGGATCACTGGCCCTGGCCGGCATTACTCTGCTGGTTTCCAGCACTTCAAGGTCAACAGGGGTCCTCTACCCCTTGACAGTGCAATCGCTGGTCTATACCTGTGCCGGCCTGCTCGGCGGTGGTTTCTGTCTCTACCACAGCATCCGCTCGTTGTTGGGCAAGCCGAGCCATGTTCTGAAGATGCCGCCGTTTTGGATCTTTCTGATCGGCTACGTGGTCACACTCGCCATCGGGCTGGTTCTGCAGGCCACCCACCAGGCCGTTGCATTTCTGCCGGCGACCACTGTCCTGATCTTCCTCACGGCCATCTTTCCTGCTCTGACTCTCCTCACGCTGGGTATGCATCTTCTGCGCCAGGCTCGCTGGTCGACTACCTGGCGACGCTTCACGCTTGCCCTGACCAGTGGGGCGACGATGGGCATTCTCTTCGCCTCGCTGCTGGAGCTATCGGCAACGCTGCTCCTCGCGGCAGCAGGTCCCAACTTTAACCCAGCCTGCTTGAACGATCCATCGAACCCTGTCTGTCAGACAGGAACGAAGACGCTGCTCATCGTTCTGGCGGTGGTGGTAGCACCACTGGTGGAAGAGACGGTTAAACCGCTGGGCGTAGCTTTGCTCGGTGGGCGCCTGACCAGCGGGATCGAGGCTTTCATCCTGGGAATGAGCGCCGGCATTGGCTTTGACCTGGTTGAGACCATTGGCTATATCAGCATGGGTTATAGCGACTGGGCTCACGTGGCTCTGGTACGGTCAGGAGCAGGGTTGTTACATGGTCTGGGAGCAGGCATGGTGGCCCTGGGCTGGTACCACCTGATCCGCACCAAGCAGCGACGCTTTCGTCTCGGCTTTGCTTGCTGGTTGTACGCGGTACTGCAGCATGCTCTCTGGAACGCGTGCGGCTCGCTCTCATTGCTACCTGCGCCCGTGGGGCCGGCTATCCAGAGCTGGCAGCTGAATCTGGGTTTCATCAGCTTTGGTCTTGATGAGTTGTTGATCCTTCTGCTAACGATCATCTTCCTGGTGCTCTTCATCCTGATCGTGCGCTGGCTACGTGCACATTATCAGGAGCCGATGCCAGCCTCGGCGGGAGCGGCAGATTCTTCCAGTGGGCGATCGGCGGCTGTCGGGGTATAATACCGGCAGAGGCAGGCATTGCAGCCATCCTCACCGCACGGCGTGCGATGCCTGGCGATGCCTGCCACGTTCTGTGTACGTTTTAGCTTGGATGCACGTCTCTCTGTATAGAGACAGGGAGCGGCGGCCAGGGGAGTGGGAGATGAGGGAGCAACTCGGTCTTCCTATGCCAGAGCCAGAGAATGGCGCTCAGAGAAGCCAGCAAAGTAGTAGCAATCGACGGCGCTTCGGCAACTATGAATTGGTGCGTCGCATAGACGTGGGCGGCATGGGCGAGGTCTACCTGGCCCGCCAGCGCACCGCCTTTGGCCGTGAGGTAGCCATCAAGATCATGCGCCCCGATCTGGTGCATGATCCGATCGCGCGCCAGCGCTTTCTACGCGAGGCCGAGGTGAATGCCCACCTGAAGCATGAGCATATTCTCCCGCTGATCGAGTTTGGCGAGGAGCAGGGACGACTGTTCTTCGTCACCCCTTATATCGAAGGGGGAACACTGGCCCAGCGCCTCCAGCATGGCCCTCTTCCGTTATCCGAGGTCTACTCGCTTTTCACTGCTCTGGTGCAAGCCGTGGCCTACATCCACCGACGGGGCGTCATTCATCGTGATCTGAAGCCGAGCAATGTCCTGTTGGATCGCAACAACGATGGCAAGGTCTACGTGCGCCTCATCGATTTCGGCATTGCCACGATCCAGGGGCAGCATGCCGACGCGCCTTTGACCCTGCCCGGCAACGAGGTAGGCACGCTGGCCTACATGGCTCCCGAGCGTCTGCAGGGTGTCGCAGCTGTCAGTAACGACATCTATTCTCTCGGCGTCATTCTCTATCAGATGCTCACTGGTCAGCTACCCTCGCAGGAGCAGCCACGCGTCCAACTCCCCAAGCCGCTGGCCTACGTTGTAGAACACGCAACCGCCGAGCGTCCCGAAGAGCGCTTCAGCAGCGCCGAGGAGCTGCTGGCAGCCTTCGAGCAGGCCTATGGGGCAGTCATAGCAGCAGAACTGGATGGCAAGCGCCCCCAATCAGCTCAGCAGGCGACTGCCCAACCTGTTCCACGTCAACAAGCAGCAGCCGCCCAGCGTGCCGCCTCCCGACCACCGGCCTCGCCGGGCCACACTCCTCCCGAGGTGATGACCTTGCAGCGTTCCGAAGATGCCTCCGACCAGTCTTCCTATACTTCTCCTGCACGGCCACCGCTCCGCTCCACGGGGCGACCTCCCTTTGCCATCTCAGGACAGGGGGGCTTTGCGCAGGAGGACTACGACGCGCCGACGATGGATCTGGGACGTGAAGTCCTTGGCGGTACCAGCGGTCCAAGCGGCAGGTTTGGCAATCGTCCCCCTCGCCGGCGCAAGAATCCTTTGCTGGCCCTAATCTTTGTGACCATCGCCCTGGTGCTCTTGCTCATCGGCGGCCTGCTCTTTCTGGAGGCGCCCGGCCTGTCGACTGCCGCGATTAATATCACACCTCGCACCGCCGCACTCTCTCAGGTCTTTACGATCACCGCCAGCCTCAAGGCCAAACAGGTTGACCCCGCTGGCCAAACTGTCCCGGCTAGAGTGCTCAGCGAAAGCAAGACGCTTTCTCAGCAGGGTGCCACCACGGGTCGTAAGTGCACCTTACTGGTCCTCGACTGCAAACAATCGGTTGATATCGTCGATCAGATCAGACTGGCCAACCAGGCGAAGCAGGTGCTGGTCAACCAGATCTCGCAAGATCTGCAGCGTCAGCTCCAGCAGCAAAATGCACAGCAGGTGGGAGACATCGTCTTCTCCGATGTGGACGAGAAGACCGATCCACCCATTGGGGTCGAAAGCAGTACAGTGACTGTCACCCTGACCGAGCAGGGCAGCGTCGAGTACTTTCTCCTGGGAGATGTGCGCTCGCTCGTGTTGCAACTGCTGGGGCAACAGGCTCAGCAGCAACTGGGTGCCCATGCCCAGCTGAAGAGCACGCAGATCGGCAAAGTGAGGGTGCAGAGCGTCGATAACCAGGGGACCGCTACGCTCAAGGTGCCCGCCGCCGCCTTAGCGCAATACCTTTTCTCCCAGGATGAGTTGGAGAACATGAAGAGCCATATCAAAGGCTTGAAGGTCGGTCAGGCACGCACTTATCTGCAGAAGCTGCCGGGCGTCGATCCAGCTTCGGTCAGCATCCATCTTGCCGGTGGTAACAATGACGTGCTGCCTGATGATCCACAGCGCATCCAGATCATTCCGGTGAATCCCACGAACCTGCCGAATGTCCAGCTGCCCTCGGCCAGTGGTTCTGGCTCGGCGACGGCGACGGCCACAGCCACAGTTTCGCCAACGGTCCGAGCCTCCTCTAATCCATAGGCTCATCAGCGGGATCAGCGGGGTCGACGTCCGCGGCACTGGCACGGCTCTCATGCCAGAGCTGGCGGACGACCCGCTTGGCCGTCTCGTAGCTGAAACCCCGGCGCAGAAGAAAGGCCCCCAGTTGATTGCGAAAGGTCTCATAGTTCTTAGCGGCCCCGCCGCGCAAGAGCACTTGCACCTTCTTGCGTCCAGCCTGTAAGGCTCGCTCTTCGTCATCCTCCTGACTCACTACCTCGGCGGCAATTTCGGGCGCTACACCCCGTGCTCGCAGCTCGCTCTGCAAGGCTCTGGCTCCCTCGGGATGAAAACGCTCGCGTGATTCTACCCAGAAGGTCGCGAAGGCTCGATCGTCGACTAAACCCAGCTCAGTGAGCCGCTCCAGCACCGCCTCGATCAGATCGGGAGCGACTCCTCTCCTCCGCAAGTAGCGGTGCACTTCCTGGCGACTGCGCGGACGAAAAGAGAGATAGTTTAAGGCCCGATCGAGGGCCTGCTGTAAGGCAGCCTCTCGTCGGAGCCGGGCCAGCAGCTCCGGGCTTAACTCCTGACCAACAGCCAGACCCAGGCGCTCGACTACCAGGATATTGACCGTAAGCAGACGCTGACCGTCGACAAAGAGGTTCACCTGCTCGTTTTTATTCGCCTGTGGCTCTATTGCGGTAATCTGCATAGATCTACTATAGCACGTCGCTGAGGATGCCGCAATGTAGTAGTCGGCAGCTTACGCGCACTTCTGGCGCGCCTGAGCCACAGAGCAGGCACAGATCAGCCCGGGCACGCTGAGTCTATACGAAGCCGATCAGCCAGGAAGCGGGCAGCACTGAGAGGGGGACAGCAGGGTTGTGCCCACGATAAATAGCGGAACAAGGGGTCGAAACAGCTGGGATCTTGGAGAGGGCTGATAGCGCGAGGGGAAATCTTACAAACGTTCGATAGACTCCAGGTAAGCAGTAATTCATGTAACCGGGCGGTTACATGAGATGAATTACTGCGCTGCGTTTAGCGAGTGGCCTCCGCGTAGGTCTCTTCGGCCACGGTCTCGGGCAGCAGCTCGATCAGAGGAACTTCGCGCAACTCGGTAATCTGGTTCTGCTCATTGACAAGGACAACGCGCGGCTTGAGCGAGCGGATCTCTTCCTCGGTAAAGTGCGCATAGCTCATCACGATCACAATATCGCCGACGGCATTCAGGCGAGCAGCCGCGCCGTTCAAGCAGATGACCCCCGAGCCACGCTCACCGGGAATAGCATAGGTCTCCAGACGCGAGCCATTGGTCACATTGACAACCTGAACCTTTTCATAAGGATAGATGTTAGCAGCTTCCAATAGATCCTGATCAATAGTGATGCTACCGACATAGTTGAGATCGGCCATCGTGACTGTGGCACGATGGATCTTTGATTTGCACATCGTACGCAGCATACAGAACACCTCTTTCTCTACATTCAGCTAGGTTTGCTCTGGTGCTAACCACGTCCGCCCCTGGAGCAAGCAGGCAGCCGACCACTAGAGCTACAGAGGAACGTCAGGCGTGGACTCTGTTCTACCGCTCTGCAGCTCTCTGCTCAACTGACCGCCTCTCGACTTAGCCCACAGTTGAGCCAGCCAGACGAAAGCTCCTTGCCACCCCTCTTATCGCCAGTATACATAAGGTCCCATCAATTGAGTAGCAGGCAGCCAGATCGGGCGGTCAAGGCGCCAGAGAGGCGGAACGCCGCTCACTGTTTCTAAACGATTGAAGCCCGGCCAGGGAACACTGCCCGGGCGCTTACCCGCCTTTTGGGCGGAGAGGCTGCTGAAGCAGACGGCTGGCTTCGGCAAGCCAGTGCTCTCTCCGGTGAGCCAGCCAGACCCGGCACCTGCAGAGCCGCAAGCAGCCGAGACTCACTCACCTTGGGTGGCCAACGGCGATTGTATTTCTGGTTCCGGTTGATAGCGACCTTCAAGCACAGCCAGCAAGCCGCGGGCATAAGCTTCTGCGACGCTTTGCGCATCGTAGATCTGATCGCGCATTAAGAGACGATAGCGACATTTCCAGCGACGTGCTGGCCAGGGAGCCAGACGGATCAGCGTATAGGTTGGAACATAAGTTTCCAGCGTCTGGCGCAGAGCCACCTCATCACAGGCACTGACACCATGCGTCAGCAGCGCCTGGCGCAAATCATCAGGGAGCACCCGCAGCCACCTTCCTTCTCACTCATGATCAACTCGTGACCTCATTGCTCAACCCAACGGCTAGCCTGCGCTATCTACTGCAGAGCGGCGCGCCAGGCTGCACGCATCTCCTCCACGCTCAACTGTTCCCAGTTCACCAGCGGCAGCCGGCGCGGGACCACCGCGAAGGGGCCGCTCCACTGCCTGGCCTGCTCTTCCAGCCAGGCCAGTACCTCGAATGAGCGCTGGCGCACCTGCTCAACCAGCGGATAGCGTTGAGCGGCTCGATCGAAGACCTCCTGGTCTTTGGTATAGACGCTGAAATCCTCACGAATCACCACATCAACATAGAGGTCCACATAGATCAGCCGTTGAGAGGTACTCGTATAGGGATCGGTTGGCAGCACCACATCGCAGTAGCCGCTCACAAAGTGCCCGTCCTGCTGGTCATAGCCGATATGAATGGTATACCAGGCATGGGGCCAGAAGTAGGTGAGCGAATGCCGCTCTAGAATCCAGGTTCCTGGCCGCCAATGCATTGGGGTACCGACCGGTGTCCAGATCGAGACGTACTCGTCACTCAGCGGAAGCTGGTAGCCTTTCCACGCCCCCCACTCACTGCCATCCACGAGCATCTTCTGTATTTCAACTTCAAGTAACATGTCTGACGAGCATCCTACAGAAAGAATCGATCCATGCTTCGCAGCCTTCAGACTACATTATAGCGAAGAGTAGCCCGCCATGCCAGAGGCTGCCATCGCGAGCGGGCTCAGCGCAAACATCGCTGCCACGTCACAAGGCAGTGATATAATGGACAGGCAGCCACCTGGGGCTGGGCCTGGCCTGTCTCCCCTGTTCTTCAAGAGCAGGGCCAGAGAGAGGCAGCAGGCCGTCGTCAGCCCTGGTGAGCTAGTAAGCGAGAATGACCAGGATTCCATCGAGGAGGATGCTGTGAGCAGCCTGGCAGAAGAAACGCGCATTGAACGCGACTCCATGGGAGAGATGCGCGTCCCAGCGAACGCCTATTACGGAGCCAGTACCCAGCGCGCCGTTCTCAACTTCCCCATCAGCGATCTCCGCTTCCCGCGTGCTTTTATCCGTGCTCTAGGCCAGATCAAACAAGCAGCTGCGCAGACCAATGCCGAGCTGGGCCTGCTTGACGAACGCATTGCAGCCGCCATTGTTCAGGCGGCCCAGGAGGTCATCGACGGCAAACTCGACGAGCACTTCGTAGTCGATATCTTCCAGACCGGCTCGGGAACCTCGACGAACATGAACGCCAATGAGGTCATTGCCAACCGGGCCAGCGAGCTGCTAGGAGGAGCGCGTGGTTCGCGACTGGTTCACCCCAACGATCACGTGAACTTCGGGCAATCCTCCAACGACGTTATCCCCACAGCTATTCATCTCTCCGCCCTGGTGAGTATCGACAAAGAGCTGATCCCTGCTCTAGAGGAGATGCAGCGCGTGCTGCAAGAAAAAGCCGAAGCCTTCTGGCCCATCATCAAGACCGGGCGTACTCATCTGCAGGACGCCACGCCCATCCGCCTGGGACAGGAGTTTCTCGGCTATGCCGGTCAGATCGAGCGCGGTATTGCCCGCCTGCGGCACGCAGAAAACGAACTCTCCGAGGTCGCGCTCGGAGGCACCGCGGTCGGCACAGGCATCAACACCCATCCTGAGTTTGCCGCCCGTGTCTGCCGCCGACTCTCTGAAATGAACGGGGTGACCGTGCGCGAGACCAGCAATCATTTCCAGGCTCAGAGCACGCTGGATAACGCTGTTGAGGCCAGCGGCGCGCTCAACACCCTGGCAGTGAGCCTGATGAAGATTGCCAACGATATCCGCTGGATGGGATCGGGGCCACGCGCTGGCTTCGGCGAGATTGAGCTACCTGCCGTCCAACCCGGCAGTTCCATCATGCCCGGCAAAGTCAACCCAGTGATCGCCGAGTCGCTGTGTATGGTCTGCGCCCAGGTGATGGGCAACCATACCACCATCACAGTGGCCGGTCAGTCGGGCAACTTCGAGATCAATGTGATGATGCCGGTGACGGCCTATAACCTCCTGCAGTCGATCAGCCTGCTCAGCGCCGCCGTGCGGAATTTCACAGAGCAATGCCTGCGCGGCATTAAGGCCACCGAGAAGGGGCCAGAGATGGTCGAGCGCGGACTGGCGATTTGCACAGCACTGGCCCCCATCATTGGCTATGACGCCGCCGCGGAGATCGCCAAGGAGGCCCATCGCACCGGGCGCACAGTGCGCGAGGTTGCCCGCGAGCGCACGCAGCTGAGCGAAGAAGAACTGGCACGCATTCTGAATCCGGAGCGCATGACGCAGCCAGGTCTAGAAGCCGGGCCTGTCGCAGGCTAAGCCCGCAGCCCAGCGCCGCCAGATCAGAGACGAGCGAGGCAGAACCAGCAAAGGGAGCGAAGCAAAAGCCGCCATCTCCCGGCATCCCGGCCTGGTTGGCCCCGCTCGTCCGTCCCCGATGCTGGCATCGCCGTTGTGGCGCCTCAGAGCCAGGAATCAGGGAGCCAGCGCAGAGCCTAGCGCAAAAAGCCCCCACAGTAACGCAGGCGATAGAGCACCGTCCCGGCAGCAGTAATCTCTTCTTCTCCCTGAAAAACCTCCAGGGTACCCTCTACACGGTTGATATAGCGCCAATCCTGCTCTTCCCAGCAAGCAGGACCGCGAAACGGCAGCTCTGCCGACACCTGACGCAATGCGCGGCGTAAAAATGCGTAGAGAGTGACCATTTTCTCCGCCTGGCCTCCAAGCTCCTCTGTCACCCCACCGGCATAGACCATTGACCAAACCGGTTGCGCCCGCCAGGAAACTACTTCCTGTCCAGCAAAGAAGGCCATACCAAAGTAAATATCGCGATAGTGCCAGGCCCTATCACGCCACTCCAACTGTCGAGAACCAGGAAGCAATGGCCTCACTGAGGCCGCATCTCCCAGAGCGGCATAAGTATGACGTTTTGCCTCCAGAAGAAAAGCCAGGAAATCCCCTTTCTCAAACTCTACCATCAAGCGGACCTCCTCTTGTCCAAAGTAGGAACAGACACGATAGCAGTGCTAACTGCAACAGTTAAACTGTAACAGTATCTTGACAGTCTAAGCGGAGTCTCAGCACGAGGGCCGAGAGATAGCCGAACTTACCAAGCGACACGGAGGACAATCCCATTCGAGGCAAAGAACCCGCAGGAGAGGACAAAAGGCTCCTCTCTGCCACAGCCTGGTCAGTCAGGGGAGCAGGAACAGAGAGGAGCACCCATCGTTTTTACTGTCAGGCCAGGAGCAAGTCAGCTCGCCAGGGACAGCCCAGGGGGCATCAGGACTGTCTCAGCACCTCAATACTTTTGCGCACAATTTCCACAAAGTCGGACTTGAGGCTGGCGCCGCCGACGAGCGCCCCATCAATATCGGTCTGAGCCACGTACTCGGCGATATTGGCCGAAGTCACGCTTCCCCCATAGAGGATGCGCACAGCGTTAGCCGTCTCGCTGCCATACATATCGGCATACAGCTCGCGGATCAGGTGGATGGTCCGCTGAGCATCTTCGCCGGGGCAAGCCTTACCAGTGCCAATCGCCCACACCGGTTCGTAAGCGATCACCACATCACAGGCCCGCTCGCTACGGAAATTTGCCAGGCTCTTCTGCACCTGCGACCGGATCACAGCCTCTGTTTGTCCAGCTTCATGTTCCTCCAGGCGCTCGCCCACACACACAATTGGACGCAAGCCGTGATTGAGGGCAGCCTGAGCCTTGCGGTTCACCAGCTCATCGCTCTCGCCAAAATAGGTGCGGCGCTCCGAATGGCCCAGGATGACTGTCGTACACAGCTCGCGAACCATCAGAGGCGAAATTTCACCCGTGAACGCGCCCTTCTCCTCGAAATGCATATTCTGAGCGCCCAGTTCAATGCGCTCGAAGAGCAGAGCGTCGAGCACCTCGCGGACCGCCGAGAGCGAGATGGCCGGGGGGCAGAGAATGCAGAGCAAATACGGATACTCGTTCAGCAACCTGCCCAAAGCTGGCGTGATCTCCAGCGCAAAGCTAGAAGCCATGCGCGGGCCATAGTGCATTTTCCAATTACCAGCAATAATGGCAGTACGCGCCGGGGTAGTTGTCATTATCGATCACCTCACCCTCAGCGATCTTGCAGGGCTGCGACCCCAGGCAGGACGCGCCCTTCGAGGAACTCCAGCGAAGCGCCGCCACCGGTTGACACATGCGTCATCTTGTCAGCAGCGCCCGCCTGCTCGACCGCCGCGGCGGAATCTCCACCGCCGATGATCGTCGTTGCCCCACGGGCGGTGCAGGCTGCCAGAATCTCAATCACCGCATTGGTGCCGCGAGCGAAAGCCGGCATCTCAGCCACCCCAAGAGTGCCGTTCCAGACAATTGTCTGGGCCTTCTCCAGCACCTGGCGGAAAGCCGCCACCGTCTCGGGTCCGATATCCAGAATACGCCAGCCTGGTTCCACCTGATCGCGCGGCACCACACGCCATTGAGCATCGGGAGCAAAGCGGTCGGCAATCACCACATCCACCGGCAGCACCAACTCTAGCTTGCGCTCACGCGCGCGCATCAGCAGATCGCGAGCAACATCGAGCTTGCCTTCCTCGACCAGCGAAGCGCCAACTTCATAGCCCTCCGCCTTCAGAAACGTATTAGCCATACCGCCGCCGATTAACAGGGCATCGGCCAGCGTCAGCAGGCGTTCCAGGACAGCGATTTTATCGGAGACTTTGGCCCCACCGATTACCGCCACAAAAGGACGCCGGGGATTCTCCAGGGCCGCGCCGAGGAAATTCAGCTCCTTCTCCATCAAGAAGCCGGCAACGCCGGGCAGATAGTGGGTCACGCCTTCTGTGGAGGCATGAGCGCGGTGGGCTGTACCAAAGGCATCGTTCACATAGAGATCACCGAGCGCAGCCAGACGGCGAGCGAACCCGGCATCATTCTGCTCCTCCTCGGCATGGAAGCGCAGATTCTCCAGCAGCAGCACCTGACCCGGCTGCAGTGCACGAGCCAACTCCTCGACCTGGGGACCAACGCAATCGGGGGCCAGCTGGACAGGACGCAGCAACAGCTCGCTCAGACGCACAGCCACCGGAGCCATGCGTAGCTTCTCCACCACCTTGCCTTTAGGTCGGCCCAGGTGAGACATCAGAATGACCGCCGCCCCGTGGTCGAGCAGATATTGAATCGTTGGCAGCGCAGCCCGGATGCGCGTATCATCAGTAATGTGCCCCTCTTCATCGAGAGGCACATTGAAATCCACGCGCACCAGCACCCGTTTACCCTCCACCTCGATATCACGAACCGTCTTCTTATTCATGCCAGTGCAGCCTCCATCCAGAAGGGCGGGGCAGGCCCCGCCCTTGCTATGAGCGACCACGCCGAAGCGCCGCCTACCAGCCCTTCTCGGCGATGAAGTGAGTCAGATCGGCCACCCGCGTCGAGTAGCCCCACTCATTGTCATACCAGGCGATCACTTTGACCATATAACCGCCCCCGGTGACCATCGTCGAGAGGCCATCGATAATGGCTGAATGGGTGTCGCCGCGGAAATCGGAGGAGACCAGCGGCTCTTCGGTGTAGTCCAAGATCCCCTTGAGGGGGCCGGCAGCAGCCTCCTTATAAGCCGCATTCACCTCCTCACGCGTAGCAGGCTGGCGCAGGGTTGCCACGAAGTCGACGACCGAGACCGTAGGAGTAGGTACACGGAGGGACATGCCATCGAAACGGCCTTTCAGCTCGGGGATTACCAGCGCCACGGCGCGGGCAGCGCCAGTAGTGGTCGGAATAATATTGAGAGCGGCGGCGCGAGCCCGGCGCAGATCCTTGTGCACCAGATCCTGGATACGCTGATCATTGGTATAGGAGTGGATCGTATTCATGAGGCCATGCTCGATGCCGAAGCGGTCGTTGAGGACCTTGGCGGCGGGGGCCAGACAGTTCGTCGTACAGGAGGCGTTAGAGATAATGTGATGCTTGGCCGGGTCATACATGTGCTCATTGACTCCGAGCACGATCGTGATATCCTCACCCTTGGCCGGAGCGGAGATGATCACCTTTTTCGCCCCACCCTGCAAGTGGGCCTTTGCCTTATCGGCATCGGTGAAGAGACCGGTGGACTCAATCACGATATCGACACCCAGATCACCCCAGGGAATTTGCGCTGGATCACGCTGAGCGAGGACCTTGATGGTGTGGCCATTGACGATGAGAGATTCGGGGGTTGCCTCAACCTGGCCCGGGAAACGGCCATAGGTGGAGTCGTACTTGAGCAAGTGGGCATTGGTGTAGGTGTCGGTGAGATCGTTGACGGCGACGACCTCTAACTCGTGGGGATAACGTTCGAGCATCGCCTTGAAGGATTGCCGTCCGATGCGGCCAAAACCGTTGATGCCTACTCGTGTTACCATGCGGATGTTTCTCCTTCTTGCTACTTGCTGCTACTAGTCATAGATCGTATGACTGAGAAGCGCTGAAGCGGGAGGATAAAGCGCCTCCACAATCCTGAGACAAGACGCCCTACCCAGGTGTTCCACGTGAAACACAGGGAAGCGCTGGACAGAATCTTGTCTGCCCCCTCACACCTCTTCATCGAGGAACGACCGCCGCACCTTATCTGCTGGACACAGCGTTGCCTTGCACGCGCCAGACGCCCTCCTGCTGACTTTCTCAGCTGGCGCTGCTCGTTTTTTCAGCGGCTCACCCACCGCACCGCGCTTGCACGCACGCCATCGCCAGACTCCACGCGGCCACTACTTCGGCGCCGCGGAAGCGTCCCGCGGGCGCCCACACTCAGCTAAAAGAGTATCACCAGTTCCAGTGAGGGTCAAGCAGCGGCCACGCTGGCGCCCTCTCACTTGCGTTATCTTCTGGCAAAGGCGCATGTCACGCACAACCTGCCCCGCTCCGCACTCAAGAATAGTCTCTAGCCGGCGTGCCAGGAGAGAACGGCCCGGCCACCAGGTCAGGACCATTCACACACCGCCGCGGTGGCGAGGGCAAGTGCTCCTCAGTTGCTGGACCTGGTCTTTTGATCTGACCTGGGCCTACGCCCCTCCCAGCTAGCGCCGCGAGGTTGCAGCAACAGGAACAGGAATCACCCCGACAGAGAAGCGCACATACTCATCGGTATAACCGAAGCCGGAGCCTGGTACGCCAGCAATGCCGGTCTTCTCAAACAGAGAAAAAGCATCCTCGCCAGGGCGCAGCTGGCTCCAGTTATAGACAGTGGCATCGTCATCCAGATAGATCTCCGCGAAGAGCTGCAGCTCTCGATCAAGTTGCTGTAGCTGGGTGATGAAGCGACGACGACGCAGACGATAGAGGTTGCGCAGCTTCTCGATCAGATAGGGCCGCTCACGTAACAACTGGAGGTAAGCCATGAAACGTAGCTGCCACTCCGCAGGCAGCGAAGCCATGCTATTAGACCAGCCGGGGGCCAGTGCTGGAGCAAGACGGGCATCGCCGATAGTCACCCAGCCGAAGCGATCACCAGTCAGCGAGAGCGTTTTCGAGAGGCTGCTCACAAAGATAGTCTGTTCCATGTGAGCGGGATCAGCAAAGGTAGCCATGCGCGCCTGATCGTCCTCCGGGCGCCCCGTGCCCACGTAGGCCAGATCAGCCAAGAAGAAGAGCTGGCGCCCGGCCTCGCGCTGGCGCCGAACGACAGTATGCAGAGCAAGCAGCTCCTGTGGAGTAAAGGCAAAGGTTGTTGGATTGTTTGTGACCGTCAGATAGATCAGGCGGATATCGGGCGCCTCTTGCAGCGCCTGCTCCAGCTCCTCAGCGGTCAGTTTGAAGCGATGCTCGGGCCGCGTGTTGACACGATGCAAGCGGTAACCGTAGGCCCGAGCCTGGGCCTCGGGCACGCCGAAGCCGGGGGCAGGGAAGAGCACCGCTCTCTCCTTGATCCCCTGTTCATCGCACATCTGGCGAAAGCCGCGCAGGGTCTTATCGATCCCATCCATCGCCCCCAGGCTCAGATAAACCTGCTCGCCCTTAACCGTCAGGCCCCACTGCTCTTGCCAGGCGGCGGCGAGCCAGTCACGCAGCACCGGATTGCCAATGCCAACAATATCGTAGATGCGCAGATCGATCTTCTGGTCCAGAAGCGAGCGTTCGTAGTCAAGCATCCGATCGCGCAGCCACAGGTAAACCTCACCGGTGGCCGTATAGCCATTGAGATTCTCACCGGGGAGAGCGATCCCCAGCTCATCGGCAAGCATACGGTAGTCGCCTGGCCCACCAGGTTCTCCCTCGCATTCCACAATCCGACGGAGATCGACGTCGCCGATGGTACGATCAACAATTTCGCTGGCGATGATCTCTTCATCCAGTTTGAGATCGCGACAGCGCCTGCTTAATTCGGCGACCATCCGCGCCATCACGCGAATGGGTCCCGCCCCCTGTTGTAGCACAGGTCGATACTGCAGCAGGAGTTCATGGCGCAGGCGCTGGATGATGGCACGCTGCTCCTGGACAGGCAGGTGCGGCTGATTCTCTGCCCGAGATGAATCTGCAGGTGTCCCGTGAGTAATCACCGCTGTTTACTCCCTTCCTTGCGCCGTCCTGGCGCAACCTGGCTAGAGCGAACGATCGACCCTGATCGTCGCCAGCCGTTTCCTCTGAGGAAACGGCTCCTCAGACAGGATAACATATGCCGTTGATGCCAGGCAACCAAGGCACTTGCAGACATGCGCCAGCGCCCTGGAGGAGTGGCAGGTCCTGCGAGCTGAACCATTCTCAAAGGTGTGACCGGCTACTCTGTTACAGCGATCAAGTTGGCAGAGCTGTTTTGGCGCCATCGCTCTTTACTGACAGCAGTCGCCAGGTCCAGGTACAATAGCAGGCAGGCAAAAAAGATAGGCAGTAGCTTGTCTTGCTCGCCAGGTCACGGAGCAGGCGCGACAGGTTACGAGCGGACAGACAAGCTGGTCATAAGCAAGGGAAGGGAGATGCAGTGTATGCGCGAAGGGCGGCCATTCTACGGACGTAGTGTTGTGATCACCGGGGCCGCGCGAGGACTGGGAAGGGCCTTAGCCCTGGCTTTTGCGAGAGAGGGAGCGAAAGTGTTGGTGCACTATGGGCACTCGGAGGCCGCTGCTCAGGAGCTAGTCAGGGAGATTGAGCAGCAGGGCGGCCAGGCGTTGGCCTTGCAAGCTGACTTACGCTCGTCGGAGCAGGTTGAGCGGCTGGTCTCCCAGGCGCACGCAGCCCTCGGTCGCTTCGACGTCTGGGTTAATAACGCTGGAGCCAGCGCCAATACAACTGAGACAGGCGGCCTGAGCGAGGAAGAACGCTTCGAGCGACTGCTGCAAGTTGACGTTTTGGGAACCTGGCGCTGTTGTCGGGCTGCCGTTCCTTTGATGAGAAGCGGCGGTTGCATTCTCAATGTGGCCTGGAATCACGCGCTGGATGGAGCACCTGGCTTCGTCAGCCAGGTCTATGCCACGGCCAAAGGGGCCGTCATCGCTTTGAGCCGCTGCCTCGCGCGCGAGCTGGCGCCACATCTTCGCGTGAACTGTATTGCCCCGGGGTGGATCGAGAACGACTGGGCCCGGTCACGTCCGGCGCGCTTTCGCGAGCGTGTGGCCGAGCGCATTCCGCTGAGACGCTGGGGGCAGGCGGACGATGTGGTCGCAGCAGCGCTGTTTCTGGCATCGCCCGCCGCATCTTTTATTACGGGGCAAGTTTTGATTATCGACGGCGGCGAGGTCATCGGTGCGTTTTAGAGCAGCGATGGATGGTGGCGAGGAGAACAGCGAGCAGAGCAGCGCAGCGGCAGAGAGACCAGGGCACTGATTGGCAGCAGATGGCCTGTTGAGTATCCGCCATCTTACTCTTCTAGCGGAGAGGAGGAGTGGCCCCCGTCTGCTCTGTTTCACGTGAAACCTTGGCTGCTGTGTCTCGTCGGAGCGCCGCCGCCATACCGCCATAGTTTCACGTGAAACAGGAGACAGGTTACTCTTCTGGTAGCCCCGCCAGTCCTGGCCGGCGCTGCCGGGCTGGTTCTCCCGCTTTGTCTAGAGTTGGCCAAACACTCCTTCCCGCACAGCGCGAGTCAGGCGCTCAATATCAGGAGCAGGCGGGCGATCGCGCTCCAGCTTCGGCACATAGGCCCGCACGAGCGCGAAGGCCTGCTCCACACCCTCGCCGGCGCGCAGAGGGCGGCGAAATTCTAAAAGCTGCGCCCCACAGAGCAGTTCGATAGCCACCACCTGCTGCGCCAGTTCCAGGATACGGCGAGCTTTATGCGCTGCCGTCACCCCCATACTGACAAAATCCTCCGTTCCCGCTGAGGTCGGGAGCGAGTCGATGCTCGCCGGATGCGCCAGCACCTTCATCTCATTAACCAGGGCTGCTGCTACATATTGGGTCAGCATCAACCCCGAATTGAGACCAGGCTCAGGCGTCAAGAAGAGGGGCGCCCCCTGGTCATCCCAGTCGTGCGGTCCCATGAGTAGATAGATCCGCCGCTCCGCGAAGCTCGCGAGCTGAGTCAGAGCCAGCGCCAGCACATCAAGTGCTAGCGCCAGGGGCTGGCCGTGGAAATTGCCTCCCGTGAGCACCTCTTCCTCGTCGGGGAAGATGAGCGGATTGTCAGTCACAGCTCCCAGTTCGCGCTCAAAGATCGTTGTGCAGTAGTCCAGAGCATCGCGGACGGCCCCAAAGACCTGGGGAGCACAGCGCAGGGTGTAAGGGTCCTGCACCCGGGGGCAGTCCTCATGGCTGCGTTTAATCTCGCTGTTAGCCAGCAGACGGCGCAGGTGCTCGGCGCTCTCCTGTTGGCCACGCTGATTGCGCAGGCGTTGAATGCGCTCATCGAAAGGTACATGGCTGCCCATGAGGGCCTCAACGCTTAGAGCACAGGCCACTTCTGCCGTCTGGAGCAAGTTCCAGGCGTCTTCCAGGGCAAGGATAGCACTGGCCTCCATCAGATGAGTACCATTGATCAGGGCCAACCCCTCCTTCGCTTCGAGGCGGAGCGGTCGCAGGCCGGCCTCGGCTAGCGCCTGTGCCCCTGGAAGGCGCCGCCCACGATACCAGGCTTCGCCTTCTCCTACAAGGACCAGCGCCAGATGGGCCAATGGGGCAAGATCCCCGCTGGCCCCTACCGAGCCACGCGAGGGCACAATGGGATGGAGTTGGGCGTTGAGCAAGTCTATGAGAAGGCGCACAACTTCCACGCGCACCCCAGAGTGGCCACGGGCCAGGCTGGCTGCGAGGAGAAGAAGCATGGCCCGGGTGGTTTCTTCATCAAGTGGCTCCCCCAGGCCAGCGGCGTGGCTGCGCAGGAGATTGTATTGCAGATCAAGCACTTGCTCGTGCTTGATACGCACGCGGCTGAGATGACCGAAGCCGGTGGTGACACCGTAGACTTTGCGATCTTCGGCTACAATGCGCTCGATAAAAGACCGTGCGCGCTGGATACGGGCCTCGGCCTCTGATCCTAGCTGCACCGGAGCCCGGTGCCGAGCTACGGCAACGACTTCGGCAGGTGTGAGGGCCTGGCCATTGAGAACCAGGGGGGCGCTGTGGAAGTCCGTTTGATGACGGATCGCGTGATTCTTCATCGCTGAAGTCCTTTCTGGCTGCTTTGCCTCCTGCCAGGATTGTAGCAGAAGGAATCTGGAAAGGCAAACGACCCGGCTGAGCGGGTCGCCAGACCTTTCCCTGCTTTGCCAGGAGTGGCTGGTCCGGCCAACGGAGCGGTGGCAGATGAAGCCACATGCTTCAGCGCCGGCCCGGCCTCGCTGTTGATAAAGGAGGCAGTGTTTCACGTGAAACACTGCCTGTAACTAAAGATAGCCAGGATAGCTCACATGGCGCGCTGGCAGGCCCCTGCTCAGGCGCAATGTCGCCTCATTGAACATCTAAGCAGATCTTGCCAGCGGCTAGAGCAGCGTGAGCGTCGACTGTACCAGATTGACCCCAAAATGATAGCCGATCTCGCGATAGTCCTCAAGCTGCCAGAGAGCAAGCTCGCAGCGCTTGCCGATCTCAATGCTGCCAATTTCCCTTTCCAGAGCCAGCGCCTTCGCCCCGTTAATGGTTGCTGCCGTGAGCGCCTCCTCTAGGGACATACCCATCTCCGCCATTGCCAAGCCGATCATCATCTGCATGTTTTCACAATAGGAGGTCCCAGGATTACAATCGGTAGCCAGGGCCACGGTGAGACCCAGGTCTAGCAGACGTCGCGCCGATGGATATGGACTGCGTAGCGTGTAAGAGCAGCCTGGCAGGAGCGTCGCCACCACGCCGGCCTCCCGCAGCGCTTTGAGATCTTCGTCGCTGGCATGATCCAGATGATCGGCAGAGATCGCCCCTAACTCCGCCGCCAGGCGCGCCCCACCCGAGGGACTGAGCTGATCCGCATGGATCTTCAGAAGATAGCCTAGATCTTTGGCCCGGCTCAGAATCCTGCGGCACTCCTCTACAGTGAAGGCCTCCGCTTCACAGAAAACGTCGCAGAAGCGCGCCAACCCTACAAAGGAGGGCAGCAGCTCCTCGACAACCAGATCTAGGTAGTCCGCTCGCCGCTCGCGGTATTCCAAGGGCAGAACATGCGCCGCCAGAAAGGTAGGAACAACGCGCACCTGCTGAGGCACAGAAGACGAGGCCCTTTCTTCCAGGGCCTTGAGATTGTTGATGATGTGCAAGCAGGCCTCTTCGTTGATGCGGTCAAGGCCGTAGCCACTCTTGATTTCGACTGTGGTCGTGCCATGATCCCGCATCAGATGGAGCCGCTTCTGCGCCAGGACCAGTAAGGTTTCGGCATCGGCCTTGCGGGTCGCTTCCACAGTCGTTAAGATCCCTTTGCCCTGCGCCAGCAGTTCAGCGTAGCTGACCCCCGCCCGACGCAGGTGAAACTCTTCGGCACGCTGACCCGCAAAAACAAGGTGGGTGTGCGAGTCGACAAAGCCAGGAGTAACGACTGCTCCCTGGGCATCGACGATGGTGATGCCATCCTGGCGCGTTGACAGGAATAATGGCTCCGCTTCATCGTCAGGCCCAATCCAGACAATTCTGCCGTGGTAGACCGCTAACGCTGCGTTGTTCAGTACCTGCAGCGCTCCGCTGGCTCCTTCAATTGGCTGCTGGGCTACTGTTACGAGCTGTTTGATATTGCGAATGACTGCGCTCGCTCGAATGGGAGGCTGCATTGGTTCGGCCTGCATGAGTTGCTTCTCCTTGTAAGGGCTGTGAGTGAGGCTCGCTATGCTGTTTTTTTATAGCATAGTTGCTCCTCAACGTCGAGGCTTGCGACTCGCCCCCGCATTTGCTACACTCTCCTCGGAAGCAGGTCGCTCTGCTGTTCCGCAACGCCGAAGGCCCTCCACGCGTAGTGGAGGGTGGATAAACCGCGTCGGCTCCCGCTGCCACTAGCCCGGACGGACAGTGTGGAGCGCCCCAGCCAGCAGGAAGGAGCAAGCAGTATGCGGGCTATCGATGATAGCAGCGAGAAATACGCCGCCATCCTGCGCGAGCTACGCATCTGGAAGCATCTGCCAGAAAGCGACCTCTCTCGCATGCTGCGCAGGTATTTCTTGGTAACGGACGATTTCCGTGAGATGGAGGATCAGGGGCTGCTGACGATGACCTTTGTGGGAGATGAGTATATGATTAGTCAGACGACGCTGGGCCAGATCTGGCTGGAGCAGTACGAAGCTGATCAGCGAGAAAAGGAGCAGTACAATGTCCGCTGACGAGTATGAAATGGCGGCCTCTCAGCCCTATCAGACGATCGGCCCCGCGGAGGCCAAAGAGCTGATGGCGCGCGGCGCCCGCGTGATCGATGTGCGCTGGCCTACTGAGTGGCAGCAGGGCCATATCCCCGGTGCCACGCTTCTCCCTCTCAGTGGTATCTATGCGTTCGGCCAGGCCCTGCGGGAACTGCCTCTTTCCCCCTCGGAGGAGGTGATCTTCGTCTGCGCCGTTGGCCAGCGCAGCGCCATCGCCGCAGAGATCGCTTCCCTGCTCGGTTTCCAGCAGGTCTATAATCTGGCTTCTGGCATGCATGGCTGGCTGCTTTCCGGCTATCCTGTTGAGCAGACCTCTTCTTCCTGACCGAAGAGGTTTCATCTCTCTGCCGCTATTATCCTTGGTACATAGCTCATACTGTGGGTGAGTCCCTACCCATAAGGAAGGAGTAAGACCTTATGCCTCTCTTGGAAGGAAAGAACGCGCTTATTTTCGGTGTGGCCAATCACCGCTCGATCGCCTGGGCCATCGCTCAGGCTCTGGCTGCTGAGGGCGCCCGACTGGCTTTGACCTATCAGGAGCGCATGGAAAAGTTTGTGCGGGAGCTGGCCGAGAAGGTGCCAGGTACGCCGCTGATCCCCTGCGATGTGCAGAGCGATGAGCAGCTCGATGCCGCTTTTGCTAAGGCGGCGGAAGTCTTTGACGGCGGTCTCGATATTTTGATCCATTCAATCGCTTTTGCCCCCAAGGAGGATATGGACAATCCCTTCTGGCAGACCAGCCGTCAGGGCTTTTTGACTGCTCTGGATATCAGCGCCTATTCGCTAGTGGCTATGGCCCGGCGCGCAGTGCCTCTGATGCAGGCGCGCGGCGGCGGAAGCATTCTGACGGCTACCTACATTGCCAGTGAGCGAGTGATGCCCAAGTACAATGTGATGGCCGTGGCGAAAGCGGCTCTGGAGTGTAGCGTGCGCTACCTGGCTTATGAGCTTGGCGCTTACAATATCCGCGTCAACGCCGTCTCGCCAGGACCCGTGAATACTCTGGCTGCGCGCGGTGTCCCTGGTTTTACGACGATGCGCGATCATATGACGGAGGTGGCTCCGCTACACCGTAATATTGAACAGAGCGAGATCGGCGATGCCTCGCTCTTCCTCTGCAGCCCGCTGGCACGAGGGATCACGGGCGAGGTGCTCTTCGTGGACGCTGGCTACCATATTATGGGAGCCTAGACAGCTGCGGAGATCTGGATAGATCAAGCCTCGCTTGCGGCGCGTCCAGAGCTTCGAGTCCTCCCAGGAAGGAGCCTGCTAGCTCTGGCTTACCTGGCCTTGGCGCTGATCGATGGCGCAAGAGAGGCAACAATAGAGGCACTCCCCCAGCGAGGGGAGTGCCCTTGTTCTTTTTGTTTTGTGAGTTGGCCCTCTTTCATCTCCCGGTTGCTTGTCTTGTCAATTGCCTCACTGCTCGATCCGGCGCACTGTTGGTGGCGGCGGTGCCGGCTCTCCACAGGTACTGCAGTAGCGTGCGTGGGGGCGATTCAGGTGACCACAGGGCCAGGGACGCAGCTGCTCTGTAGGCGACTGGCTCCCTGTGGCTATTGATGGAGGAGCAGCCTGGCCTCCCGGGGACAGCCGCGGCTGTCCCCTGACGCCGGCGTCTCGTGGAGGGCCGCCGAACGGTACCAGGGTGTTCTCATCCTCCGGCTCTGGCGAGGGATAAGAGGAGGCCGCCACTTTTGCAGCTGGTGGGAGCTGTGACGCTGGCCCGGAGACAGACGGCAGTGCAGCAGACGGGGAAAGCCCAGGGGGCTGGCTGCCAGGACCCGCCGGCCACGAGGCTTGAGAGCCGGGAGCAGCAGATGGTCCCGTGGGGACCGGGGTCCTAGCTGGGGCTTGTGGAGGCTGCGCTCCAGCTGGCATCGAGGGATAGAGAGCAGGAGCCGATGGCCAGGCCGGCGGCGTGCCCTGACCCTGGGCCGCTCTATAGGGATAGCTCTGGCTGCTCGCGGCGTTCACGACTGGGGAGATGCCCGCTGACCGTCTCCGGCGTCTGAGCTGGAAGACGGCCCCCACAAGCAGCGCCACTATGACTACAGCTCCCAAGCCCCCAGCTACTATGAGGAGCAGGGGCGCACCCTGCCCCTGGCTTGCAGTCGTCGATAGCTGCTCATGAGCAGCCTGCTGTCTGGCATAGTCCAGATAGGGTGTCACGGCTTTGAAAGCAGGGTAGCGAGCAGCCAGTGTGGCAAATTCCTGAGCCGCGCGATGCCAATGGCCAGGAGCAGTGGAGGCATAATCGTTGAAGGCCTGGCTCCAGGCAGTCTGGAACGGTCCCGGCGCGGTATTCAGCTGGAGGTTCTGGATCAAAGCCCGCGCGCTATTGCTGGCCTGCAGAAAGCTGGTTCCTCCAGGAGTGCCAAAGCTGACAATACCCACCACCTGGCCTCGACTATCGAGGGCCGGCCCACCGCTGTCGCCTTGCTCTACATTGCCCCCTACCTGGATGACCTGCGCCCCACTGTCGGTTGTCTTGATCGAGCTGACAAAGATGCGATTCACCGATGAAGTCAGAAAGTCCGTCGGACGCATACTGACATCGGCATTGCCCGGAAAACCGATAATGGTCAGGTTGTCCTGGACCTGGACAGCCGAGGAGTCACCGAGTTGGACACTTGGGGTATCCTCCATATTCACGTGGATGATGGCGACGTCCTTCTGATCCGGCGGGCTTTCTTGCTCAACACGGTCAACGCGGGCAAAATAGGCGTCCGGCACATCGCGTAAACGGGTCGCACTCAACGGGCCGCTGTAGTCAGTGCTGAGGTAAACAGCACTGACTGGAGGATCATAGCTAGGCGTAGAGGGGAATTGGCCACTGAGCAAGGCTTGCTCCATCTGATCAGCGCTGAGCTGATTGCCGCGCGCCAGCGTGCTGTTGTAGTAGGTTGCCACATCGGGGGCCGCCGCCTTGATTAGCACAGCATTGAGTTCATCGTTATGGGGAGGATTAACTACATGATCAGCTGTGAGTATATCGCCGTGGGCGCTGATAAAGGTCCCTGTTCCAAGGGCAGCCAGGCCATAGCTGCCTCCATCGAGTGGAAAGGTCACACTGCGCCCACCAGAGAATTGTACCGTGAGCCGTCCGTTTATTTGGGTGACGATGCGCACGACGGCAGGCCGGGCAATATCTACCGCTCTCACCACGGGGTCCTGGACATTGCCCCCTGGCACGCCATCGGCACGCGCTGCCGGCCCCTCCAGGGCTGTTAGCAGGAGCACAGGCCCACAGATGAAGCAGAACATAACAACGAGCAGAGAAGGTAACCCTCGTGAGTTGGCCTTCCTCTCCCGCGGGTGGCTGCCGCTGGGTCCGGCAGAGATAGTTGCATAGCAATTCATAGCAGGCATCCTGTCCCCAAGTTGAATATCATCGCACTGCCATAACAAGGTCTATCATAGCACAGAGATATGCATGGCTCTCGATTTTTTGTCTTCCTGCACGGTCCAGGGCCAACCCTTCCCTTTGTGCCTTTAAGCAGAGGGACCGCGCCTTCTCTATAGATAGAACGCTCTGGCTGCCTGCTTCTTGGCAGCCGGGATCTTTCTTAGGAGCATTATACAAGATAGATAGGCAAAGGGACACAAAGGGATAGAGCTAATACTTGCTGAAGGAGATCCTCATTCTATAAGAGGACGGTAAAGGTCTGGCGAGGAGGAAGCAAAGCACCTGAGAGGTATAGAGCGAAGCGAGGAAGAGCGGTATGCTGGTCCAGCGCCCCATCAGAGCGCAACTCTCGCGTGGCAGCGGCCCTAGACGAAGAGCTTCGACGAGGTATATAATTGACAGATAATAGTTGGTCTTGCATTGCCGGCACAAAGGGGGAGAATACTGGCAGTGAGCAGCCATCCAATACCAGGCTCAGGCAACGGCGCTTCGGCCAGCGGCAGCTCTTTTTCACATCGGCGTGAAGGGCGCACGACGAATGGCGCTACACCAGCGTCAGTGTCACAGAGCGCCAGTGGACGCGGATCTGCTGGTTCGTTTGACCTCAACGGCCTCATTGCGGAGCTACGCGCCCTGTTTGAGCGAGACCGGCAGATAGCCAGCCTGCCCGATAGCACGCGTTGCGGCATCTGCTATCTGTACTATCGCTTGAGCGAGCTGCGCTGGCGAGAAGAAGGCTTCTACATCTGTCGTGAGTGCGAACGCCTTCTAGGCCAGCAGCCGATGCCTATGTTACGCAAGCAGCAACGACAGGGCTAGTCGACAGTGGTTCAGCCAGCCCGGATTGCACCATACGCACCATATAAGCCGGCAGCTCTGCCTTGGACGAGCGCAAGGAGTAATAACAAGGAGGACCCGCGCCAGCATCGACATTATGCCCCTGCTGGTGCAGGTCCTCTCGTCGGCCTTAGACTACCTCTGGTTCCGGCTCTTCGATCTCCCCTTCGCGCGCTGGACGCAGGTCTTCAGGGCGATCGAGGCGATCCAAAAAGAGGATGCCATCCAGGTGGTCAATCTCGTGCTGCAGAATACGGGCAAACCAGCCCTCGGCATGAACCTTGATCGGTTTGCCCTCGACGTTCTGGCCTCTGACTACCACCTTTTCGGCTCGCCTGATGTTATCTCCTACATAACCCGGAATGCTGAGGCACCCCTCGGTTCCCAGCGTCTCCCCCTCGGCTCTGATGATCTCTGGATTGAAAACCGCCACTTTGTGGTCCTCGTACTCTGCGACGAAGACGCGGATCGACAAGCCGATCTGGGGAGCGGCCAGGCCAACCCCATGCGCGGCGTGCATGGTGTCAAACATGTCCTCCACCAGCCGCTTCATGGAGGCATCAAAGCGATGCACCTTCTTGGCCTTTTGCCTCAAGATGGGGTTTTCAGCCGTAATGATCTTGCGAATCGCCATAGCTCTTTTCCCGAGATGTATCCCGAATGAATTGCCACACAGCCACAGTCTGGCAGTCAATGTTATATAATTTGCGTATATATCCTATCACATGAGCATGCGATTATCCATAGACGGCGGAGGTGGGACGTGGTATCCGCGCCAGCCAGCAGTGAGTGGCTCACGGCCAGGGTGGCCGCCTACATTGCTCGTCATGGCCTGCTTCCTCCACAGAGTGAGATTGTCGTTGCTGTCTCGGGCGGAGCTGATTCGCTCTGTCTGCTCCACCTGCTGCGCTCGCTCTGTGGCGAGGGTAGGCCCTTTCCCACGGTGCGCCTGTTTGCCGCTCACCTGAACCATCGCCTGCGCGGCCAGGCGAGCGAGCGGGATGCTCTCCATGTTGCCCGTCTGGTTTCAGCCTGGGGCATTCCTCTCACCATCGGCAGCGTGGATGTCCCGGCGCTGGCGCGACGTGAGAAACGCTCCCTGGAGGAGGCCGCTCGTCTGGCTCGTTATGCTTTTCTGCGCGATGTAGCCCGGGGGCGCCTCATTGCCGTCGCCCATCAGGCCGATGATCAGGTGGAGACGATTCTGCTCCACCTCCTGCGCGGCAGTGGCCTGGCGGGCCTGGTCGGCATGGCTCCGCGTCAACAGGATATTATCCGTCCCTTACTGGAAGTGAGCCGGGCGGAGATTCTCGCTTACTGTCAGCAGCAGGGCCTCAAGCCCCTGGAAGACGAGAGCAATCGCGACCCGCGATTCTTGCGTAATCGTGTGCGCCACGAGCTGCTGCCACTCCTTGAGCAGCTCAATCCGGGCATTCGCGAAACGCTGCGTCGCAGTGCCGAGGTCTTGCGCGTCGACCTGGAATGGATAGAAAGTTGCGTCTCGCAGAGTTGGTCAGCGGTGGTAACCAGCACCAGTGCAGAGGAGGTAGTCATAACCCTACCGGCGTTGCTCGCACAGCCGCTTAGTTTGCAGCGACACCTGCTACGCCGCGCCACGGCTTTGCTCTGCGGAGGCCAGTCTCCGTTAGAGCCGCGTCACTATACTCTGCTAGAGGCCTTCCTGCAGCAGGCGCAGCGCTCACGGGCGGAGCGCTCGTTAGATCTCCCTGGTCGGCTTCAGCTGCAGGTAAGTGGGTCAACGCTACGTCTCTTCCACAGCCCTCAGAATCGACAGACGCGGGACACGGCTTTAGATGATGAGGCGCTCCTCTTGCCTGTCCCCGGGGAAGGCCAGGTTCCTGGCACCCCCTGGCGCGCTCGGGCAACGCTCCTGGCTCCTGATGTCGAGCAGGCAGCCCTGGAGGCTCTGGCGCGTGAAGACTGGGAGGCGGTCTGGCACCTTCTGCCACGGACGCGCTATGTTGTATATATCGATGGTGAAGCCGCTGGCCCGCTGTTGCAGGTGCGCACGCGCCGGGCGGGCGATCGCATTCAGCCACTGGGCATGCAGCAGAGCCGTAAGGTCCAGGATGTGCTCGTCGATGCCCACGTCCCGCGCTCAGAACGGGATACCCTCCCGCTCTTCTTCGCCGGCTCGCGCTGCATCTGGATCGCTGGCCTCTGCCTGGCTGAGTCCGTTCGCCTCAGCCGTACTACCCGCCGCATTGTTCAGCTCAGCATCAGCCGCTAGAGCAAGCGGCACTTTTTCATTGCTACTCTTCGGGAAGGGGAAACTATGCACGAGGATATTGAAGAGATTCTCGTTACACAGGAGCAGATCAAGGCCAAGGTCAAGGAACTGGGGCACCAGATCACCCAGGATTACCAGGGCAAGAACCTGCTGCTCCTGGGGATTCTGAAGGGGGCCATTCCCTTCATCGCTGATCTCTCGCGCGCGATTGATATGCTGCACGAAATCGACTATATGGCCGTCTCTAGCTACGGCAATGCCACCCAGTCAAGTGGCGTGGTGCGCATTCTCAAGGATCTGGAGGGGCCAATCGATCAGAAGCATGTGCTGATCGTCGAGGATATTGTGGATAGCGGCCTGACGCTGCATTATATGCTGGATCTCCTGCGCCAGCGGCACCCGCTGAGCTTGCGCGTCTGTACCTTGCTATATAAGGAGCGCGAACGCGCTAAGCCCCTGGAACTGGCCTATATCGGGTTTCGCATCCCCAACCTGTTTGTGGTCGGCTATGGTCTCGATTATGCCCAACGCTATCGCAATCTGCCCTACGTCGGCGTCTTGAAGCCCGAGGTTTATCAAAACAACCAGCAGCCAGAGCGCCAGCATCAGAGTCCAGCAGAAGGTAGCTAGCGCTTCCTTTCTCTCCCAGATCGCGATCGATCGCTAAAATAGCGCACGCTTGGTGCAGAGGGAGCTTGCTTTGTGTTATAATTCCTCATAGGACCAGAAGGGCGTTCGAGGAGGAAGGCGATGCAGATCACTGTTTGTAACCTCGGCCCATTGCGACGGGCCGAGATCGTCATGAAGCCCCTGACGGTCTTTGTTGGGAAGAACAATACGGGCAAAACCTGGCTGGCCTATACGATCGCAGGCTCCCTCGGGCACTATAGCTGGAGCCGCTACCTCAGCGCCTACTTGAGTGGGCAGACGCGCCAGAAGTATCGTCCCCTTGATCAGCTGGTACGACGCGTTGCCGAGCAGAGCAGCGGGTTCCTTGACCTGCTGGACTTCGCCGAGGAGCACGCCGAGCATTTCCTCAATGACCTGCTCCTGGGCGTACGGGAATGGCTGCCGCTGTTCTTGGGCAGCGACCACGCGCGCTTCGAGGAGCTGACTCTGAGCATCGATATCGCAGCGTTTAAGCCGGAGCTCCTCCGACGGCTGCTCCAGGCCAGTGTCAGCGACTATATCGGGGGAGACAAGGAGGATGCCCCTTTGAAAGCCTTGAAGGAGAGTGGGGAGGCCCGCCTCTATTTCTACCCAGGCCAGAATGTGAGCGAACGCCTTCCCCGTCGAGAAATCGCGGGCTTTGTCAATGGCATCGTCTTCCGCGAGATCCTCCAGGCTTTCTGGCGCAATATCAGCTATTTCCCGACCGAGCGCAGCAGCATTATCTACGAGCGCTTTATCTCTTTACCTCCTTCAGTGAGAAACAAACGAGGCCACCGGACAACCGATACCAGAGGTTTGTTGGAGCGCTTGCTGACAGCCCTCTCAGAGCAATCACCGCGTCTCGTGCCTGTGCCCATCGCCGACTTTGTCGAGATCGTCTGGCGCTTCCATCGCCAGAGTAGCCTGAGCCCGAGCCAGGTACAGAACCAGGCTGCAGCCAGTCGCAGCCCTTATGTGGAGCTGGGCGCTCTTCTGCAAGAGGAGATTCTGGAGGGAACGCTCGACTTTACCCCCGCCGAAGCTGGAACGGCGCGCGAGATTCTGTTTTGCCCTACACCAATGGCCGCCTCTCCAGAGCCTACGACCCGAACAGAGCTGGAATTATCCGTCTCCTCCTCGATGGTGAAAGAGCTTTCCTCGCTGGCCCTCTATCTGCGCTATCTGGCCCGCCCGGGCGAGCTGCTCGTCATCGATGAGCCGGAAATGAACCTCCACCCGGAAGCTCAGGTCAAAATGATCGAGCTACTGGCTATGCTGGTGAATGCCGGCCTGCATATCATGATGACCACCCACAGCACTTATATGATTGATCACTTGATCAACCTGCTGGCCGCCGCCAGACACCCGCAGGAGCGGCACGATGAGCTGGCCTCGCTCTTTTTCCTTCAGCGCAAAGAGGCCTTTCTCGCTCAGAAGCAGGTTGCCGTCTACCACATCCGCGACGATGGCGAGGCTGTCAATATCCTCGATGAAGAGGGCATTATCCACTGGCGCACTTTTAGCGAAGTGACGCGCCTCGTCGAGCGCATCCACTTCGAACTGGCCGATTAAGGTGAGGGCGATCGCCCTTTAGGAAGGAAGCTGAGCAGCTATGCCGTTCACACGTCTGCTGCTGATCGGCGCGACCTCTTCAAAATGCATCAATGGCGAAAAGGGAGATAAGGTCATTATCGCTCCTAAAAATCAGAAGGCGAAGGCGCATCTTGGCCATCTGGACGATCCTTACGCCGGCGAGGTCATTCTCTGTTTCCAGCTCGATGACGGGAGCGAGCAGGCTCGTGAGCTGCTCCGCAGCCTGGGCATTAGAGACGGCGATCGTCGCTGCGATGGCATCATCTTCTACAGCCGGGATGGCTCCCCAGAACGCACCGTCTGCCTGGTTGAGCTGAAGCATAGCCGCTGATCGTCAATCTGCTGACATTGGGCCATTTCTGCGCGGAGAAAGCGAGCAGCGTGTTTCAGAGGGTCGGCGGGCCAGGAAGCGCGAGCGCTAGCCAGA
>NZ_JADGIA010000159.1 GCF_019683635.1 Thermogemmatispora sp. | reverse complement strand
AACTTCTTCTCTACGATTTATTTTAAATCGATTATCTTAAATGAATAGATAACGTGATTATTAGAAATGACGTCTTAAGGGGGAAGGGCATAGCAACCAGAAAATAAGCACTCTGGTGATGAAAAGGGGAGAGCGAAGAGGGAAGTTGTCACAGACCAGTAGAGGCTGCCGGTCTCGGAGAGGGGCGGAGCAGGATTAAGAGTTCCGGCTACTCCCGCGCCTCATCGGTCCTGGTCTCGGCAACGAACAGGACGGACGAGGCGCGGGGAGCAAGCCAAGGCAGGCTGGTGCTGTTCACGAGACCTCAACGGCCAGGGCCACGGCACCACCGCCGCCCAGACAGAGCGTCGCCAAACCTCGCCCGCCGCCACGGCGCCGTAGCTCATAGATGAGGGTAATCAAGATACGCGAACCGCTGGAGCCAATAGGATGGCCGAGGGCGATCGCTCCCCCGTTCACATTGACCCGGCTCCAGTCCCAACCCAGCTCTTTCCCATTAGCCAGCGTCTGAGCGGCAAAAGCCTCGTTCACCTCGATCAAATCGAAGTCGCTCAGCTGCAAGCCAGTCAGCTCCAGCAGCCGCTTGACAGCACGTGTTGGGGCAGCGAAGATATAGCGGGGTGTAATGGCAGCCGAGGCATAGCCGATAATACGGGCGAGCACCGGCAACCCCTGCTCACGAGCAAGTGCTTGCTCCACGACCACCGTCGCTGAGGCACCATCACTGAGTCCAGGAGCATTACCCGCCGTGACCGTTCCCTGCTCCTGGAAAGCCGGCTTGAGCTTGGCCAGGGCCTCCAGCGAAGTATCAGGGCGAATCGGCTCATCGCTTTCAACGAAGACACTGGCCCCCTTCTGCTTGACCTCGATCGGGACAATCTCCTCCTTAAAGCGGCCAGCGGCTGTCGCTGCTGCGGCCTTCTGATGGCTGGCGAGAGAGAACCGATCCTGCTCCTCGCGCGAGATCCCAAAGGCCTCGGCAATAATTTCTGCCTCGTTCCCCATATGCACATGCTCGAAGGCACACCAGAGGCCATCATGAATCACGCCGTCCACCAGCTCAGCATGGCCCATGCGGTAGCCAGTGCGCGCCTTCGGTAAGAGATAAGGGGCATTCGACATGCTCTCCATGCCGCCGGCGACAAAGGCATGTCCATCGCCTGCCCGAATGGCCTGAGCTGCCAGCATCACGGCCTTGAGGCCCGACCCACAAACTTTGTTGACGGTGAAGGCAGGAATCTCGACGGGCAAGCCAGCCCCAATCGCCGCCTGACGCGCCGGGGCCTGCCCCAGGCCCGCCGAGACCACATTGCCCATAATAACTTCATCAATGGTTTCGACAGCGATGCCCGAACGGCGCACCGCCTCCTTGATCGCTATAGCCCCCAGCTGCGGGGCCGTAAAGCTCGCAAGCGCCCCTAAGAATTTCCCCGTCGGGGTGCGCGCCGCGCCAACAATCACAGGCACTGGTTCTGTTGTCATGATGGGTGCTCCTGCTGCCAGTGCAGCCTCTCAGATTGCTTCATCGCCGGAACAGCCGCCCTTCTCCAGGCCCTGCTGCTCCTTCGTCCTCCCATTGTAGCCTCCAGTTCCAGACCGATGCAAGCAAGCGAGAATCAGTGTGATGCTAAGGCTCGGCGGGAAGCCGGCCCGGCAGAAAGTCCGCGGGTGGGCGCATATCCCAGAGACGCTCAGAGACCTGGTCTTCCGCCAGCAGACGCAGACTGTCGTACACCGGCTGCCCCTGCTGAGCGCCATCGGCATAGAGGAGGTTAACTGGACGGTAGTGCTGATCCAGCAGTAAAATGTAGTTGCTGGGCAACCAGATCCGGTAGACTGTTTGCCCTTGAAAGTGGCTTTGCCCAAGATAGTGAGCACTACCTTGCTGCAGATCGCGACGCAACAGTCCAAGATCAAAGGCTGTGTCCTGGACACTCCACTGGGCAGGATTCCACTGCACCACGTGATGCATCATGTCCAGTCCAAGCACCGTTTTTCCATTGCTGATCAGCACCACATCCAGATGACCTGGCATGGTGGCCTCCACATGCAGCTCCCCGGTTCCCAGGTTATGATAGGTTTCGACATGATAAGGTAGCCCTTCATCACTCATCTTGGTCTGACGATGGTAAAGCACATAGCCACTCCAGGAGAGTCCAGTCGGTAAGGCGAACGCCTGTGAGGGATGCCAGGCCGTGCTTAGCCCTATGGAGGCCCCGAGGACAAGCAGAACCAGAGCCGCCACCGCCGGCAAGAGAAAGAGGAGACGGCGAACGGTAGAGCGGCGGACTGGAGGAGGCAGAGCCGTCAAGCGCGGCTGGGTGCGAGTCACGTCGACTTGCTTGCGGAACTCCCCTGCCTTGACCTCCCGGCTGGTGGTGACCGGTGGCCCCCAGCGGGCCACAATCGCCTGATAGACAGCCCGGTCTACGCGCGCCGAGGGACCTGTCTGCTCTAGTTTACGCAGTAGCTGAGTAACCTGGCTCAAGAGACGATAGGTCCGCAGACAGGAAGGGCAATCGTAGACATGCTCCAGCACCGCCTGCGCCTGCTCAAAGCTCAAGTCATCGAGAACAGCCAGGTAGAGCTGGATGGTTTCGCAGACCTGTAGCCCGCTCTCACGAGTTGATGGCAGTGGCGGCAAACCAGATTTATGCATCTCCTCGCTCATCGCCGGCGCTCCTCCCCCTTCAGATGTTCTCGCTCGATGCGTATATAGCGTTCGATAAACATCTTCTTCGCCCGAGATATGCGTGTTGCGGCAGCGTTGGGGGAGATTCCGATGATGGTAGCAATCTCCTGATAGGGCAGGCCCTGAACGGCGCTCAGCACGAGCACGATAGCATAATCCAGGGGCATCGCCGCCAGCGCGGCACGGATATGTTCACGCTCCACGATTTCGGGAATGCCTCCGCTATCAGCCAGCAACAGAGCAAACTCCTCGGAGATCGAGCCTTCATCGTGTTCGCCCTGATGACTACTCAGGGAGAGAGGCCACCAGGTAATACGCTTCCGCCTGCGCAAGAGATCTACGCAGAGATTGGTCGCAATGCGATAGAGCCAGGCGCTGAGATTCTCCCGGTCACGCAGATGATCCCAGGCCAGGCAGGCACGGATAAAGACCTCCTGCGTCATATCATCAGCGTCCTCACGGTTCCCTAGCAGATGATAAATATAGGAGTGAATTGGCCGACTGAACCGCTCGTAGAGCCTGCTTAAGGCCAGGGCACTCTCGGAATCAGCAAAAGATTCAGAGCCGGCTCTCTGCGAATGCGCAGGCGTTTTCTCTGTCATGCTGACATGTACTCTTTCTCTCCGGGCCTCTGCGACAGCGGCGGCACCAGCGTTACTGGCGTTATCAGCCAGCAGTTACCTGCACCCTCGCCATCTTCACTGACCTTGCTAAAAGCATGCATATGCATACCTAGTATAGCAGGAACGCCCGGTGAATAGAACATGCCAGTGGATATACTGGGGAGATGCTCTCCACTCACAAGGCCAGCAACCTTGCCTGCCACAGCGCTCACCAGGAGGCCACTGCCTTGCTCTCTCCCTCTCCCTCTCACGAGTTAACAGGTCAGCTTTTTCAGGCAGTTTCCTCAGATCTACCCATTCATTCAGCGGCGATGGCCCTGCAGGGGTCAGCAGAGGCCGCCCTCACCATTCTCCGTCAATGATTGGTGAACCTGCATTGACACCACGCGCTGACAGGACTAATATAGAGGAGAAACACACAGAGGTATCAATAAGCGGAAAGCCTGGTACGTTACGAGCAGGGGACAGGTCGTTTGAGCCAAGAGAATAGCCGCCCGGGGCACTAGCTGGCTGGCTGGCCGGCTGGCCGTAGCTGACCCCTGGGCGGGCACTGGGGAGAGCTTACTCAGATGTCAGAGCGCCACACCGCGGGTGACGCCCCTCAACCACATGAGACCGAGGAGGATCTGGAGCGGCTGCTGCTGGAAGGCGTCAGCCCGCAGCAGCCGGAGCAGGCTCCTCCCTCCCACCCTAGAGAAGAGGACAGCTCAACGTCAGCTGGCGGAGAAACGGGGCGTACGAGCGAAAGAGATGGAGCGGAGGCAGAGGACGAAGAGGAGACAGAGACCACTCAGCCTGGAGAGGGCGACTTGCAGGGGGCGCTGGCCCTGTTCGCCGAGGCTGCCCAGGACATGGCCACGGCAGGCTTGGAGCTGAACCTCGGTCGACATTTCGCCTGCGTCGATTACTGCAACCAGGTGGCCGAGAAGGCCGCCCAGGCGGTGAGCCTGCTCCTTTTCGGACGTCGTTCCCCCTATAACCATGATCTGCGAGCCTTGGGCGAGCGTGTCGGCGCACCGGCTGAGATCCTGCAGGATATGGAGGCTCTCACTCCTTTCCATCCCGAAACCTTTTATGCTGATACGCCCCCCGAGGAGGCCGATGAGGTCATTAGCGCCTCCGAGGCTAACGACCATGTGCAGCGTGCCCGCCGTGTCTTGCGCTGGGCCAGGGGAAGGATCTTTACCAGCGCCTGATTGATCGACCGACTGAGCACGCGCCTTCTCCAGCGCAATCCAGCGGCGCGGGTCAGCGCCGACCCGGTTGCTTGCAGCGCTACGTCCTACCCATCCTCTATGAGGAGGATTCCCCTGGCGTCGTGATTCGGCTTCTATAGATCCTGAGTATTCTATCAATTGGGAGGAGTATTTCGTGACGCAAGCAATCACAGGAGGGCAGCCCCAGGGAACGCCCTTTGAAGAGGTGGTCAAGCAATCGCCGCGCAAGTGGGTCTATTTGTTCACTGAAGGCAGTGCCAGCATGCGCGATTTGCTCGGCGGCAAGGGGGCAGGCGTCGCCGAGATGACGAAGGCTGGCTTGCCGGTTCCTCCAGGTTTCACCATCACAACTGAAGCCTGTAATGCCTACTACGAGGCAGGCAAGCAGTTCCCGCCGGGTATGTGGGAGCAGGCTCTGGCCGCGCTGCGCATCGTTGAGCAGCAGACCGGGAAGACTTTTGGCGATCGCCACAATCCCTTGCTCGTCTCCGTGCGCTCGGGCGCGAAGTTCTCCATGCCAGGCATGATGGATACGGTGCTGAACCTGGGCCTCAACGATGAGACGGTCCAGGGGCTGGTAGAGCAGACCGGCGATGAGCGCTTCGCCTACGATGCCTATCGGCGCTTCATCCAGATGTTCAGCAAGATTGTGCTCGACGCCGATCCCCGCGAGTTCGAGCAGAAGCTTGATGAGTACAAGGAGCGCACCGGAGCCAGCAGCGACGCTGAGCTGCCAGCTTCAGCTCTCAAGGAGCTGGTAGCCGAGTTTAAGCAGATCGCTGAGCGCCAGTCTGGTCAGCCCTTCCCCACCGATGTCTACGAGCAGCTCAAACGCGCCATCGAGGCGGTCTTCGCCTCCTGGAATAACAAGCGCGCCATCGACTACCGCAACTTTAATAAGATCCCCCACAATCTGGGTACCGCTGTCAACGTGCAGAGCATGGTCTTTGGCAATATGGGCAATGACAGCGGGACTGGCGTAGCCTTTACACGCAACCCCAGCACCGGCGAGAAGGAGCTGTACGGTGAGTACCTGCTCAACGCCCAGGGTGAGGATGTGGTGGCTGGCATCCGCACCCCTTCGAAGATTAGCCGCCTGAAGGAGGAGCTGCCCCAGGTCTACGAGCAGTTCCAGGAGATCGCCCGCCGTCTGGAGCGACACTATCGCGATATGCAGGATATGGAGTTTACGGTGGAGCGTGGCCGGCTCTATATGCTGCAGACGCGCTCGGGCAAGCGCTCGGCCAGGGCAGCCGTGAAGATCGCTGTCGACATGGTTGAGGAGGGACTGATCAGCGAAGAGGAGGCGATCCGCCGTTCCGATCCAACGCAGATCTATCAGCTGCTGCTGCCGCGCTTTGATGAGGAGGCGAAGGCGCGCGCTCATAAGGAGGGGCGTTTCCTGGCTCGCGGCTTGAATGCTTCGCCCGGTGCCGCCGCGGGTAAGGCGGTCTTCGATGCCGACCGCGCTGAGGAGCTGGGGAAGGCCGGCGTACCCGTGGTCCTGGTCCGCCCAGAAACCAGCCCCGATGATGTCCACGGAATGCTCGTTTCTAAGGGTATCTTGACGGCCCGCGGCGGCGCTACCAGCCATGCCGCGGTGGTGGCCCGCGGTCTGGGCCTCCCGTGCGTGGCCGGCTGCGAGGGCATCCGCGTCTACGAAGAGGAGAAGCTTTTCCGCGTGGTCGGTAGCGACGTGGTGATCCGCGAAGGCGATGAGATCTCCATCGATGGTGACACCGGCGAGGTCTTTGCGGGCGTGATCCCAACGGTGGAACCAGACTTCGAGAAGGAGACAGAGCTACAGAAGCTGCTGAGCTGGGCGGATCGCATCCGCAAGCTAGGTGTATGGGCCAACGCAGACTACCCGCGCGATGCTCAGCGCGCAGTCACGTTCGGCGCCGAGGGCATCGGCCTCTGCCGCACCGAGCATATGTTCATGGAGCAGGAGCGCCTGCCCATCGTGCAGAAGATGATCCTGGCGAAGACCCCCGAGGAGCGCCAGGCCGCTCTCGACCAGCTGTTGCCGTTCCAGCGCAGCGACTTCATCGGGATCTTTGAGACAATGGTCAATCCGCGCACCGGGGAGTGTTACCCGGTGGTGATCCGCTTGATCGATCCGCCACTCCATGAGTTCTTGCCGAACTACGAGGAGCTGCTGGTCGAGGTGACACGCCTGGAGGCCACCGGCGCCGATCCAGAGGCTCTCAAGGAGAAGAAGGCCCTGCTCGATGCCGTGGCCGCGATGCGCGAGATGAACCCGATGCTTGGCCTGCGCGGCTGCCGCCTGGGCTTGCTCTTCCCGGAGATCACCATTATGCAGACACGCGCGATCCTGGAGGCTGCTCTGGAGGTGGCGCAAAAGACAGGGAAGAAGCCACAGGTGAAGATCATGATTCCGCTGGTCGGGCACGTGAACGAGCTGCGCGAGGTGCGCCGCCAGCTTGAGGCTGTGGCCAAGGAGGTCACGGCAGAGGCCGGCTCTGCAGTCGAGTATAAGTTTGGCACGATGATCGAGCTGCCGCGCGCCGCACTGACCGCCGATCAGATTGCAACAGTGGCCGACTTCTTCAGCTTCGGCACCAACGATCTGACGCAGACAACCTTTGGCTTCAGCCGTGACGATGCCGAAGGCAAGTTCCTGATGAAGTACGTCGACGGTCTGGATGCCCCGGGCTTGCCCGAAAAGGTGAAGATCCTGCCAGTGAACCCCTTCCAGACGATCGACCGCGACGGCGTGGGTCAGCTGGTGCGCATGGCGGCTGAGAAGGGACGCGCTGCGAATCCACAGATTGAGCTGGGGATCTGCGGCGAGCACGGAGGCGATCCGAGCAGCATCGAGTTCTTCCATGAGGTTGGTCTCGATTACGTGAGCTGCTCGCCTTTCCGCGTACCAGTGGCTCGCCTGGCCGCCGCCCAGGCCGCTTTGAGCAAGTCCGAGAAGGATAAGTAAATACAGCAGACGCGGGTCAGTCAATTAGCACTGTTACGCTGGCCCGCGGGCTGCTTTTGAGCGCGCGAAGCTTCAGGCTGCGGGCAAATCCTCCCCGTAACAGGGTAGGGGGATTTGCCCGCATTGCTTGGTCTGCCAGAGCGGCGCTGGCTGCTGGGAAAGTTTACCTTTCCTCCAAGGCGAAGCAGGTGCTCTTGTAGGCCAGGGCCAACTCTCGCGGCTCACACATGGGCTGTTACAGCCTTGCCAAACGTGCTCTGGTTTATTATACTTATCTTGCTCTGCAAGGAGGAGTTTGATCGAAGTTTTGCTATCAGCTCGCTGGCTCATCTGGAGCAGAAGGATAAGGCTTGATGCAATCAGATCCTCAGCAACAGAATCAACCTGAGCAGCCGCCACTGGTTTCATCGTGGTCTCCTGCAGCATCAGGCCCGCAGCCTTGGCCCGCTGCACCGAACATGGTACCTCCAACATGGTTTCCTTCGCCACCATCAACGGCTTTTCCTTCTGGCATGGGTATGGGGCCGTTTCCACCCTACAGCGGTCCTGCGCCGCTAACAGCTGCTCCCGCTCCGCCCCCAACACTTCAGCAACCCTGGTGGCTGCCGCTGGCCATCACCTTCTTCATAGTAGCCAGTCTGGCCAGTTGCGGCCTTACTGCCTTCCTGGCTTTCCAGCAGGCCAGCCAGAGCCTCAGTCAGAGCCTCAGCCAGAGCGTCTCGCCAGCCACCCTTGAAACGGCCCACCAGACGGTCGTGCAGGATTATTACACGGCTATCCAGCAGCAGCAGTATCAATCAGCCTATATCGAGCTGGCAAGCGACGCCACAGTGAAAGGGCAGCATCTGGATCTGAATGGCTATCTTCAGCTCGCGCGCGCGCAAGATCAGCGCTTCGGCAAGGTCTCTGAATTCTCAGTGAATGAGCTGGACCCCTACCATTTCACTGTCACGGTCTGGCGCGACCTGGCAATCTATGAGGTTCATCTGACTTTTGCCACTCAGGCCCTGCCCACCCTCGATCGCATCACCTCGGTGGATGGGATTTAATCTTTCCCCGTTCCGGAGCCGCTCGTTGTAGAGGACCTCATCAGGATGGTTTACTGGCCTGCTGCCGGCAGGCCAGCAGAGAGGTCATGACGGCTCCTTCCTTGTGCTTGTGGTCACCTCGCCCCGGCCAGAGCTTGTTTCCCCTCCTCTTTTTCCCCTCTTGCGGCTCTTTTGCCACCGTGCTATCATCGGGAGAGTATTCCATAAGAAAGCGCCCATCGCCGAGCCACGCGGAGCGGATCTTTCTATGCAACGAGAGAGAGTAAACGATTACGATACCATAGCAGCCTTTTACGACATCGAACACGCACATTTCCTGGAAGACCTGGACCTCTATCGGGACTTCGCCGAGCTATGCGGCCCTTACGGCCCTTTGCTGGAGGTGGCCTGTGGCAGTGGTCGTCTTCTGCTACCACTGGCCCGCGAAGGCTATGAGCTGACCGGGGTCGATATCTCAGCGCATATGCTGGAACGCGCACGCCAGCGGCTGGCTCAGGAGGGCCTGCTGTCACGAGTGACGCTGGTACAGCAGGATATGCGGGCTTTACATCTGGAGCAGCGCTTTCGGCTGGCATTTATCGCGCTCGGCTCCTTCGCCCACTTGACCACGCGTAAAGACCAGCAGCAAGCGCTGGCCCTGTTACGCGCTCACCTGGTGACCGGCGCCACGCTCATCCTCGATCTCAGCAACGCCGATGCTCGCGCGATGGAAAATCTGAGCGGGCAGCTTCTGCATCAGGGGACCTGGACATGCGAGGATGGCAGTCTTTTGACCCATTTCGTTTCTCCTGCCGCCTCCAACACCCGCCACATGCTGGAGCTGGTCCATTTCTATGATCAGTACTGCCAGGGGGAAACGGTGCGCCGCACGGTGACGCGCACCACTTTTTATCTCTTTGAGCGCAGTGAGCTGGAATTGATGCTAGAGCAGGCGGGTTTTGTCGTCAAGGATGTCTACGGCAATTATGAGATGGCCCCCTACGAGCTGCAAAGCCCGCGCATGATCTTCATTGCGGAGGCACGATAAGCCCATGAGAGCAGTACGCCCCCTGCATGAGTGGAATCTGCCGCCCGAGCAGGCCGTCGCTCTGCAGAAAGAGCTGGCCAGCCGAGTGATTCGCGAGGATCGCCTGCCGCCCCAGGTTCAGCACATTGCTGGCGTCGATCTGGCGATTAATGAAAATAATGGCCTGGCACGCGCCGCCGCCGTTCTCCTTTCTTATCCCTCCCTGCAGCTGGAGGAGCAACATGTCTACGAAGAGCCAGTACGCATGGAGTATATCCCGGGCCTGCTCTCATTTCGCGAGCTGCCTTGCGTGCTGGGGGCGCTCAATCTGCTGCGGCAGGAGCCGGACCTGATCATGGTCGACGGTCAGGGGATCGCTCACCCGCGTCGGCTGGGCATCGCTTCGCACCTGGGCCTCTGGCTGGATCTCCCTACAATTGGATGCGCCAAATCGGTCCTGCGTGGCCACTACAACGAGCAGGAGCTAGGCGAAACAGTCGGTTCCTGGGTCCCTCTGCTCGATCACGGAGAGATCATCGGTGCCGCCGTGCGTACGCGCGAGCACGTCAAGCCAATGATCATCTCTATCGGCCATCGGATCAGTCTGGAGACAAGCATCCGCTACGTTCTCTCCTGCTGTCGCGGTTATCGCCTACCCGAGCCGACGCGCCTGGCCGACCGGCTCTCAAAGAATAACGCCTACCGAGAGCCAGTCAGCAGACCCAAGGAGGGACAGGATACACCCAACGAAGCCGTCCAGGATTCGCTCTGGCAGTAAGTGCACTCTGGTCTGCCACCTGCACCGCTCCCCGTCTCATCTAGAGAAGCGAGCAGGGCGGTGGGCCTCCTGGCCCGGTTAGCCGCCTTTGCCTCTCTCTTCTCCTAGCACCGGTTCGCGATAGAGAGGAAGAGTGAAATAGAAGGTTGTGCCCCGATTAGGGACTGTCTCAAACCAGATGCGACCTCCATGCTGTTCAATGATGAGACGAGCAATGGTCAGCCCCAGGCCATAGCCACCCATGCGGGACTGCATACTATGGGTGGCTTGATAGAAGCGCTCAAAAACATGAGGCTGATCCTCGGGCGCAATACCAAAGCCGGTGTCCTTCACGGAGAGCAACGCCATCTGAGGATCATCAGGATCGGGACAGGCCCGTAAGATTACGGTCCCACCCGGCGGGGTAAACTTAATGGCGTTCCCCAAGAGGTTAGCAAGCACCTGCTTAATCCGCTGCGGATCAGCGCGCAGCAGCGGAGCGGGCAGTTCAATCTCCTTGCTCATGACGATCTCGGCCTTGCGTGCCAGCGGTAACAAGCTCTCCAGAACCTGCTGCGCCAGGACTTCCACGTTAACCTGCTGGAGCCGGATCTCAAAGTGTCCAGCATCGGAGCGTGCCATGAAGAGGACATCCTCAGCTAGCGAGAGCAGTTGCTGCAAAGCCTCGCTGGCGTAGCCCAGGTACTCGCGCTGGGTATCGTTCAAAGGCCCCATTTGACCGCGCAAGAGTAGCTCAATAAAGCCATGCACAGAGTTGAGCGGCGTGCGTAACTCATGCGAGACCATCGATACAAAGTGCTCTCGCATGCGATTGGCCATTTTGAGAGCAGAGACATCACGCGCAAGGAAGAAGACATAGGGTTCTTCGGCAGTATCGACAGGGGTGACACTGACCGAGGCTTCCCAACCCTGGATAGCCTCGGGACCGAGTATGATCTCCTCGTTGGCCAGCGCCTGCCCTCCTTGTAAAACGCGCACCAGTGGACAGCTGGAGGTCCCACAGAGCTGCATATGGTCCAGGTTGCGACACCTGAGTACCTGGGCACAGCCCTGACCAATGGTCGTAGCCGCCTCCCACTTTAAGATAGCCGCCGCTGCGGGATTAAAGGCTCGGAGGCGAAAGCAGCTGTCTAGCAGGAAGGCCACATCAGTAGTGGCAGCCAGTGCCTTCCCGGCACAGTCCGCTAGCAGCTCCATATTTGCCCGGACATCCCGCTCCGGTGGATGCCGCTCACGCACTACCTTCTTCCTACCTTCTGCTTCTCCCCGCGTGCGCGCTCGATCCCCAGATGACGACTGATCAATGCCGTCGGCACTGTTCAGCGGCTGAGCCTCAGCCACGACAGGAGCACGCTCCTTCACCCGAGAGCGGCGAGAGACCGATTTCACCACGTTCCCCCCTTTTACTTACTGACGAACTTATATCCGATACGACGCACAGAAATAATATGCCGTGGATGAGCAGCATCCGGCTCTAATTTTTTGCGCAAACGGCCAATGTAAACATCAACAATATTACTATTATTCTCATTATCGTTCCAGACTGAAGAGAGAAGCTGATCGCGGCTGACCACTTGATCGGGGCAACTCATCAGGATGCGCAGGACCTGCATCTCGGTACGGGTCAAGGGTACCTTAACGCGCCCATTGATGACGACCTGCAGCTCAGCCGGGAATAGCTCGATCGAGCCAACGCGGATACTTTGACTCTCGCTGCGCTTGCTACGCTTGATACGGCGGAGCACAGCCTGGACGCGCGCGACCAGCTCCTGATGATCGAAAGGCTTACAAATATAGTCGTCAGCCCCAATATGAAAGCCTTTGAGCTTAGACTCCATGCTATCCTGGGCGGTCATGAAGATCAGAGGGATATCGTAGCCCTCAGCCCGCAACCTGGCTGTAAACTCGAAACCGCTTTGATAGGGCATGGCAATGTCGAGAATCAACAGGTCAGGCTCGCGCTTCTGGATCATCTGCATGGCCCCGCGAGGGTTGTCCGTGACTTCAACTTCGTAGCCTTCCTGTTTCAAGGCAAACTGCACCAGCGCAGTTGTAAACTGGCTATCATCAACCACAAGGATATACACAGTTCTTCCCCTCTTCAGCAC
>NZ_JADGIA010000158.1 GCF_019683635.1 Thermogemmatispora sp. | reverse complement strand
GCGTTCGACTTGCATGTGTTAGGCACGCCGCCAGCGTTCGTCCTGAGCCAGGATCAAACTCGCCATCCAGTTCTGCTTTCCTCGATCCACTCGCGAGGATCGAGGTTCTATCTTCAGCGGCTGGCTCCCCAGCCTCCGCTGAGCAAACCATCCGCCAAACTTTCAGCTCTGGATCAGCGAAGTCATCAGCGCTGCTCACCTGGATGACTATCTGCGAGCCAATTCTGCCGGCACAGCTTTACCTGTGCCGGGCAAGAAAGCTAGCAAACAGCGCGACCTAGGCGAACACAGCACATCCGCCTCTGCTGTTTTCCACTCTTCAATTGTCAAGGTGCACTGTCGATCATTTGCACCGTCTGCCAGAAAGACAGACAAAGATCAGCCGCGTTCCACGTTGCACTCAGGATCTGTCAATCTGCATCCCGACAGAGCGACTTCTTATGATCTCGCTCTCCAGGATGCTACGCTGAGGACACCGTACCGCGGTTCTGAAATCTCTGTGGAGAATTTCTGCGAGAGATTTGTCGACCGTCTTTCCGTCCGGCGCGGACTTAATTATGCCATAGGGCTGGGACCTTGTCAAGAGGGATAGCAGGGAATTTTTCAAATTGGGGAAAAGATTGGCCAGATTGGTAGAGCCTCAGCCGGTTGCGGTGAAGGCCAGTGTGGGCGAGCCGGGTTCTATGGCTGTGGGAAGGCAGGCGAGCAAGGTAGTCAGGCTGGGGAGGGCGCCGGCGCCGGCTGGGGTGAGAAACCAGTATCCGGTGCCGGCGCCGGCGTCGAGTGCTTACAGCGCTTCTTCATCGCTCTCGCTGATGGTATAAGGTGGCTTCTCGACTGGCACGCGATAGCCACGAGGTGCCTGTGAGTTCTCAGTCGGGCCAAAGGGCTGCGGCACTTGGGTTGGCGTCGCCAGGTCGCTGGTAATAGCGCGCACCAGGCGCTCAATGCGATCCCAGCGCGGCGGGAAAGAGGCGGCGTAGAATTTCTCATGTCCCTCGCCGTCGTAGATGTAGAGGGTATAGTCACGGTCAATGTAGCGGTAGTCCACCTTGATATAGGGAATACGTACCAGCTCCAGGACCTGCAACGTTGGCCGCAGGCTCGACTGGACCGCCTCAGCGCTGGCGCGTCCGGAGGCCGCTGCCGCAGTATGTACTTCTTCAACGGCAGCCTGCCAGATGTCAAGCGGGACCGCTTCGGGCGGCGCTGCAGGATGGAGGTTTTCGTTAACCTCGGCGCTATAGACCAGCTCCCCTTCGGCCCTAAGCAGCTGCTGCTCGGGCAAGGCATCGGTGCCAACGAAGCGGTGCCGCGTGCGCAGTTCAAAGCTGCGCACGATCTCACGATGGCGCACAATCTTCCCAGTTCCGTTGCAGGCGGGACAGAGCGCGGACTTGGCGCCCTGGCAGGCGGGACAAACACGTTTGCCAGTCACGCAGTCGCAGTCAACTTCGCCGTTAATGCAGTCAGGACAGGGGATGGTGCGCCCCTTGTTGGCCGGGTCGGTGTCCAGGGGATTGGGAACTGGCAGCCCTTGCTGGCGGATGCCTTCGAAAACAGTGGAGACGCGCTCACCGAAGGCGTTAGCCAGTTTTTCGACGCGCCTCTGCAGAAACGGTCGCTTCTTCTGCTCAGCCCAATCGGCTATATAGCCGCGCCCGCGGCAGGTCGCACAGCGCTTGCGGGCCCGTCCACGGCAGTCCGGACAGGTAATCCAGCCTCGTCCGTTGCATTCGGTACAGAGCGCATGCCCGGTGCCATTACAGGTCGTACAAGCTAGCAGCTCATCCAGGCCCGTCAGCCGCGTGCGCGTCGTAGGGGGACGCAGATCGCTGACCTCTGGCAGCTCGTAGTCCCAGACAGGTAGCAGCGGCTGCGGTTTGCCAGGAGTCTGACCGCTATATGGCTCGCTCACAATCTCCAGGGCCCGGTGTTCCCAGCGCGTTTGCACAGTGATTTCCCAGACTTCGTCGCGGCTCATGGCAACGATGTCCATATAGGTGCCCAGGTCCCGCGCCACGCGCCAGTTACCTGCAGACCAGCTGTTGACAAGCTGACGAATCCTTTGCTCCTCGATGTCGCTGGGCGGCGCTGGCCGTGGCACTGTCTGCGATTGCTGCCAGTAGGTGCTGGCGCGATCCACTACTTTTTTGAGCTGCTGCTGAACTTCGTTAACTCCTTGAGTCAAAGCCCGCCCCAGCTCTTCGAGGCGCCTATCTATATCGTTTGGGCCGAGCGGATTGCCCGGTGTGTTGGTACTCTGTTCCCATTCATTGCTCATGTCTTTTGCCTCCAGGCTCTGGGCACAGCTCACCGACCAGCCTCTTGCTGCGGCCTGGCGCCGCCCGCAGGCTGGTCAGCCTGGCTGTTCGTTCGCTTGCAAGCTGGCTGGGCTGCGCCCTCGCTCTCATCGCGCTATCTCTGATTACCAGTTATACGCTTTAGCCCGCTGCTACGTTGTAGCTGAATCGTCAGGGGTTTTGTTTTGCGCGCTGCCATCTTCAATGCCCTGACTGACTTGCTCACGATGAACCCTGGAGAAGGGGGCCGCCTGCGTACGCTAGCTGCCGTTATTCTCGCGCCGCCTGGCTTGCACAGATCCTCAGCCGTCACTGCGCCGGGCTGCCGATGCGCTTTTGGGCCTGCTAGAGCAGAGGAACAATCTCGTGCTGCATCGGAACGCCGGTGACTTCGACTTCTCGTTCGTGGATAAGTAGATTGATCTCGCTGCGCACGCCGAAGTCGGGCAGATAGATTCCCGGTTCCAACGAGCAGCAGGTTCCTGGTAAAAGGCGACGTTCATCATGGGTTTCGAGGTTATCAAGATGCGCTCCTTCACCGTGCTCTGCGGTGGTAATGCTGTGACCGCTGCGATGGACAAAAGCCTCGCCATAGCCGGCACGCGCGATGACCGCGCGCACAACGTCGTCAACTTCATAGGCTTGCAGGGGCTGAGCGGTCGCCAGCCGCTGACGGATGAAGTCGAGTCCCGCGTCGCGCGCCTGGCAGACCAGGGCGAAGACCTCTCGCTGCCGTGAAGGGATCTCGTCCTGCCGACCGACGAAAGCCATCCAGGTGTAGTCGGCATAGATGGCCTCCGCTTCGGGCAGGCGGGCCCAAAAGTCAATGAGCAGAAGGTCGCCCTGCTGAATAGGACTGTGGTGCTCGGCGGTGGGCGCATAGTGTGGATTGCCGGCGTTGCCGTTGACAGCAATCAGCGGCGGTTCCTCAACGAGCAGCCCCTGGGCACGCATGAGCGCCAGGAAGCGCTGCTGAACACTATATTCAGTGAGGGTTCTTCCCGCCTGCAGGTCACTGGTTAGCTCTTCTAGAAGCCTGTCTTTGGCCGCTATGAGACGCCGCCCCGCTTCACGGTGACTGGCGATTTGCTGGGGTGTGAGGCAGGCGACAAAGTGCTGGGCCAGATCAGCTGAGCTGACAATTTCGACACCATAGCTGCGGACCAGCTCGATTGTCCCGGCATCAACGAGGGAAAGGTAGGGAATGGCATTGTGGGGTGAGTACTCCATCGCAATCCGCCAGCCCGGTTGGAAAAGGTCGCGCAATTGAGCGTGTAGCTCTTGCCAGGAACGGAAAATACGCTGCTCTCCCGGCAAGCTGCGCAGGACATGCGGCTCAACGGCGCTCACAAGGGCGATCGGTTTCCCCTGGGCCGGTACCCAGTAAAACCAGCGCCGGGTAAACATTTGCTCACGCGGCAGTTCCAGTATCCGATGAGCAATGGGATTGGAACGACGGAAATCGTAGAAGAGCCAGCCCTGTAATCTTTCCTCTTGCAGGGCCTGCTGAATACGCTCTAGATTCATGGTGGCTTGCTCCTTCTTTTCTTTCCTTCGATATGCCCTCCACCAGGGGATAGTGCTAGCCCAGGCGCTCGCTCATTCGCTCGCTCAGAGGAAGCGAGATTTCAGGGTTTATTCTATCACCTGCCGCGCTTGCAGCTTTCTCAGCCCGCGACCTCGCATGGCGTTCGCCCGCCAGCGGAAAAAGTGGTCCGGCCAGGGTTAGCTTGCGGCTTGCCAGGGTGAGCGCATGGCCTCACTCCTCAACTCCGGCGAGTTTTCTGAGATAGATACATCGTTATATATGAATGTTACAGGGGTCAGGAGCGGGGGACCTTCGCAGGGGGACCGTGTTGCTTAGAGTTCTCTAATGTATCGGCAGGGTTCCGTTATGACAAGCCAGGAGCAGCCAGATCCGAAATTTGAGACTGATCAGCCATCTGCCCAGGTCCAACCGCCGTTGGAGGAGCAGGTCACTCAGCGACTAGAGGCCGGACCGGGGACGCCGGCCTCCGCCTTTGAACGGGCACCGACGCTTAGACTGAAGGCCCCCAGGAAACGACGTTCGCGGGGGCGCGTGCTGCTAGTAGCGCTGCTGCTGGTGGTGCTTTTGCTGGGAGGAGGAGTTGCCTATGGCTACTACTATTTTCAGACGACGATCCAGGAGCCGGTCTCGCACTTTGTGCATCCGGTGAGCCGCAGCAACGAGGAGCCAACCAATGTGCAGCCAACCACCAGCGGGGCCGATATTACCGGTCACTCCTGGAATATCCTCTTGCTAGGCAGTGATAACGATGGCAAATATACGTTTCCCGCCGTTCTCACCCAGGTGATGATGGTCGTACATATTGATCCGCAACAGAATCAGGTCTTTCTGGTTTCGATCCCACGCGACTCCTGGGTCCATATTCCCGAGGTGGGAGGCATGCATAAGATCGATCAGGCTTTCTTCCTGGGGGCTATCCAACACAATAGCTTCGATGATGGGGTGCGCCTGGCGCGTCTAACCATCGAGAAGGATTATGGGATTACGATCGATCGCTATGCCTGGGTAGGTCTGGACGGCTTTGCCAAGGTGATCGATACGCTGGGTGGCGTTGACATCGATCTGACTCATCCTATTGTTGACGATACCTATCCCGATGATGTAGGAGCCAATGCCTCAAATCCCTACGGCTATCGGCGTATCTATCTGCCAGCAGGGCCTCAGCACCTGACTGGTGCGCAGGCGCTGGCGTATGTCCGCTCACGCCACGCCGACCTGGTCGGTGATATCGGGCGAACCCAGCGTCAGCAGCAGGTGCTGGAGGCGCTGAAGAAGAAGCTGGATGTGGCAAATGTGATTGAGCATCTTCCTTCACTCATCGCTGATCTGCAGGGCAAGGTCTACACGGATATCAGCGAGCAGGAGATGCTCGGCTTCGCTAACTATGGTCGTACGCTCTCATCCAGCGCTATTCACCAGGTCACGCTCGGCCCCGGTCCCGGCAATCAGAACTACGGCACGCTGAGCACCGTCTACGATCCCTCTGTTGGTTCTGATCAGTCAGTGGTCTTGCCCGATTGTACAAACATTCAACCGCTCATCAATCGCATTTTCGGCCTCGGCGATGTCCAGAGCTGTAATGTCACTGGCTCGTAAGCCGCTGCCCATGTGTGATTACAGGTAACCGTAATCAGCCGTGGGCGAGCGCCGTGTGCTTCGTGATCCCCGCTGCCGCTAGGGAGTAGAAGCAGGGTCCAGACACGGCGCTCGCTCGCTGTTGCCGGCAATGTGCTACAATAGGCTCCAGAGAAACTCACTCTCAGCGCGAGGAGCCTTCGTGATAGAGCAGCAAGCCGCACCCACACACGGCGCCCCAGCTGGTCCCGTCCGCTATTTGCAGTTTGAGCATCTACTCCAGTTTCCCACTCTCGTCCATGCTATCTTTACTCGTCATGGAGGCTACAGCCAGCCTCCCTGCGCCAGTCTCAATGTCTCTTTTAAGGAAGATCAGCCAGAGGCGGCTGCAGCCAATCGCCTGCTGGCGCTGCAGGCCCTTGGTCTGGAAAGCTGGCCCTGTGCGACAGTATGGCAGATCCACAGCGCCGAGGTAGCCCTTTTTGAACGCGACCGCTGGGAGGACTGGCTCCCGGACTGGCCCTATCGGGCTGTGGAGGTAGCTGGTCGCCAGGTGGTCTGGACCCCCCGCCCCCGTCGCAAGGCTGATGCCATTATGACGGCGGAGCGCAATGTGGTGCTGGCGATGTCCTTCGCTGACTGCCTGCCGCTGCTCTTTTATGATCCTCAGCGGCAGGTCATTGCCCTGGCACATGCTGGCTGGCGCGGTACAGCGCGGGGGATCGCTCTGACAACGGTCGAGGCGCTGCATCGGCATTTTGACTGCGCTCCTGAGAATCTGCTGGTCGGCATTGGACCAGGCATCGGCTCCTGCTGCTACGCGGTGGATGAGCCGGTGCGTGATCTATTCTACGGACGGCGCGAGTTCACGGAGCTGCCTGTCCGCCCGGACCTGCGTAACCTGGTGGCCGAGTCTGCCGTATTCTCTCTGGTACCTGCCTCTCAGGATTCATCAGCTGCTGCTGATGAGCCACAGCTCCACCTGGATCTGTGGGAGACGAATCGCCGACAGCTCTTGCTGGCCGGTGTGAAGGCTGAGCATATTGCGCTCGCTGGTCTCTGTACAGCCTGCCACCAAGGAGACTTCTTTTCATATCGCGCAGAGCGAGGGCGCACAGGTCGCTTCCCGGTGCTGCTGGCACTGCGTTCGGACGGGGCCTGAGCATGCTGGTCACGAGGCATGAAGTCCAGGTGAGGATAGGCAGGCAGAGAGCACCCGGTCCGGGCTGGCCCGGGCGAGGGTCTGTGATGATGGCTGTGACCAGCGCGGCCCGGGCGAGAGCTGAGGGCAGGAGGGTATGCAATGGCAGAGTCGTATGCCTATGGCACGGAAGAGCAGTTACAAGAACGGCTGGCAACCAATCTGGCGCGCGTGCGCAGCCGGATAGCGGAAGCCGCCGCACGGGTAGGCCGCCATCCGGAGGAGATCACACTCGTGGCGGTCTCCAAGACGTTTCCTGTCGAATTTGTCAAGATGGCGTATAATCTTGGCGTGACTGATTTTGGGGAGAACCGGGTGCAGGAGGCGCTGCCGAAAATTGCTGCTTTCCACCCCTCTACGCTGCGCTGGCATATGATTGGCCGCCTGCAAAGCAATAAGGCGAAGAAGGTGGCCGAGGCCTTCGACTGGGTGGAAAGTATCGAGAGCTGGCATAGTGCTCAGGCCCTCAACCGCCATGCTGCTGCCCTGGAACGACGCATCCCCATCTTGCTAGAGGTGAACGTGGCCGGCGAGAGCAGCAAGGGTGGAGTCAGTCCAGAGGAGCTGCCCGAGTTTGCCCGCCAGGTGGCCGCTCTTCCTCAGCTAGAGATCCAGGGCCTGATGACTGTGGCCCCCCTGGTGAGCGACGCCGAAGAGGTACGCCCCATCTTCCGTACCTTGCGTCAATTGCGCGAACACCTGCGCACGCTGCTACCGCACTGCCCCTGGCAGCACCTTTCTATGGGAATGACCGATGATTACTGGGTTGCCATCGAGGAAGGTGCTACCATCGTGCGCATCGGGCGGGCAATTTTCGGCGAGCGCCCGCGCTAGTGAAGGATATGACGATGAAACCAGGTGATTTTCTTTTCAGCCGCCGCATGCGGCAGAACCACGCGCTGGAGCACGCTACGGTCACCATTCTGAGCCGGATGGTGCCCGATCTACGCGTCTCCGCCCGCGCGACCACCGATGGCTTTTTGATGTTTGGTAGCGACGTTGATTTGGGGGTCTTGCGCCGCGCTGCGGAGGAGGCTCTTCAGCGCTTACAGGCCGGTGAGGCCGAGCTGGCCATCCATCCCAATTGTGGCACAAATCTGGCCGTGGGGATCTCGCTGGTGACCATCGGGACTATGCTCGGCTTCGCTTCCTCGCGGACACGTACGCGGGTCACATCGACGGTCCTTTCCTCTGTGGCCGGGCTGCTGGCAGCGCGCCCCCTGGGGGAACTGGTCCAGAAGTATGTGACGACCCTGCCAGACTTGCGCGGCGTGCGCGTGACCGAGATCAGGCGCCGGAAGATCTTCGGCTTTCAGGTGATTGAGGTCCGTACTGCTCAGGAGTGACGCTATGTTCGGTCTGCCCATCCCGATCCTCCACTGGATTGTTCAGTATGGCATTGGTCTGATCCTGTTTACGCTGTTCTTACGGGCCATTGCTTCATGGTTCGGCCTGGATGAGCGCTACAGCTTTTTCCGCTTCCTTGCGAGCTATACCGATCCGTTCATCAAGCCGGTGCGCCAACTGGTGCCACCGATCATGTTCATCGATGTCTCGTTCATGATCACCATGTTCCTGCTCTATACCCTGATGGTCCTGCTGCTCCAGGCGCTGCCTCCAACATGGTAGCTCCCTGCTGAACAGATGGGAGAAGGCAGGCAGGCAGACAGACAGACAGGTGAGAGGCCAGGTGCAGATGCTGAGGATAGCGGTGCGTGTGACGCCGGGCAGCCGGCGGGAAGCGCTGGAGTGGGATGGTTCGTCGTTGCGGGCATGGGTGCGGGCACCGGCACGTGAGGGCGAGGCTAACGCGGCCCTGATTGCTCTGGTGGCACGCTATCTGGGGATCAGACGATATCAGGTGAGTATTGTGCATGGGGCTACAGCGCGAGAGAAGGTGCTGGCTCTGGAGGGCCTGACCCTAGAGGAGGTCCAGCGCCGCTTAGGCCGCGGCCCCTGAGCTGTGAGTTCGTTCGCTACGGCGCTGCGATCTCTCCAGGCGACTCAGGACGGGACGGAACAGGATAGGACTCAGCTTCATCCAGGATCAGGAAGAGGGAAACGCCGCTCGACGGCAGCAGGGAGACTGACGCAGCAGCGTTTCCCTTCTACTTCTCATGCTGAGGAGACTCTTCTCCCTGGGCACTCCTCTCAGTTCTCCATGCCGCGCAAGAGCAGGTCGGCCTCTTCAGGAGAGAGACGCCCCTCAGCCACCATGCGCAGCACTGTCGCCCGGGCCTCAGCCATTTCGCTGCTGCGCTCGCGCTCACGCGGCCAGCCAAAGTCGACCTTACCTGTGTGCCAGGCATAGCGCTGCTGCCTCTTCATTTCCCGTACCACGTCGGTCACCTCGCGTCCTATTTCGCGGCCTAGACGCCCAAACTCTTCCCCAAGATAGGCGAATTCACGTCCCAACTGCTCACTCACCTGCGCCCAGGCAGGCGACCAGAGCCAGTGCTTGAACGGTCTTCTCAGGCTCCAGGTTGTCGGCGCGCTCCCCACCCGCAGGCTGAGATCGCCACCGACCTGCAGCTCAAGGATAGCCTCCCCCTCACCGTAGGTCAGACTGAAGGCGCTGCCATCAGGAATAGGCTCACTCACGCCGCTGACAGAGCCACCGACCACGGCCTCGATCTTTACACTGGCCTGCTCAGGCAGCACAATACGCGCATCGCCCCCAGCACGCAAGTGTGTATGGCTACCCGCCGGGAATGTGCCGGCCAGCGAGAGATCGCCGCCGATAGCGCTCGCCTCCACAGCTCCGCCGATTTCGCGCAGATCAACATCACCGCCCACATGTCCCAGTCGCAGCAGGCCAGCGAGCGCCACACCGCTCACATCGCCGCCCACGTTGCCCAGCTCCACCCCAGCGGCAGCCACCGCCTGGATGAAGACATCCCCCCCAACATTGCCAGCATGCAAGCGCTGGGCCTGCACGACGCGCAGGTCACCGCCAACATTACCCACCACCAGCTCGGCCTCAGCGCTCTCCTCAAGCTGGCAGTCGCCCCCCACACTGCCCACCCCACAGCGACGCCGCACCTGGCGCACCTCTAGATCGCCACCAATGTGGTCGATATCCACTTCGTCCAGCTCACTCAGTCGGGCACTCCCTCCAATGCCCTGCCGCACCCGCAGCACTCCCAGGCGCCGCGCCTGCAGGTCATCGCCACAGACCAGCACCTCCACTGGCTCTTGAATGGCCTCCAGCACAAGATCTCCTGCACAATTGCTCACCCTGGCCCCACCACTGATCTCACTCAGCACTACATCGCGCGCCTTCTCGATGCTGACATGCCCGCTCAGGCGTCTCACATAGAGATCGGTGATGGCTTTCGATCCCCCAAAGAAACGGCTGCCCAGCGGGATGCGCAGCGTCAGGTCACCCACACCGCCGCGAATGGTGAGCAGATCTTGCTCCTGACTGATCTCCGGTAGCTCTCCAGCAGCCTCCACAGCGATGCTGTTCTCTTCCCAGCCCCGCACTTCCAGGCTCCCCGTGAGATTCTCAATGCTCACTCGGGGATGCCGACCCACAGGGAATAATTGCTGCTGTACCATCGCTGTCTTCCTCTCTTCCGTTTCTGCTTACTTACTTGCTTTCTTTCTTCCCTCTACACGCTTACTTCACTGACCAAAGGTCGCAAGCCTCGCATGAGCTGCGACCGCCGCTGCCAGCGAGCGGTGTAGCATATCACCATAGTCATGGCTATTAACAGCCACTACTCATGGATTTTATCACAGCTTTGCCATAAATTCAATAATGTTTTGCGGAATAATACCATCTGTATGGAGGAATTTTTCCGGTCGAGAGTGAGCGGGCCGTGGTCAGCAGCACACAAGAAAGCGCGACCTCCCTGCCCGCCGCTACCCAGACCAAGAAAGGGGGCGGACACGGTGGCCGCGCATGTCGCCTGATCGAGATGAGGCGCTGGCTGCCGCTACTTGAAGAACTTGCCTTCAATGGAGCTAATCTTGATGTGCCCCTGAGCGTCTACATACAGGACCACGATCGCCTTATCAACGGGGTCGCCGTTGCTCGCGAAAGAGATCTGGCCGCTGATGCCCTGGATCGCTCCGTTGCCGCTGATGGTCGTGAGAGCCTGACGCAGTTTGCTGCCTGTCAGGCTCTGCGAGCTGCCACCCGTGGCCAGCGCGCGCCGACAGCCCTCAAGCAAGGTCTCAGTGGCGTCGTAGGCCAGGATGGTGTTGAAGTCAGCACGGGTGTAGCCGTAGCCACTGTGCTGACCATTGCCACTGTAGAGGCGAGCATAGTCGCTGAAAAAGGCCGGCTGCGGACGCCCCAGATAGCCCCATTCATCGGGATAGGCAAAGGAGGTAAAATGGAGGCGGCTAAACACTTGCCTGACGTTGCCATAGCCCTGTGGCTGGTAGAGGGCATCACCGCCAAGGACGGGCAGGCTAGCCAAGGCGCCAATGGTAGGCAGATACTTGAGGAGCGGGGTAATATCGCTGGCATAGCCTGCAAAGTAGATGAGGTCGGGATTCTTGCCCAGAGCATCCGAGAGCAGCACAGGCAGCTGGTTCGTGTTGCTGCGCTGATAATGCTCCTCAGCAACGATCTGCCCCCCTTGCTGGGTAAAGGCGTTACGGAAGTCGCGGAAGAGGCTGCTGCTATAGCTATTGCCCTGATCATAGAAGGCGGCCACTCGATGGGCATGGAGGACCTGCAGGGCATAGCGGGCCCCGGCGCTGGCCTGTTCCTCGTTGGAGGGCACCACGCGGAAAAAGTAGGGCGAGAGACCGCTGAGCTGGTCGCTGGAGGCTGTTCCCGAGACCAGCGGAATCTGAGCCTGGGCCAGTACGCCTACCGCATTGATGGTCTGCGAGCTGAAGGGCCAGCCCATAACACCCACAATGGTGCTATCTTTGTGGGCCGCCTGAACAATTTGCTGGGCCACTGTACCAGCGTAGTTGTCTTCGCTGCCTGAGTTGGCAATGAGCAGGCGCAGCTTGAGGCCATTGAGGCCGCCGCTATCATTGAATTCGCGCTGCGCAACATAGGCGCCCTGCAGGGCCTCGCGTCCGACATCGGTGTCGGGGCCGGTGAGCATGGCGCCGATGACAAGCGTCAGGTAAGGTGAGCCGGAGGCAATGACGCGCAGGTCCTCCTGATAGATGAGGGCCTCGGCATCGTTGGAATCCTCGGCGATGGCCAGAGCAAGATAGGACTGAGCGGCAGCGTAATTATCGGCTTTAAAGCTCTGGGCCGCCTGCTGCTTAAGGCTGGCATCGCCACTGGGGCGCGTTGTATCGAAGATGATACTGCCATCGCTGAGACCCAGCAGCTCAGATTGCCCTTGCGCATTCTTGATGGTGAAGGCCCCAATACCGTTGATGTTCGCCGGCAGGGCGGTGCTGAGCGCGGTCGCGCTGCCCTGCCCCTCTGAGCTGCCCGACCCTTGCAGGCGCTGGCGCAAGCCGCTGAAGGCTCCCAGGGCGATGGCTGCGATGAGGATCAGCACGAGCAAGAGCAGCAGGAAACTGGCCAGCACCTGGCCGTTGTAGCTCCGCTTGCCTGGCAGACGAGGCTGAGGTGGTTGCGACGGCGGCAATGGCTGCCAGAGCTGGCGCTGCTGCTGGCCCTGCACCGGGCCGGTGACGGGTACTGGTGTCTGGGGCGCTGCTGACGATAGCGTAGGCGGGAGAGGAGTAAAGGGGTCGCCTCTCACCGTGCTCACTGAGGGGCTTGTTCTTTGAGGCAGAGTCGGGCTGCTGGGTCCGAAGCCGCCGCTCTGCGGGCGTGGCCTGGTAATGGGATGGGCCCCCGTGGTCAG
>NZ_JADGIA010000157.1 GCF_019683635.1 Thermogemmatispora sp. | reverse complement strand
AATCAACCTGGGGATAGAGAAAAGCCCCTTCCAGGACCCAACCCCCAGGTCCACAGGCCAGGTCGAGGACATGCCCCCCCTCCGGGAGAGCCAGCTCCTCGGGGAAGATGCCCCCCATTGCCTCGATCGCCAGACGATTCTGCTGCATGAGGCGCGCCAGCTCGGCGGCCTGCTCGGTATCAATATGATAGGTTGAGCCTGCGCCGGCCTCTGGCCCGGCCACGTCATGCTCATCAGGGGAAGCCATGACTTTGCTCTCCTCTTCGCTGCAATGACTGCATTTCGATCAGATGATGAGACCACCCGCCACAGAGGCAGCAGCGTCATTCATTCTGCGCTATGTTGCACAAGATCTCTTCAGAGCCTGCCTGCTGGGCGGTCCCGCCTGTTTTGCCTCTTTGCTTGAGGATAGCAGAGCAAGGTAGCGTTTGGCAAGTCTCAGCTCAGTCTGACCTGGGCCTGGCCTTCCGCCAGGGCCAGCGCTGGGGTGGAAGCAGGGCCCGAGGCTTCGATCACCAGCTCCGGGCCTTCGCCGTCGGTCAACTGTCTCAGCGCCTGCAGCACATCCTCGGAACCAGCCTGGACCAGGTGGCTGGCCCCAAGTACAGCCGCCCGCTCCAGTCGTCGGGCCTCAACGTCGACAGCGATTAGCGGGGCTGGTTCCAGGGCATGAGCCGCCGCCAGGAGAAAGATCCCCATGCCTCCCAGGCCGATCAGGGTCATCGTCTCCCTATTCTTGTTCTTGCTTTTATCGCCTCAGAGCACCAACCCCGAAGAGAGGCTTAGACCGTCAAGCGGCGTCCTCGCACGCGACGCACCAGGCCCATGACGCCATAGGGGGCCAGGAGTGCCACCAGAATCAGGATGATTCCAAAGACCACACGGTCGAATTCCGGCGGCAGGGTGGACCCGAAAAAGGGCAGTTCTCCGGCCAGAATGCGCAGCACCTGGGCCGTCACCAGCATCAGCGGCACCCCAATCACCGGCCCCTGCCAGGTGCCCAGGCCGCCGACCAGACTCATCAGCACCACATCAATGGAAATGTCCAGACTAAAGGTCCCTTGCGGCTCAATATAGCTCGTATGGAAGGCATAGATCGCTCCGGCAACGCCGGCAAGAAAGGCTCCCAGCAGCAGGGCCTGTGTCTTGAGCCAGGTCGTACGCACTCCCAGGATCTCCGCCGGGTCCTCATCTTCACGAATGGCCACCAGGGCGTAGCCAAAGCGCGAATGTTCGATGATGAAGGCCAGCAGCACCGCCAGCAGCATCAGGCCCAGAAAGGCGTAGTAGAAAATCTGCTCGTTTGTAAAGGGGTCGAAAGGCAACGATGGCATATAGATCCCGCTGGCGCCGCCCGTAATGTCCAGGTTCGTGACCAGCACCTGGGTCAGGAAGCTGATAATGAGGGTCAGGATTGCAAAGTAGACCCCACGCAGGCGCAGCGCCGGCACACCCACCAGCAGCGCCGCCACCGTCGCCATGATCCCCGCCAAAGGAATGGTCAGCAAAGGATGGACATTGTACTGCGTGCAGAGGACCCCGGCGGTATAGGCTCCGACGCCAAAGAAGGTCACCATCCCGAAATTGAGATAGCCGGCGTAGCCTCCCAGAATATTCCAGCCCTCCGCCAGCACGATATACATATAGACCGCAGACAGGGTCGTCACCCAGTCCAATGGGATCAAGACGCCGAGCACCGCCAGCAGACCCACCGCCGCCGCCGCCCCCAGCCCGCGATAGAGCCAGCTCCGCCAGCGCGTCCTCGCTGTCGCCCGTTCAAGCAGCGCACTACTCATAGCAATCATCCTCTCGCTCGCTCTCGTTTCATCCTGTGTCTTGAGAGGGCGCACCCGGGCGCCTCGCCTCTGCCGGCCTGCCTCACAGCGCGCGGCTCTGGCTCCCAGCCAGGCCCTGGCCACGCACCAGCAGCGCGACCACCAGCAGCAGGTAGACAATGAAGTAGACATACTGGAAAGGGAAGAGGACGCTGCTCAAGGTCTCGATCAGACCGATCAGCAGGCCGGCCAGCAGCGTATTGCGGATGCTACCCAGGCCGCCGATGACCACCACCAGAAAGGCCCAGGCCAGCCAGCGATAGTGGTCCTGCGGATCGAAGGGAAAGATCATGGCCAGTGTCACGCCTCCAACGCCAGCGGTCGCTGTAGCCAGACCAAAGACCAGCAAGGAGAGGCGATCGGTGTCAATGCCTGAGATGCGAGCCGCATCCAAATTTTGGGACATGGCGCGGATGGCCTTGCCGTAGAGCGTTGAGCGCAGAAAGGTATCGAGGAGCAAGACGAGGACCAGAGCAATGGCGGCGGCAATCAGCCGCGGTACGGCGATGGCAATGCCATCGAGGGTTAGAGAGGTATTGGTATAGCTCACCGAGAGCACCTGCGTATCGGTCGTCCAGCGCAGGATCGCCGCCCCTTCGATAACCACCAGGACCCCGAAGAGCACCAGCAAGCCGGTCGTCTGCGAGGTGCGCGCCACGCGGCTGATCAGCAGGCGCTCTAAGAGAACTCCGATCAGGAAAAAAACTGGCACGGCGATGACGGCACTGATGATAGGGTCAAGGCCCAGGCGCTGTAGCAGCTCTAAGGCCAGATAGGAGCCAAGCATGATGAGGGTGCTGTGAGCGACATTGACCACGCCCATAATGCCCAGCGTCAGACTCAGGCCGAGCGAAATCAGAGTATAGACCAGGCCAAGCAGCAGGCCGTTGACCAGCGCCTGCACCAGCAGCGACAGGCTGACCGTTGTCAGCATAGCGCTTCTCCTTCTCTTCTTCTCTGCCCGCGCTAAAAGCGCAGCCAGCTTTTGATCAGGGCCTCCAGCCGGTCCTCAAAGGCCCCGCGCTCGCCCTCCAGATTGTTGCGACCATACTCCAGCGTGTAGATATAATCGGCCAGGGCCACGGCGGCGCGCACATTCTGATCGACCAGAAGAATGGTCCGCTGCTCCTCCTTAAGGCGGGCAATCTCCTCATAGACCTGATCGACGATGACCGGCGCCAGACCCACCGAAGGCTCGTCGATCAGGATGACACGCGGATCGGCCACCATCATGCGCCCAATTTCAACCAGGCGTTGCTGGCCACCGCTCAGGCTGCCAGCCTGCTTCTGGCGCCACTCTTTGAGCGAGGGATAGCGCGCGTAGACCCCCTCCAGCGCAGCGGCCAGGCGGCGGCGATCGCGCGCCAGGAGCCAGCCGCCGATCTCCAGGTTCTCCTGCACAGTCAGCTCAGGAAAGACCGAGCGTCCCTGCGGCAGCAGAGCCATACCCAGAGCCAGGCGTCGCTGAGGCGGCACCGTGGTGATCTCACGTCCGTCGAGCAGGATTTGCCCGCTGCGCGGCCTGAGCAGGCCATAGAGAACGCGCAGAGCTGTCGACTTGCCTGAGCCATTTGGCCCCAGCAGCACGGTCACTTTCCCCGGACGCGCATTAAGGCTGACGTTGTTCAAGACCAGGTCGTGGCTATAGTAGCCGGCAGTGACTCCGCGCATGCTCAAGCCAGCGTTGGCGTTCGACGCCAGTCCATTGGGCGAGGGCGCGCCAGAGCCTGCCGGCACGTCGGCGGCGTGCCTCATCATGACGGATGCCCTCCTGCCTGTTCAAAATAGGAAGAAGACGAAACTGGCGACGAGGGCGAGGTCTGGATCTGGGCCTGCCCCCCGGCATGGCCCAGATAGGCCGCGATCACATCGGGGTGCTCGCTGACCTCCTGCGGGCTACCGCGGGCGATGATTCGCCCATAGCTCATGCAGATGATGGTCCGCGCCAGGCTCAGCAGGTCGGGGATCTCGTGGCTGACAATAATAAAGGAGACCTGGCGCTCTTGCTGCGCCTCGCGGATGCGCTCCAGCAGCAGGGCCTTGATCTCGGGATGGACGCCACCAAACGGTTCGTCCATCAGCACGAGCCGCGGCTCTGTCATCAAAGCCCGAGCGAACTCTAACAGCTTCTGCTGACCGCCCGACAGCTCGCTGGCCGGCAGAGCCTGATAGCGCTCCAGGCCGACAAAGGTTAGCAGCTGGCGCGCTCGCTCCTGGGCCTCGGCACTATGTACGCGGGCATGCACCAGCGGCACCAGCATATTCTGGGTGACGGTGAGCGTGTGGAAGACGCGCGCATTCTGAAAGGTGCGGCTGATCCCTAACAAGGCTAGTTGATGGGGACGCAGGTTGCGCGTTGGGCGGCCCAGATAGCGGATCTCGCCGCTATCGGGTCGATAGAGGCCATTCAGCGTATTAAGCAAGGTGGTCTTGCCGGAGCCATTTGGTCCAATCAGCCCCAGAATGGTGCCAGCCTCCAGCGCAAATGAGACGCGTTCCAGCGCCACAATGCTCCCGAAGCGTTTCGAGAGGGAGTCGACCTGCAAGACAGGTTCCATCGTTGCTCTCCCGTTTCGACTCGACAGCGTGCCAGAGGGAGGGCCTGTCTCCTGGAGTCAGTGCCAGGCCAGGAGACAGGCCCTCCCGCCATAGGCGTCGCTACTGCAGTTGTGGCTTGGCGGTAGCCCGACTGGGTGGCCAGACTACCTCGTTCTTGCCGTTGAGATACTGCACCAGCACAGCATTGTAGCGAGGCATGCCGTACTGATCGAAGGTCAGCGGACCATTGACGGTGTTGAAGCGATGGCTCAGGACATAGGCCCGCAGCTGCTGCTGATCAAGTGTGCGTGCTCCCTCAACCGCTTGCTGCATGACCTGCAGAATGGTCATGGCGACGGCGGCGTACTGGCTGAAGACGGTTTCGTGCCGCACCCGCTGCAGCATGGTAAAGAGGTCGTTGATGCCGTCGTAGTTGTCGCTAGGCACAGCCATCGCCGTGGAGAAAATGCCCTCACCTGCAGGCCCCAACTGGGCCCAGTAGGGCAGCGAGGTCACCAGCGAGCCGCAGGCGCAGTAGATCTTTGGCTTGAAGCCGAGCGAGTAGGCGGTACGCGCGATGAGGGCCGCCGGGTTGGGCAGCGAGAGGGCGAAGAAGAGATCGACCTTGGCCGCTTTGGCCCGCTGGATGAGGCCGCTGACGTCGGTGGCCGTGGGCGGATACTCTTCATTGAGGACGATCTGCATTCCGCGCTGCTTGGCGAAGTTGATGACCCCACCCTGGCCCTGGTAGCCATCACGCACGGCCAGGGTAAAGGGATTCTGCTCGGTAACGATACCCACGCGCGTGGGTCGCTCGCTGGCCGGCAGGGAGTCGATCATCTCGAAGACGCCGCGACTGTAGTCAGGCTCCTGGTAGGTATAGGAGCCAATCATCCATTGGCTGCTCTTGAAAAGCTTGATGCCCACAAAACCGCCGTTCCAGAGGATCATGTGGTTGGCGGCGGCAATCGGCAGCACGGCCCCACCAATGGCCGTCGTATAGGGCGAGAGCAGAAGGTTGACCTTGTCCTGGTGAATGAGCCGCTGGTAGAGGCTCTGAGCGGTGGCCGGATTGCTCTCGTCGTCGTAAATAATCATTTTGACGGGATGGCCAAGCAGGCCGCCGTGGCTGTTGACCTGCTGGAGCCAGTAATCATAAGTGGCCTTGTAGTCAGCTGAGGGGCCGGCATAGGCTCCGGTCAGGCCGAGGGTGCCACCGATGACGATCGGCTGACCCGCTGGCGGCAGCCCATTCGATGAGCTGGTGCTGCTGCCAGCGTTCTGGGCGGCGCTGCAACCGGTCAATATCAGAACCAGCAGCACGGTTGTCGTGACGAAGAGACGAAAAGACTTCATGTCGTCCTCCTTACGCGACGCCTCGCGACAGAACAGCCGGGCTTGCCCGTCTCCGGCGGAAAGTCACCGTCCCCCCGGGCAGGTGGGCGCCTCTGCTCCATAATGTCTGTCCGCGTGGACGGCCCGAAATAGATTGCGCGTCATAAATCGCCCGATCCTGCTCTGCCCGACTGAGGGCCTGCCACAGAACAACGCTGTTCTTGTCGCTGCTCTGCAATGCTCTGCTTCAGTAAGGCACCAGTGAAGACAAAAACAGCTCCTGCTCGGTATTTAGTTTGTTCTTCTTTCTATCGACCTCCGCTCCTGGCAGTTGTCGTATGTGAGTGAGATCGCCGGCCCAAGCGAGGGGCCTTGCGACGAGGAGCCGGCTTCAGGCCAGCAGCTCCAGCGGCTCCTCCAGCAGCTCGGCCAGGGTAGCCAGGAACTGAGCCCCGCGGGCCCCATCGATGACGCGATGGTCGCAGGAGAGGCTCAGCAGCATAGTGGGCGCGACCACCGGCTGACCGGCGACGGCGATGACGCGCTCGCTGATGCGCCCTACAGCCAGGATGGCGGCCTGGGGCGCATTGATGATGGCGTTGAAGGCGTCGACGCCATACATTCCCAGGTTGCTGATGGTAAAGGTCCCTCCCTGCAGATCCTGGGGACGCAGGCGCCGGCTGCGCGCCCGTTCGACGAGATCCTTGCGTGCATTCACCAGGGCCGACAGGCTCAAGCGATCAGCCTCGTGGATGACCGGCACCACCAGCCCTTCATCGGTGGCGACGGCCAGGCCGATATTGATTGCTTCATGACGAACCAGGCGCCCATCTTGCCAGGAGGCGTTGATCTGGGGATGGGTCCGCAGAGCTGCGGCCACCACACGCACGAGCAGATCAGTATAAGTGACCTCGGGCGAACAGCGCCGCTGCATGGCTTGATGCCAGGCGAGCAGCCGCCCTGCCTGGACCTCACGCAGCAGGAAGAAATGCGGCACCTGCTGCCAGCTCTGGACAGTGCGCTCGGCCATGAGGCGCCAGACCTGGCTCAGCGTCGTTGTCGCCGCTGTCTCCTCGCTCACCTGGGTCGGCTGGGGGGCGACAGTAGTCGCTCTCCGCTCTGCCTGGATGGAGGCGGCAGCCAGGACGTCAGCAGCCAGGATCGCCCCCTCGGGGCCACTGCCGAGACCAGTGCGGGCAAGGGCCGCCAGATCCTGCCCCAGCTCAGCCGCCAGACGCCTGGCCTTGGGCGAGGCCGCCAACAGACGCGTTTGCCCGGACGAGCGAGCAGCAGACCCGCTCGTTGTCGGCTCTTGTATGCGATGGCTGGCCAGATAGGCCAGGACATCCGCCTTTTGAATGCGCCGCCCCTGGGGCTGGAGCTGACGCAGATCGACCTGATGCTCGGCAGCGATGCGCGCAGCCAGAGGAGAAACCAGCCTCCCCGAGCCGCGCGTATGCTCGTCCGTGAGCGCAGGGGAAGGGGGTTCCACTGTGAGCGGGCTGGTACTGGTCGGATTGGAAGCTGCCGCTGGCCTGACCGCCTCGCCGGCGTCCCTCTCTTCTCGATGCTGCTGCTCACGCTCAGCCGGCTGGCGCGCTGCCGCTGCCGTCGAGGCAGGCCCAGCCAGGGGCTGCTCACTGGGAGCCAGAATCAGGGCAATCTGCTGCCCCACAGGAATGTCCTCCCCCTCTCTGGCCGTGATCGCGCTCAGCAGACCCGAAGCTGGTGCCTCCAGCTCGACGGTCGCTTTATCTGTCTCAATCTCAGCCAGCGGCTCGCCCTGGTGCACCGGCTCGCCCTCGCGCTTGAGCCAGCGCAGAATCTTCCCTGTCTCCTGGGCCATTCCTAACGCGGGCATGATGACCCTGGTCGCCATCAGTGCACTCCTCTGCTCTTCTGTTGCTCTGATAATCGGTGTTCAGCTCAGGCGCGGTGACCCAGGGTCTGGCCTGCCCCCTGTCTGGGGGAACCTGGCACGATCAGGGCCGGCAGAACAGGCGAGCAGACCAGACCGGAACGGACCAGCGGGCAAGAGCTAGAGTGTATGACCTGCTGAGGTTGCTGCTGGCGCCGGCATCCGCGGTCCACCCTGGCCAGCAGCCGTGTTCAGATGCGACTGCACCTCACGAATGGGAGAGAGCGGCCCGTTGACGGTGTAGTAGCGCGTACCGGCCACAAGTAGCTCTTCGGCGGGGAAGCGCGTAATCACTTCACAGCCGTCCTTCGTCACCACAAGCTGCTCCTCAATGCGGGCCGCCGTCCAGCCGTCGCTGGCGGGCCAGAAGGTCTCGAGCGCGAAGACCATGCCCTCCTCGATGACCTCGGGGTGATCAAAGGAGACCAGGCGACTGAACACCGGCTTCTCCCAGATCGTCAGGCCCACGCCGTGGCCGAACTGCAGCGCGAAAGCCGCCTCCTCATTGGGGAAGCCGAACTCCTCGGCGCGCGGCCAGAGCTTGACGACATCGGCAGTGGTCACGCCCGGCTTAATGGCATTGATGGCCACATCGAGGATCTCGCGGCAACGCTTGTAGGCGTCCACCATCGCTGGCGAGGCACTGCCAACGGCAAAGGTGCGGTAATAACAGGTGCGGTAGCCATTGAAGCTGTGCAGAATGTCAAAATAGGCGGGATCTCCCGGACGCAGCACGCGGTCGCTAAAGACATGCGGGTGAGGACTGCAACGCTCGCCTGAAATGGCGTTGACTCCTTCGACGTGCTCCGAGCCGAGATCGTAGAGGACCTTGCTGACCAGGGCCACACACTCATTCTCGCGCACACCCGGGCGCATCCAGCGATACAGCTCCTCGTAGGCCGCATCAACCATCATGCAGGCGGTGGTCAAGAGGGTAATCTCATCCTGGGTCTTGATCATGCGCGCCGTCTGCATGAGATTCTGCCCGTCGGCGATGGTAATCCCTTCTTTCTGGAGGGCAAAGAGGACCTGCGGCTCAATGACATCGACCCCCAGCGGCTCATGCAGGAGGCCGCGCTCCTCCAGCTCGCTGCGGATCTTGCGCGCCACATCCTCGGCACGTCCAGAGCCGGGCGCCATCGCCCCGCGCATCGTCGAGATGCCCGCACGCGCCCGCTCCCCCATCCAGGGCGCATAGAGCTGATCATGGCGCGCCGCCGAGCCGAAGGTCCACAGAATCGGCTCGTCATCGCGTGGCAGCAGCGTAAAGCGGAAGAGCTTGTCCATGGCCCAGGTGCCGATGTGGGTCGAGGTAATATAGCGAATGTTGCTCATGTCGAAGCAGAGCAAGGCCCCTAGCTCGGACTCCCTGAGCAATTTTTGCACCCGCGCCAGTCGCTCGCGGCGCAGCCGCTCGTAGTCGACACGCACCTCCCAGTCAACGGCCATCGGTCCATACGTCTTGATCGCCATAGCGAGTTTCTCCTCCCTCAGAGTCGCAGCGCCGCGCCAGGTATTGCCCACCTGGCGCCGCACGCCTACGGATCAACGTCGATCGCGCTGACAAGAAGCTGTAACGACAACGGTCATGCTGAGATGCAGAACATCTTTGACTGGTCGCTTCCCTGCCGTTGACCGCGGATCTCGCCGCAAGCCTATTCATTCCCGCTGAGCAGGCAGGAGCGAGAGAGGGCTGGCAGAGTCTCAGGCTCTTCCACAGAGGGTTTTCGCCATCTCCACGACGGCGGCTGGCGTCGGCACGGTCAGATCCTCCAGAACAGGCGAGAAGGGTACTGGCACATCGAGGGCCCCGAGGCGCTTGACCGGGGCATCGAGATAGTAGAAGGCGCCTTCGCTAATGACGGCGGCAATCTCGGCGGTCACCCCGTAGCTCTGATAGCCCTCGTCGACAACGATCACGCGGCTGGTCTTCTTGGCTGACTCGATCAGCGTCTGCTTGTCCAGGGGCGAGGTTGTGCGCGGATCAATGACCTCAGCGCTGATGCCGAGCTGCTCCAGCTCAGTGGCGGCGGCCAGGGCCACCTGGACCATGCTGCTCGTGGCCACAATGGTCAGGTCGCTTCCCTCGCGCTTGATATCAGCCACGCCGAAGGGAATGGTGTACTCTCCCTCGGGCACCAGCCCCTTGAGCTGGTACATCATCTTGTCCTCAAAGAAGAGGACCGGGTTATCATCGCGAATGGCCGTCTTCAACAAGCCCTTGGCATCGTAGGGCGTTGAAGGCAGCACGACCTTCAGCCCGGGGATATGGCTAAACCAGGCGTGCAGGCTCTGGCTATGCTGGGCCGCCGAGCGGCGCGTGGCCCCGAGCGTTGTGCGCACTACCAGCGGCACCTTGAGCTTGCCGCCAGACATGTAGTGCACCTTGGCCGCCTGATTGACGATCTGGTCCATCGCCAGCGTCAGGAAGTCCCCGAACATGATGTCAACAACGGGCCGCATGCCAGTCATCGCCAGGCCCACGCCGATACCCGTAAAGCCGGCCTCTGAGATCGGCGTATCGATGACTCGCTCCGGCCCAAACTCCTCGACCAGGCCACTGAGTACTTTGAAAGGATTACCGGCTTCGGCGACGTCTTCACCTAAGAGGAGGATACGCGGATCACGGCGCATCTCCTCTGCGAGCGCCTCACGAATGGCCTGCCCGAGCGTGATCTCGCGCCAGCCCTCTGGCGCTTGTGGCACTTGTGGCGCACTTGCTGCGCTTGAGGCACTAGGCATAGACATGCTGGGCCACCTCTTGCGGATCAGGATAGGGAGCCTCCAGAGCAAAGCGCACTCCTGCCTCGATCATGGCACGCACGCGGCGCTCGATCTCAGCAAAGTGGCTGTCCTCGGCCAGTCCCTGCTCGCGCAGCCAGGAGCCGAGGAGCTTCAGGGGATCGCGCTGCGCCTTCCACCACTCTTCTTCTTCGCGGGAACGGTAGTAGCTGCGCTGGATGTCGCCGACATGATGGCCGTAGAAGCGGTAGGTGTTGCACTGGAGATAGGCCGGTCCTTCACCGCGCCGCGCGCGCTCGACGAGGCGCACAGCAGCCGCGTAGACAGCGCGCACGTCCTGTCCATCGACTTCCTCGGTGTGAATGCCGAAAGCCCGGGGGCGGGCCAGCATGTCGCCGGCGGTCGTCTCGCGATTGGGCGTGTACTCGTTGTAGAGATTGTTCTCGCAAACATAGATGACGGGCAGCTGCCAGAGCGCAGCCATGTTCATGGCCTCGTAGAGCAGGCCCTGCCCCAAGGCGCCATCGCCGAAGAAGCAGACCACAACCTGACCGCTGCCCCGCCGCTTGCAGGAGAGGGCGGCCCCGGTGGCGATACCAGCACTGCCGCCGACGATGGCATTGGCTCCCAGGTTGCCGCTTTCCTGATCGGCAATGTGCATAGAGCCGCCCTTGCCGCGACAGTAGCCGGGCTGCTTACCGAGCAGCTCGGCAAACATACGGTCGACGGCGGCGCCCTTGGCGAGACAGTGCCCATGACCACGATGGGTGCTGGTGATGTAGTCGTCGCGGCGCAGAGCCGCGCAGACCCCAACGGCCACCGCCTCTTCGCCGCTGTACAGGTGGGCCAGGCCCGGCATTTTGGCGCTCATATATAGCTCGTTCACCTGCTCTTCAAAGAGGCGTATGGTGAGCATCTGCTCGTAGAGACTCAGCCAAAATTGTCGCTCGCGCGCCCGGCTGGCTTCGTCAAGCGCCAGCGGACGCCCTTCGGATGAGGTGAGGTGCTCTGAGACCATCGTTGTGCTTCTCCCGCTCCTGACTGATGCGGCGTTCTCACTCAGCGCCCCGGCTGGCCCGCGGGCCTCACTGGCGACGCGGCTCCCCGGACATTGCTGCCCGGCCAGCCATTGTAGCCTGATGAGAGGACAATAGGATGAGTATATCTCATCAGCGATGACGAACAGTCTCAGCGCAGGGAGGAGCAACGGCCCGCCCCCCTCGACAGCCAGGCCAGGCCGTTTGGCCCGCTAAACTGCCAGGGGGGTCACCCCAGCAGAGGCGCTCATCAATTGCTGCGCCTAGCCGCGGTTGGCCGTCTCCAGATCCTGGCGGACCTGGTGCAGGTGCTCCTGCATGGCAATGCGGGCGGCTTCGGCGTCGCGGCGGCTCACCGCTTCCAGAATGCGCTTGTGATGATATTGGGCCCGCTCCATTGCTCCACCGATGCGCGAGATATGTTTGCGCTGCTCGCTGAGCAGATCGACGATCGAGTCGACAAAGGTCAGGATCAGGCGATTGCCCGAGGCTGTGGCGAGCGTGCGATGAAAGTCGTTGTCGGCGGCAATGTAGGCCTCGACATCGTGGAGACTGGCATCCATCTGCTCAACAACCGCGCGCAGGCGCGCAAGATGCTCTTCGCTCGCCCGTGCCGCCGCCAGGGCGGCAATGCCCGGCTCAAGTAGCTCCCGTAGCTCGACCAGATTGGCATAGCCGTCCTCGCGCCCAACACGCACCATTAGCTCTAAGGTCTGCTGCATGGCGCGCGAGGTGGCATTGATGACGATGGTGCCGCGTCCCGGTCGCATGTCGACCAGCCCCCGTTGAGCCAGCGTCTTCATGGCTTCTCGGACCGCCGTCCGGCTCGCCCCAAATTGCTCGCTTAGTTCGCGCTCGCTCGGTAGACGATCGCCGCTGCGCAGTTCGCCTCGCAGAATACGCTCCTCGATCTGTTCCGCAATCTGTTCGAACAGCTTGCTGGATTGAATAGGTGTGTACAATCCTTTCTCCGCTGCTGCCAGGATCTTTACCTGGTCAGAGACCAGATGGTATGTTTATCATACCAATGATTATAGTATAATC